>NZ_DASUHS010000212.1:0-31531 GCF_036273375.1 Mycobacterium sp. | reverse complement strand
TCTCGGCCGACTCGGCAGCAAAGACACCGAACGTGTAATCGTCGTCCGGCACCGTCATCGCCGTCAGAAGCTGGACCGCAGTTCCACGCGTCGACATCAATTCAGCACGGCTATTCAGTCGATCGACGATATCGCCTATCGAGTGGGCGGATGTTCGTGGTCCGTACCACTCGACGAGGAACCGTTGCGGTTGAGGCCCCGTGATCGCCATTGTTCTCAGGATATCGACGCCGGCGATCATCGGCATCAGGGTTTTCCCTAATGCATGCCGCTCTGATTGATCTCCGAGTGGCTTTCGAAAGTGTAGGGACATCCCTGATTCATGGACCGCGATATCGACGTAGCGTCGCCAATCAATGGTTCGACGTCTTCGACTACCCGAGCACGAGGAATTCTCATGACGATCAATATGCATTCCGCGCCCGAGTGCGAGTGGCGACCTGGGCGACGCGCCCAGAGCCCGATCGCGGCGTCCGCAACTTGTCGGCTGTTGGTCGCGGTGGCGCTCAGCTGTGCGGCGGCAGGCTGTCAGTCCCAGAGCGGCTCAACCAGTGCTTCTGGGAGCGGTCCGGACAAAGCTACGCCGAGCGCTTCACCGGCCGCTAAGCCGATCGATGCCTGTTCAATGGTTCCGCAACAGGATGTTTCGTCGATACTCGGCGTTTCGGTGTCAGGCAAGGCCGGCGCGTCGAAGGATCCGCGGATTGGCGGCTGCACTTGGGAGAACCCCTCGACAGACGAGTCGATAACTTTGGAAATCGGTCAGCCCGGCACGGCCCTGCACAACACCCTGCCTCCACCAGAGGCGGGTTTCCCTAATGCTGGCAAAGCGGGTCCTGACGGCATGCGCCTGCTCGGCAGCGGCATGGTCGAGTTCGCCGCCGGCAATAGGGACAACACCCTCCAGGTTGCGGTCCTGAAATTGTCGGCTGACCAAGCCAATTCGGCTGCCATAGAGCTTGCGCGCAAGGTTGCGCCACAGGTGCCCCAATAAAGAAGTTGATTGCGCTCGCCGGCGCCACTCCATCAATTTCTAAAACTCGCACGAAACTAGGACAACTGTAGTTTGCGCATTAATCCTGAACAAACACATCTGAATCCGGGGGCACCCGAATTGGCGCCCCCGGCTCAGCGGTATTCGCCGTCAATACAGCGGTACCCAAGTACCGAAGAACCAGTAACCAAAACCCCCGTAGTCCGAGTTGAAGACCGGAAGGACGGTGTAGTTGTTGTAGGTGAACGGTGAGAAGTAGTTCTGTCCGTAGGACGCGTCAACCGGCGTCCCTTGCCAGGGTTGGTTCCAACCGCCGGCAGGCGGCGGCCCGTTCCAGCCACCAGCAGGCGGCGGGCCTTCCCAGTACGGCGGGGGGGAGCCCGGAGCGGGGCCATTGCTCCACCCGTAGCCGCTCGGCGGCGGCGGAGGTGGCGCCCCCTGGCCCGGGATGCAGAAGCCACCCGGCAGGTTGGTGGGGCCGCCTATCTCCCCAGTGGGGCGAAGGATGGGAGGGGGCGGTGGGTAGTACGGCGGGTGGGGAGGCTGAGACCACGGCGCATTAAGGACTGGGCGAGGCGGCCTGGGCGGGTATGAGTTGTTCTCGCCCGGCTGGTTGGTGGTACCACCCCACGGTGCCCCGGTTGTCGGCGTCGCGCCGCCCCACGGCGCCCCGTTTGGCGGCGTCGAACCCGAGCCCCCGTAACCGGAACTGGGGCCGGGGCCAGGGCCGGGGGCGGGTGTGCAGTTCTTGTACCAGGCGGGACATACCGTCGGCATCGCTGACGTCGAGCCGTTCGGCGGCGCCTGCTGCCAGGAGCTCGGCGGCGTGTTGTTCGGCGCCGGCTGCTGCCACGGGCTGGGCGGCGTGTTGTTCGGCGGCGTCGTACCCGAGCCCCCGTAACCGGAAGTGGGGCTGGGGGCAGGGGCGGGGGTGCAGTTCTTGTCCCAGTTGGGGCATTGGGTCGGCATCGGGGCCGTCGTGCTGTTCTGCGGTGGCTGCTGCCATGTGCTCGACGCGGGCGGCGGCGGCGACTGCCACGTGCTGGGCGGCGCTTGCGTGGTGTGCGGCGGCGGCGTCGACTGCCACGTGCTCTGTGGCGGCGGCGTGCCGTGCGGCGCAGTGGCTACCGGCGGAGTGCCGGTGCCCCCGTACCCGGGGTTGGGGCTGGGGTTCCCGGAGCAGCCTTTTTGCCAGCTCGGGCATGGCGGCGGGTCCAACGGGGCGGAGTTCGCGAAGCCCCCGTTGACAGCCGTGACGGACACGCCCAGGCCCGTCGCGACTGCCGCTGCTGCGGCGAGGCGTTTGATAGACATTGATTGCGTCCCCTCTCGGGCGTTGGTCCGAACGATTCGGCTGGGCCCGCGCTACGGGCAGGTCACGTCCATCTCGAATGGTTTGGTCACCGGCTTCGGCTGGTGGGGATCGCTCACATCGGCACCGGTCGCCGTGCCCTTGATCTGAATAGCGTTGTCGCCCACCGCAGCTCCGGCATTCCCGCCCTGCCCCTTCGCGGCGTCGGAAAAACCGAGCGTGATGCCGTCGACGTCGCCCAGTCCGACCGCGTGAACGATTGGCGGGTTGTCCTTACTTACCACCGCCCCGACACCTTTGGTCGGGTCGCCAATGCCGATGCTGATGTTGTCGCCGGCCGGTTTGCAGGTGACCGGACCGCTGACGTTCTGGTTCTTGCCGTCCACGATCACCTGCGGCCCGGCGGCCGGCGCCCCCGAGTTCGACGCTTGCGGGTTCGACTTATTGCCGGAACAGCCAGCGCCACTGGCGATTACGATGGCCAGGCCGGCCACACCGACGATGATCTGACGCTTCACCGCTGTCTCCTTCATGTCCGGGGATGTCCACTGTTTCGCGACCGCGATTCGCAAACCCGATGGTTTACTGCGCCGGGCCGGGCATTTGGTAAGCGCACCTGCCGGCCGTGTGTTCGGCGAGCGTGACGGACTGGCCGTCCACCTGGATCGCGCAGTCGTGCGGACCGCCGGTTTTGTCGGTGTAGTTCAACGCCAGGTACGGGCTTCCGGTCACCTGCACGGTCTGCGACCAGGGGACTGAAACCCAGGTCGTGCTGCTCGCCGGATACACCGGGGTACCGGGGTCCGGGATGACAGAGAAAACGTCGCCGCCGCCGAGGATCCGGTACACAACGGTATGTTGCGCCGGGTCGGCCTTGGCGGCGGGCAACATGGCCGGCGGCGCAGCGCTCATCGCTACGGCAACAGCCGCCAGCAAGCCGGCCAGGGCGCTCGGCCGTGGCGCCACGCTGGCACGGAACCAGCGGCGAGCGGCAGCGTTCATGTGGTGATAAGCCGAATCCGTTGGCATGGCGTCCCTTTCGATACCGACCGCGGCGACATGCAGGCGCGCGCCCGCAGTCTCGTGTTCGGCGATGAAGCGACTATCGCCCGCGCGGCTGCTATAAGCTAAGGCCGCGTGCTGACCCGTCTCAATTAGGGATTTCCCTACACTTTTCGCCTAACGAGTCCCCTGCAACCCGCTATCGACCGTTAGGCCGGGCGAACCCGAGCAACGACCTGGGCGGCCGAAGGCCTTATTAGCGGGGCAGGCCAAGGAGCCGCTCGGCGGCGACTGTCAGCAGGATCTGCTCGGTGCCGCCCGCGATCGTCAGGCAGCGGGTGTTGAGGAAATCGAACACCGCCTGGTTGTGCACCAGGCCGCCGCCCTCGGACACGTCCATCGTGAATTCGGCCAGCGCCTGGCGGTAGCGGACACCGATGAGCTTGCGCACACTGGACTGCGCCCCCGGGTCTTGCCCGCCGACGGCCAGCTGAGCGATCCGCTGATCGAGCAGCGCGCCGGTCTGCGCCGTGACGATCAACCGCCCCAGCCGGTCTTGCTCCGCGGCGTCGAGATCGAGCTCGGCCAGCACCTTGAGGAGCTCCTCCATCGGATTGCCCAGCGCGGTTCCGTTGGCCATCGCGACCCGCTCGTTGGCCAGCGTGGTGCGGGCCAGCCGCCAACCGTCGTTCACCTCGCCGACTACCAGTTCGTCGGGAACGAACACGTTGTCCAGGAACACCTCGTTGAACAACGAGTCGCCGGTGATCTCGCGCAGCGGACGGATCTCGATGCCCGGTGAGCTCATCTCCACCAGGAAGTACGTAATGCCTTTGTGTTTCGGCGCATCGGGATCGGTGCGCGCCAGGCACACTCCCCACTTCGCCTTGTGCGCCGCCGACGTCCACACCTTCTGCCCGGTCAACTGCCAGCCGCCGTCGGTCCGGACCGCTTTGGTGCGCAGCGAGGCCAGGTCCGAGCCGGCTCCCGGTTCGGAAAACAGCTGACACCAAAGGAATTCGCCGCGCGTGGTGCCAGGCACGAAACGCTCGACCTGTTCCGGCGTGCCATGCTCGAGGATGGTCGGCGCCGCCCACCAACCGATCACCAGGTCGGGGCGCGCCACACCCGCCGCCGCCAGCTCCTGATCGATCAACAGCTGCTCGGCCGGTCCCGCGCCGCGCCCGTAAGGCTCCGGCCAATGCGGCGCCTGCAGGCCCGCCTCGGCCAGCGCCGCCTGCCGCTTCTCATCGGGCAGCTCGGCGACCTGGGCCACGGCGGCAGCGATCTCCGCCCGCTGGTCCTCGACCTCGGTGAGGTCGATCCCCAGCCGGCGCCGCACACCCGCCTGGGTCAGCGCGGTGATGCGGCGCAACCAGGTCTGGGCCCCACCCAGGAAGCGGCCGATGGCATGCGCCCGGCGCAGGTACAGGTGCGCGTCGTGCTCCCAGGTGCAGCCGATGCCGCCGAGCACCTGGATGCAGTCCTTGACATTGGCCTGCACGGCGGCGATGCCGGTGCTCGCGGCCAGGGCAGCGGCGATGGAGAACTGCGATTCGTCGCCCTCTGCCGCGGCGCGCGCGGCATCGGCGGCGGCCACCTCGGCCTGCTCGGCGCGGCACAGCATCTCGGCGCAGATGTGCTTGATGGCCTGGAAGCTGCCGATCGGCTTGCCGAACTGCTCGCGGACCTTCGCGTAGTCGACGGCGGTCTCCAGCGACCACCGGGTGATGCCGGCCGCCTCGGCCGCCAGCAGCGTCGCGGCCAGCTCCTCGACGCGTTCGCGGGTATCCGACACCACGGTGGCCGGGGCCGAGTTCAGCGCCACCCGCGCCAACGGCCGGGAGAAGTCGCTGGCTCGCAGGGGCTCGATCTGCACCCCCTCGCCGTCGGTGTCGATCAGCAGCCACTTCCCGCCCGCCGGCGCCAACAGCACGGCGCCGTCGGCCACACCCAACGCGAATGCCACGGTGCCCGAGGCCTTGGACGTCGCGTCGTCGAACCCGATGTCGCCATCCAACGCGAGCCCGGCGAAGCGTTCACCGGAGGCGAGGGCGCCCAGCAACTCGGGATCAGAGACAACCAACGTGGCCAGCGCGGTGGTGGCGACCGGTCCGGGGACCAGTGCTTTCGCCGCTTCCTCGACCATCGCGCACAGGTCTTCGATGCTGCCGTCCGCGCCGCCGAACTCCTCCGCGATCGCGACGCCGAAGATCCCCAGTTCCGCCAGCCGGGAGAACACCGGCCGCCAGGCGTCGGACTTACCTTGCTCCACGTCGCGGATCGCCGCGGTTCCACCAGGTCCGGAGGCCGAATTGCGGGCCCAGTCGCGCACCAGGGCTCGCGCGGCGAACTGCTCGTCGGTGACGGTCGCTACCACCTGAGAGGACCTCCGCGTCCTTGACTCTCGACGTGACAAGGGGGTCGGACCCCTGTCCTGATTGTGCGATCTGCCCGCAAGCGGGTACCTCTCCATCACGCGTTGGCACGCAACCCGCTCTTCGAAGACTAGAACGTGTTCTAATAGTGCCAGTGATCGACCGTCAAGTCGAACGCCATCACAGCAGCACAGCGCTTGTCCGCGGCGGTATGGAGGTGGGAAATTCACACGCAGAATGCGTATCGTTTGCAAACGAACCGCCGGGAACAGGAGCAAACCGTCACATGCCAGCCAACGCAAATCCGACCCGCGTTTCTGACTCGCAGCCGCGCGAGGTCATGAACGTGGCGGTACTGGCGGAGTCCGAACTGGGGTCTGAGGCGCAGCGGGAACGCCGCAAGCGCATCCTCGACGCCACCATGGCCATCGCCTCCAAGGGCGGCTACGAGGCAGTTCAAATGCGGGCGGTGGCCGACCGCGCCGATGTCGCGGTGGGGACGCTGTACCGCTATTTCCCGTCGAAGGTGCACCTGCTGGTGTCGGCGCTGGGCCGCGAGTTCAGCCGCATCGACGCCAAGACGGACCGCACGGCCATGACCGGCGGCACCCCCTTTCAACGACTCAACTTCATGGTGGGCAAGCTGAACCGTGCGATGCAGCGCAATCCCCTGCTGACAGAGGCGATGACGCGCGCCTACGTTTTCGCCGACGCGTCCGCGGCCAGCGAGGTCGACCAAGTCGAGAAGCTCATCGATTCGATGTTCGCGCGCGCGATGGCCGATGGCGAACCGACCGAGGACCAGTACCACATCGCCCGGGTGATCTCGGACGTGTGGCTGTCGAACCTGCTGGCGTGGCTCACCCGCCGGGCCTCGGCCACCGACGTCAGCAAGCGGCTGGACCTGGCCGTGCGGTTGCTGATCGGCGACCAAGACTCCAAGTAGTCCGGCTCACGCCGGCGGACCGGCGGTGCGGCCGCGGATGAGCTCGGTGTCCAAGAGTTCGACGGCCGGCAAACCCGATCGCGGCGGCTTCAACAACAGCTCCGCGGCCCGGCAGCCCTTCTGCAGGCTGGGCTGCGACACCGTGGTCAGACCGCGGTTGATGGCGTCGGGCACGCCGTCGAAACCGGTCAGGGTCATCTGACCCGGCACGTAGATGCCATGTGCCCGCAAGTAATCCATGGCGGACAGGGCCAGGATGTCCGCGGTGCACATCAGCGCGGTGATCCGCGGATTGCTCTCCAGGGCCGCCTTTGCGGCGGCGCCGCCCGATTCGGGCAGGTGCTCGTAGCTTTCCACCACGGTAAGGGAATCCGGGTCGACACCGGCCGCCGTCATCGCCTCCCACACCCCGATGACGCGCTCGCGTTGCACGTCGAAGGCGGGCGAGCGTAACCGGTCGGGGTCCACCAGGCCCTGGCGTCGGTCCCGGCCCAGCCGCATGGTCAGCAGCCCGATCTCGCGATGGCCCAGGCCCAGCACGTAGTCGGCAAGCTCGCGCATCGCGGCGCGGTCGTCGATGCCCACCCGCGAGACGCCGGCCAACCCCTTGGGCTGGTCGACCACCACGACCGGCAGCCGACGCTGCAGCACCACCTGCAGGTAGGGATCTTCGTCGCACACCGAATACACCACGAAGCCGTCCACGCCGGCCGAAAGCACAGCGGCGGTGCCGTCTTTGAGGCTGCGGCTAGGCCCGACGGCCACCAGCAACAGCCCCTGCCCCACCTCCTCGCACGCCTGCGCCACCCCGGTGACGAAGTCCCGCGCGGCGGGGTCGCTGAAGAAGTAGGTCAGCGGTTCGGCCATCACCAGACCGACCGCGCCGGCCTTGCGGGTCCGCAACGATCGCGCCACCGGGTCGGGGCCGGCGTATCCCAGCCGCTTGGCCGTCGCGAGCACCCGCTCACGCAGATCCGGGGAGAGCTGATCGGGCCGGTTGAAAGCATTCGAAATCGTCGTACGCGAAACGTTGAGCTCGTCCGCCAACGACGCCAGAGTCGCACGCCGTCGCGGTGGGGGACTCACGTTCGGTGAGGCTACAGCGGACCGGGGCCCCGGCGTATGCGCTTCAGCTTGCGGCTTTGTAATGGAAACGATTTTCATTAGTATTATGGATCGGCTGACCGGCCGGCGGGAGGAAATCGGACGTGCGCATGGCACTGACGCGGCAACGAACGGCTAGGGCCAGAATCGCCGATACGACGCGATGGCTGGCGGCCGCTCTGGTGTTCACCGGCGGGGCGCTGCTCACCGGCTGCAGCGGCACGGCGCACTCTCGCGCCATATCCGTCGTCGCCTCCACCGACGTGTGGGGCAGCGTGGCGCGTGCCGTCACCGGCCGCCATGCCGCCGTCAAATCCATTCTCAGCGGAGCGGATATCGACCCGCACTCTTACGAGGTCAGCCCCGCGGATGCCGCCGCGATCGCCGACGCCCCGCTGGTGGTCTTCAACGGCGGCGGTTATGACGGCTGGGTCGACGACGTGCTGGCCCACCACCGCGACGCCAAAGCGGTCATTGCCTACTCCTTCCTGGAGACCGACGGGCAACCCCGCAACGAGCACGTCTTCTACGACCTGACCGTCGCCAAATCCGTTGCCGCCACCATCGCCGACCGCCTCGCGACGATCGACCCGGGCAACGCCGCCGACTATCGGGCCAACGCCGCCACATTCGGCCGCGGCGCCGAGTCCATCGCCGGCGCCGAACACGCGATCGCTACCGACTACCCCAACACCTCGGTGGTCGCGACCGAACCGGTCGCGTTCTATCTGCTGAAGGCGTCGGGCTTGGTGAACCGGACCCCGCCTACATTCGAGGCGGCCATCGAGAACGAGACCGATCCCGCGCCGGCCGACATGGCGGCGGTCCTTGACCTGATCAACCGGCGTCAGGTGTCGGCGGTGCTGATCAACCCGCAGACCTCCACGACCGCGATCACCGGCCTGCGCGACGCCGCTCGGCGCGCGGGTGTCCCGGTCACCGACGTTCCCGAAACGCTGACCGAAGGCACGGATTACCTGGCCTGGCAACGCAATACGGTCAACCAGCTGCAGTCCGCGCTGCAGTCGAGCCGGCCCGTGCGGTCATGACCCTCGAATCCGTCCCGGCCATCGAAGACCCCGCCGAGACCGTGTCGCTGCGCGGCGCGCGGCTGGCGTTCGGCGACCGCGTGCTATGGGACCACCTGGACCTGTCGGTGGCGCGGGGCGAGTTCATCGCGGTGCTCGGCCCGAACGGCAGCGGCAAGACGTCGCTGCTCAAGGTGCTGCTCGGGCAGTTGGCACTGAGCGCCGGTGCCGGACTGGTGGACGGAAAGCCGATCACCTCGGGCAGCGGGCGCATCGGCTATGTGCCCCAACATCATCCGATGGATGCCGACGTGATGCTGCGCGGGCGCGACCTGGTTCGGCTGGGCATCGACGGACCGCGCTGGGGCGCCATCCCGCTGCGGTCCGCCGATCGGGCCCGCCGGCGCGCGGCCGTGCGGCAGGCGCTGCGCCAGGTCAATGGCGAACACCTGGCGGACGTCCGGGTCGGAATGATGTCGGGCGGGGAGTTACAGCGGGTGCGCATCGCCCAGGCTTTGGTAAGTGACCCGCTGCTGTTGCTGTGCGACGAGCCGCTGCTGACCCTCGACCCGGCCAACGCCAAGCTGGTGGCGGCGCTGATCGACCGGCGCCGACAGGACACCGCGACCACGGTCATCGTCGTCACCCACGAGATCAACCCGATCCTGCCGTACGTGGACCGGCTGCTGTATCTGGTCGATGGCCGGTTCGAGATCGGCAGCGTCGAGCAGGTGATGACCAGCCAGACGCTCTCGGCGTTGTACCAGGCGGACATCCAAGTGGTGAAGGTCAAGGACGGCTACGTGGTGGCCGGCGTCCAGGACGACGGGTATTGCTGATGGAGCATCGGCTCGTCGGCTTGCTGGACAATTTGGTCTCCTTCGACATCACCGCGCACCTGCTCGGCCATGACTTCGTGCAGCAGGCGCTCATGGCGGCGGCCCTGCTGGGGCTGGTGGCCGGGCTGATCGGGCCGTTCATCGTCATGCGGCGGATGTCGTTCGCCGTGCACGGTTCCAGCGAATTGTCGCTGACCGGCGCCGCTTTCGCGCTGCTGGTCGGCTTCGGCGCGGGGGTGGGCGCGCTGATCGGCAGCGCCCTGGCCGCGGCGCTGTTCGGCGTGCTGGGGCGGCGCGAGCGGGAGCGCGACTCGGTGATCGGCGTGGTGCTGGCCTTCGGGTTGGGCCTGGCGGTGTTGTTCATCCATCTCTACCCGGGCCGCACCTCGACCAGCTTCGCCCTGCTTACCGGCCAGATCGTCGGGGTCGGCTACACGGGCCTGACCATGCTGGCGCTGGTCTGCCTGCTCGTCATCGCCGTGCTGGCGACGTGTTACCGCCCGCTGTTGTTCGCCACCGTCGATCCCGACGTCGCCGCGGCGCGCGGTGTGCCGGTCTACGCGCTGGGCATCGTGTTCGCCGCCCTGGTCGGCGTGGTGGCGGCCCAGGCGGTGCAGATCGTCGGGGCGCTGCTGGTGATGTCGTTGTTGATCACTCCGGCGGCCGCGGCGGCCCGGGTGGTCGCCTCGCCCGCGGCGGCGATGGTGGCCTCCGTGGTGTTCGCCGAGGTGTCCGCCGTGGGCGGCCTCGTGCTGTCGCTGGCGCCCGGCGTGCCGGTGTCGGTCTTCGTCGCCAGCATCTCGTTTCTGATCTATCTGGTCTGCTGGCTGATCGGACACCGGCGATCCGCTGCCGCTTAAGCTGGGCGCATAGATTGGCCCACATCCGGAAGGCACTGGTGCGCCGGCAAATCGAAGTTCAGGAAGACAGTAACGGCTGGACGTGCCAGCGGGCGCTGACCGCGCGCAACAACATCATCATCGACGTCGCCACCTGCGGCTCCTTCCTGCCTGGCGGGTCGGCGGTGGACCTCGCCGAGCAGATCGCCGCCAAGGTCGCCAGGCAGTAGCTGGGTGCCGCGCCACGTCCTCGCCTAGGCCGGCGCCCGGGCGCCCCATAAGCTGGGCGGGTGGCCGGTATCGACCTCAACGCAGACTTGGGCGAGGGCTTCGGCGTCTGGCGCCTGGGAGACGACGACGCCATGCTCGGCATCGTCACCAGCGCCAACGTCGCGTGCGGTTTTCACGCCGGCGACCCCGCCGGCCTCCTGCGGGTATGCCGGTCGGCCGCTCAGCGTGGGGTCCGGATCGGAGCGCAGGTGAGCTACCGCGACCTGGCCGGGTTCGGCAGGCGCTTCATCGACGTCGCCGCCGACGAACTCACCGCCGACGTGGTGTATCAGATCGGCGCGCTGCAGGCGATAGCGCACGCGGCCGGTTCTGCGGTGTCCTACGTGAAACCGCATGGCGCGCTGTACAACGCGATCGTGACCCATATCGAACAGGCGGCAGCCGTGGCGGAGGCGGTCCGCCTGGTAAATGCCGGGCTGCCGGTGCTGGGCATGGCGGGCTCAGCGCTTTTCGACGAAGCTGACCGCCGCGAGTTACGCACGGTCGCAGAGGCTTTCGCCGATCGGGCCTACCGGCCGGACGGCGGGCTGGTGTCCCGTCGTGAGCAGGGCGCGGTGCTGGGCGACCCGGCGGCGATCGCCGACCGGGTGGCGACCATGGTCACCTCAGGGCAGGTCACCGCGATCGACGGCACCCGGCTCACTTTGAAAGCTGAATCGGTTTGTGTGCATGGTGATTCACCAGGAGCGGTGCAGATCGCCACCGCCGTCCGCGAAAGACTCGCGGCGGCCGGCACCGAGATCAGGGCCTTCTGCTGATGCGACTCAAACTCGGTCGCCCCGATATCGCCCGGTTCGCGGACCGGTTCGACGCCCCCGCCGCCGAACCCGACGCGCTCTCGGCGACCTGGATGGGTGTGGCGACCCTGCTGATAGACGACGGCTCGTCGGCGTTGATGACCGACGGCTACTTCTCCCGGCCGAGCCTGGCCAAGGTCGCGGCCGGCAAGGTGGCACCCTCGCCCGCACGCGTCGACGGTTGCCTGGCGCGGGCGAAGGTCTCGCGGCTGGCGGCGGTCATACCGGTGCACACCCACATCGACCACGTTCTGGACTCCGCGCTGGTCGCCGACCGCACCGGCGCGCAGCTGGTCGGCGGGCAGTCCGCGGCCAACGTCGGCCGCGGCTACGGGTTGCCCGAGGACCGGATCGTCGTCGCGGTCGACGGCGAACCGATTCAGTTGGGCGCCTACGACGTCACCCTGATCGAATCGCACCACTGCCCGCCCGACAGGTTTCCCGGCGTCATCGACGAACCGGTGACCCCGCCTGTGAAGGCGTCGGCGTATCGCTGCGGGGAGTCCTGGTCGACGCTGGTGCACCACCGTTCGACGGGCCGGCGGCTGCTGATCCAGGGCAGTGCCGGCTTCGCCAAGGGCGCCCTGGCCGGCCACAGCGCCGACGCCGTGTACCTGTCCGTCGGGCAACTGGGCCTGCAGCCGCGGTCATACCTGGTCGACTACTGGAACGAGACCGTGCGCGCGGTGGGGGCTCGCCGGGTGATCCTCATTCACTGGGACGACTTCTTCCGCCCGCTGACAAAACCGTTGCGCGCCTTGCCTTATGCCGGAGATGACTTGGACGTCTCCGTCGGCATCCTCGACGGGCTTGCCGCACAGGACGGTGTCGCCATGCATCTGCCCACGGTGTGGCGGCGCGAAGATCCTTGGAAGTGAAGCGGTTTAAACGTTGGCCCTGACGCTTGCGCTGTTGCTGCTCGCTGTTGTCCTGGCGTTCGCCGTCGCGCGCCCCGGGGGCTGGCCCGAGGCGCTGGCGGCGGTCCCGGCGGCCCTGATCCTGATCGCGGTCGGCGCGATCTCGGTCAATCAGGCGGCGAAACAGATCGCCGATCTGTCCGGGGTGGTGGCGTTCCTCGGGGCGGTGCTGGTGCTGGCCAAGCTGTGCGACGACGAGGGCCTGTTCGAAGCCGCGGGCGCGGCGATCACGCGGGGGCGGGTCGGGTCGGGCGGCCTGCTGCGGCGCGTGTTCGTCATCGCCTCGGTGATCACCGCGGTGCTGAGCCTGGACGCGGCCGTGGTGTTGCTGACTCCGGTGGTGCTGGCCGCCGTTCGGCGACAGCGCACCCGGGTGCGGCCGTACGCCTACGCCACCGCGCACCTGGCCAACGGCGCCTCGCTGTTGCTCCCGGTGTCGAACCTGACCAACCTGCTGGCCTTCCACACCGCCCACATCTCGTTCACCAAATTCACGCTGGTGATGGCGGCGCCGTGGGTGGGTGCGGTGGCTGTCCTCTACGTGATCTTCCGATGGTTCTTCGCCGGGGACCTGCGGGTGCAGCCGGACCCCGAGCAGCAGGGCGCGCCGGCGCGCCCACCGGTGTTCGTGTTGGTGGTCGTCGCGCTGACACTCGCCGGGTTCGCGGTCGCCCAGTCCGTGGGGATCGCGCCGGCCTGGGTGGCGCTGTGCGGGGCCGCGGCGCTGGCGGTGCGCAGTCTGCGGCACCGGCACACCTCGGTGTCCGACATCGTGCGCTCGGCGAATGTGTCGTTCCTGGTGTTCGTGCTGGCGCTGGGCGTCGTGGTGCAGGCGGTCATGCTGAATGGGATGGACCGAGCGATGTCGGCGGTGCTGCCGTCGGGTTCGGGCCTAACCGCATTGCTCGCCATCGCCGCGATAGCCGCCGTGCTGGCCAACGTCGTCAACAACCTGCCCGCCACACTGGTGCTGCTGCCGTTGGTTGCGCCGAGTGGGCCGGTGGCCGTTTTGGCGGTGCTGATCGGGGTGAACATCGGCCCAAACCTCACCTACGTCGGTTCGCTGTCGAACCTGTTGTGGCGGCGCGTGTTACGACAGCACGACGTCGACGCAGGCGTCGGCGAATACACCCGCCTCGGCGTGTGCACCGTGCCCGCCTCGCTCGCGGTGGCAGTGCTCGCGCTGTGGGCGTCGGCGCGGCTGGTGGGTCTCTAGGGCGCAGGCGGGCCGCAGGGGCCCGATCGGATGATCGACGCCAACTCCTCGCGCGACTGCGCCCCCACCCGCTGGCAGGCCCGGTACACGTGGCCCTCCACGGTGCGCACCGACATCACCAGCGTCTCGGCGATCTCGCGGTTGGATAGACCGGCCACGACGAGCTCCACGACATCGCGCTGTCGGCCAGACAACTTCAGGCCGGTCGGAGTGTGCAGCGCCGGCGTGTGCAAGCCACCGCAATCGTCGGCCAATTCCCGAGCCAGTGCCGCGGCGTACAGCCCGCGGCGACGGTGTTGGTGTTCGTCGAACACCACCGAAGCCTGCGCCGCCGCATCGGCGGCCGCGACCCGATCACCGATCCTCCGGTACGCGGCGGAGGCCGCCAGCAGGCCCTCACCGTCCCCGGCCGATAACGCCTCCGAGTGCGACGCGATGGCAGCGGCCAGCGGCAGCGACAACACGTCGGTCAGCTCCCGCGCCCGCACCGCCTGCGAGGCATCACCCCATTGCGCCGACGCCTGGATGCAGGCCAGCTCGTGCGTGGGCTGGCCGCGATCGCGGGCAAGCTGCGCCGCATCCTGCACGCATGCCACTGCCTCGGCCAACCGGCCGCTCGCCGCCATCGCCCACCCGTTGGCAAGTGACAGGCCGGTATGCATGAACAGAAAGTCGGCCGGCACGCAGGACCGCGCCGCGGTGACAGCGTCATTCGCATCGCCGGCCTGCCCGAGCTTGGCGTGTGCCTCGGCCAACGCGAAGTAGCTCGCCGGCCGCAAACCCGTTGTCACATAATGTATTTGCACTCCGGCCACCGCCTCGTGCACCAGTCTGGCCGCCTCGGCGACAGCGCCGCGAGCCAGCTCGGCGTTGCCCGACAGTAGGGCTAGATTCGCATACGCCAGGCCCGGAATGTCACGGGACGAATCCGCCAGTTGCCGCGCGGTGCTGACAAATTCATCGATCCGACCGGTCAACCGGCAGGCACGCCCATAGACGGCGCCGAACCAGAACCGCATATGCGATGCCTGAAACGACGTCGTCGCCCGGCGCAGCGTCTGCTCGGCCACGTCGGCGAGCTCGTCGACCTGACCCAGCGCCCCCATAGCCATGATCAGCGCGAGCGACGCCATCATCGCGTGGAAATCGGGCAGTTCGGGGAAAGCGAGGGCAGCCCGGGCATTTGCGGCCGCGTTCTCACAGCGCGCCGCCACCGCATCCAGGCACGCCTGCACCGCCAACCGCTCCGCTCGCTGGGTCGGGGTTTCGGAATCCAGCGCCGCAAGACCGTCGAGGATCTCGGCCGCGTCTTTGGGGTTGAACAGATGCCAGATCAGGTTGGCCGCGCGCACCGTCGCCCAGTGATGCCCGTCGGGCAGGTCAGCGTCGGCCATCTCGCGCAGCGCCGCCTCCGCCTGCTCACCCCGCCCAAGCAGCGCCAGGTTCATGGCCCGCACTCCCGCCGCGCCGGGTGCGCCGGCTTGGGCGGCGGCGGTGGCGAACCGGTCGGCCAGATCGAGGTCCAACAGGGTCATGGCATGCCGTGCCGATTCCAGGTACAGCCCGGGGTCGGGATCGAGGTCGGACTCGAGACGCAGCAGTGCGCGGCGCACCGTGGCCTGCATGTCGGCGTCGCCGTCTTTGCCCAGCCGGGTCGCCAACCTGCCACGAATTTCCGACAGATACAGCTCGCCGGCGCCCGCGCGGCGCAGCTCACCGAACAGCGGATGGGCGAGCCGGGCCGTCAACCCGGCGCCGGTGCGTTCGATGTTCACCAGCCCCATCCGCTCGGCTGCCGCCAGGTCGCTGCGCCGGGCCAAATCGCACAGCGCCTCTACGGCCAGCGGCTCACACTGCGACAACGTGTCGATCACCAGCGCCATTTCCGGGCTGAGTCGACCCATTTGACGGCCCACTGTGTCGGACAGGCTTGCCGAGACCGCAACATCGCCGTCCCACATCCATACCCCGGCCGTTTTATGCATCCGCCCGGCGGTCACCTGATCGGCCACCAGCTGCCGCAGGAAAAGCGCGTTGCCACCGGTCAGCTTTTGGAATCGGGTCGCGCTGCGCGCATCGACCGGGCCGTCGAGCTTGCTTTCGATGACTTCGCGCGTCTCCATGGCCGAAAACGGTTTGAGGTCAAGCCTTTCCAACAGCCCGTCTTTCCACAGCGCTGTCACCGCATCGGGCTCGTCGCTGCCGCTGCGGACGGTGACCACGAGCCGGACGCCACCGGACTGCGCCAGCTGGTGGACGACGAGCGCG
Organism: Mycobacterium sp.; assembly: GCF_036273375.1. Lineage (GTDB taxonomy): Bacteria > Actinomycetota > Actinomycetes > Mycobacteriales > Mycobacteriaceae > Mycobacterium. The sequence goes on along the minus strand of NZ_DASUHS010000212.1, from coordinate 15,600 downwards.
GACAGCCCGTCCAGCAGGTGCGCGTCATCGATCCCCACCACCACACGGCGCTGACGCTGTTGCGCGACAAACGAATTGATCACTCGTTGCACATCGGTCAGTGGATCCGACTGTGCCGGATTCATCGCCTCGGTCATCACGCCGATGAAGGCCCCCAGGGGCAGCGCCTGCGCCGAGTCGGTGCCGACGATCCACCTGGTCCGCTCGCCCGACGCCTCGGCGCGCCGCAGCACTTCGCGGGCGAGCCAGGTCTTGCCCACTCCGGCGGCTCCGGCAATCACCACGCCCGTGTGGGTGCCGCCCGGACTCAGGGCGCGGCGAATAATCCCCCATTCGCTGTCACGCCCGGTCAGCGGCTTGGCGCCGATCACTCGGCGACTATAACGGCGCGTAAGCGTCGAACGGGAGGCTTTGACGGTGTTTCGGGAACCTCACGTGTAGCCGCCCCCCAGCAATGACGTAGTCGACTACGCTGTCGGCCGCGTTTTCGGACCATGAGCATGGCTTTTGTCGGATAAGCGCTCAGCACAGGCGGTGGGGTATGGCAAAGGTCGGCAATCACGCACTGGTATTGGGAGCGAGCATGGCGGGTCTGGTCGCCGCGCGAACGCTCAGCGAGTTTTTCCACACGGTCACGGTGGTGGAGCGCGATCCGCTGCCCGACATCTCTCCCGAAACCGCCGCCGCTCGCCGGGGCGTGCCGCAGGGTCGCCACCTCCATGGCCTGCTGCCCCGCGGCGCTCAGGTACTCGAGCAATTGTTTCCGGGCGTCCTCGATGAGATGGTCATGGACGGCGCGCATCACCTGGATGGCCGGGACCTCTCCCGGCTGTACTACCACTTGGGCGGGCACCTCATGGTGCGCACCGGCGGCGCCCCCTCCTTCGCCGCGTATCTCGCCACCCGGCCCTTCCTCGAGGAACACGTCCGCGCGCGACTGCGCCGCATCGCGAACGTCACGCTGCTCGATGAGCACGACATAGTGGACTTGACCACGACGGCGGACCGCCAGCGCGTCACCGGCGCCCGGGTCGTCAACCGCCGGACCCGCGAGGACATCACCCTGAGCGCGGACCTGGTGCTCGATGCCACGGGGCGCGGCGCCCGCACCCCGGCATGGTTGACCGCCCTGGGCTACGAGCGCCCGCCCGAGGTCCACGTGCCGGTGCACCTGACCTATGCGAGCCAATGCCTGCGCATGGCACCGGATGCGCTGCACGAATTCGGTTTCGTTGTTGGGACGGTGCCGGGCCGGCCGCGCGGACTGGGCATGCTGCGCGCGGAGAACGACACCTGGATGTTCACCGTTTTCGGCGTAGCGGGCCACGCGCCGTCGATAGACCTGATGTCGATGTGCGAGTTCGTCGAGGACTGCGCACCGCCCCACCTGCTGGCCGCGATCCTGGCCGCCGAACCCATCGGGGAGCCCACCCGGCACGGTCAGCCGTCCAGTCAATGGCGCCGCTACGACAAGATGCAACGCTTCCCCGAAGGCCTGCTGGTCATGGGTGACGCGATCTGCAGCTTCAACCCGATCTACGGTCAGGGCATGACGGTCGCCGCGCTGGAGGCAGTGGCGCTGCGTGACTGCTTGTCCGGCGGCACAGAGCATTTGGCGCGGCGATTCTTCCGGGCCGCTGCGGTGCCGATCCGCCAGGCATGGGAGCTGTCGGCGAACCCGGACCTGTGCCTACCCGAAATCGAGGGCACTCCACCGCTGCTCACCCGGCTGCTCAACGGGTACATCGATCGCATACTCACCGCGACCGAATACGACCCCGTCGCGGTCGATCGCTTCGTCAAAGTCACGGCGCTTATCGATCCTGCTACCCGGCTGCTGCGCCCGGACATGATGTGGCGGGCCGCGCTGGCCAACCGCCGCCGACCGCGCCGCGGCGACGAGCAGCCGGCTCGCGCGAACGACGACCTGGCCGGCAGCGTAGCCCCCTAGCCCGGGATACCGGCGAATATCGCTGACTCACCCCGCTGAGCGACTTATTGTGGGGCGCATGACGGCCGCTTTAAGCTGCGCGAGGTGCGCCGCGGAATTGCGGCCGACCGCAAAGTTCTGCGATGAGTGTGGCTCGCCGACGGCGGCGCCGGGCGTGCCAGCGGAGTACAAACAGGTCACGGTGTTGTTCGCCGACGTGGTGGGATCGATGGAAATCGCCGCGACGGTGGGTCCGGAACGGTTGCGCGAGATCATGGCCGAACTCGTCGCGCATACCGCCGCGGTGGTGCAGCGGTACAGCGGCACGGTGGACAAGTTTACCGGCGACGGCATCATGGCGGTGTTCGGCGCGCCCGCCGCTCTGGAGGACCACGCGCTGCGTGCGTGCCTGGCGGGGCTGGCCATTCAAGACGAAGTCACCCGCCTGTCGCTAGAGGTGCAACGCCGCGACGGGGTCGAACTACAGCTGCGAGTGGGACTCAATTCGGGTCAGGTGATTGCCGGGGAGATCGGCTCTGCCGCTCTGGGTTACACCGCCATCGGTGAGCAGGTGGGAATGGCTCAGCGGATGGAGTCGGTGGCGCCACCCGGCGGCGTGATGCTCAGCGACTCCACCGCGCGACTGGTGGAGGGCACCACGGTGCTTGCAGAACCAGGGCTGGTGCGTATCAAAGGGTTTGCACACGCGGTACCGGCGCGGCGGCTACTGGGCGTTGCCGCGCAACGGACCGGTGTCTCGGAGTCGACGCTGGTGGGCCGCGATTGGGAATTGACCACGCTGGCCGCGATGCTGGATCGCGCGGCAGCCGGCCGTGGGTGTGTGGTGAACGTGATCGGTCCTGCCGGAATCGGCAAGACGCGGCTGACGGCTGAAGCCACGCGGCTTGCGAAAAGGCATGGGGTCGAAGTGTTTTCCAGCTTCTGCGAGTCGCACACCGCCGACATTCCGTTCCACGCGGTGGCGCGTCTGCTGGGCGCGGTCGGCCAGTTCAGCGCACGATTGCCCGACGCGGATCCGCAGGACTTGCTGCTGCTCGATGACCTGTTGGGCATCGCCGATCCCGACGTCGAGTTGCCCAAGATCGACCCCGACGCGCGGAGGCGGCGGTTGACCGCGCTGATCAACGCGGCGCAGCTCGCCCGCGGCGAGCCGGCGGTCTTCGTCGTGGAAGACGCGCACTGGATTGACGAGGTCAGCGAATCCATGATCGCGGACTTTCTTGCCGTGATACCGCAGACGCCCTCGCTGGTGCTGATCACCTATCGCCCCGAATATCACGGAATTCTGGCGCAAGTCGCCGGCGCGCAGACAATCGCCCTGGCACCGTTGAGCGACACGGAAACCTCACGCCTGGTCGCCGAACGGTTGGGGCCCGATCCGTCCGTCGGCAAGATCGGCGAGATGATCGCCGGGCGAGCAGGCGGCAATCCGTTTTTCGCCGAAGAGATCACCCGAGATCTCGCCGAACGCGGCGTGCTGCTCGGAGAGATCGGCGGCTACTCCAGCCGCACCGATTCGGCCGAGGTCAGCGTGCCGGCCACGCTGCAGGCGACTATTGCCGCCCGCATCGACCGGCTCGACCCGGCGGCCAAACGCACACTCGCCGCCGCCGCGATCATCGGTGCGCGCTTCGACCACGATCTGCTGGCGAGCCTGGACGTCGATCCGGTTGTCGACAAGTTGATAGCCGCGGAGCTCGTCGACCAAGTGCGATACACGCCACGCGCGGAGTATGCCTTTCGTCATCCGTTGATCCGTGCGGTGGCCTACGAATCCCAACTGAAGGCCGATCGCTCCCGGTTGCACCGGCGGCTCGCGGTCGCGATCGATACCCGCGAGCCGGAATCGGCCGAGCAGAACGCCGCCTTGATCGCCGAACACCTGGAGGCAGCCGGCGACCCGCAGGCTGCCTACGACTGGCACATGCGTGCCGCCACGTGGGCGACCAACCGCGACATCAGCGCGGCGCGGGTGAGTTGGGGACGCGCCCAAAACATCGCCGACTCCCTGTCCGCCGATGACCCGAACCAGCTGGCCATGCGCATCGCCCCGCGCACCATGTTGTGCGGGACTGGCTTTCGCGTCCAGGTGAACATTGCAGGAGTCCGCTTTGAGGAACTACGCGAGCTGTGCGCCGTAGCGGACGACAAGCGGTCGCTGGCCATAGCCATGGCGGGGCTCGTGGCCGATCACGCGTACCAAGGCCGGTTGCGCGAGGCCTCACACCTGGCATCTGAAGCCTGGTCCCTGATCGAATCGCTCGGCGATCCGGCCCTGACGGTGGGCCTCTCCTTCGCGCCGATCTACTCCAAGATGGAGAGCGCCAATTGGTTGGAGATGCTGCGGTGGTCACAACGAGTCGTCGATTTGGCCGACGGTGAGCCGGCAACAGGCAACTTCATTTTCGGTTCGCCGCTGGCGCTCGCGTTCACGACGCGGGCTGTCGGACGGTATTGCATGGGCCGCCCCGGATGGCGCGAGGACATGCGGCAGGGCATCGCAATAGCCCGCAACAGCGACGCGCTGACCTACGCCGGAACGGTCACCTACTCGTATGGCACCGGAATACCGACGGGAGCACTCTTGCCCGACGATTCCGCGATGCGCGAGATCGAGGACGCCGTTAACAATGCCGCGCGATCCGGCGATGACTTCGCGCTGGCCCACACTCAGGTGACACTGGGCGCTGCGCTGGTGCACCGCCCGACGGCATTGGAGCGCGACCGTGGACGGCAAGTTCTGACGGCCGTCCGCGACGTATTCATCCGCGACCGACACCACATCGCCGATTTGCCGCTCGTCGAGGCATATCTGGCACGCGAGAAGGCGCGGCACGGAGATCACGATGGCGCGATACCGCTGATGCGCGCCGCGATCGACGATCTGACCCGAACGGGACAGCTGCTCGGATGGGGCGTTGTCGTGACAGGTGTTCTGGTCGAGACACTGTTGGACCGCGGCGCCGACGGTGACGTGACCGAAGCCGACGCCGCGATTGAGCGGTTGGCGGCATCGCCGACCGATGACGTTTTCGTTGTGCGCGACATCCTGCTGCTGCGACTCCGCGCTCTGTTGGCGCGGGCCCGCGGTGACGACACAACATACGCAGAATTCAGAGATCGATACCGCGACATGGCGACAACGCTTGGCTTCGAAGGGCATATCGCATCGGCCGACGCCATGCCCTGACCGCATTAGCCCCGGTGGTAGGACGGCGGCAGCGGCACGCCGAGCCCGGCCAGCACGCCGCGCAGCGTCGTCGGATAGTCGGTGATGATGCCATCGACGCGATAACCGATCTGCTGACGCATGGCCGCGGCGTCGTTCACCGTCCAGGGAATCACCTTGAGCCCCAACGCATGCGCACGGTCGACGTAGGGCTTGCCGGTGACCAGCTGGTAGTCCGGCGAGGCGATGCTTGCGCCCACCATGCGCGCGCCGATCAGGGGATCACCGATGAGGGCGGGGTTTTCGCCGGCCAGCCACGGGGAGTCCGCTGCCCAGGTTCGCCCGTCATACAGGGCCACCAACGGAATTGACGGTTCGGCGCTGCGTACCAGCCGCAGGGTGCGCCAGTCGAAGCTCTGGATCTCCACGTGGTCCACCTTGCCCGCGGACCTGACCGCGGCCAGTATCACGTCGACGAATTCCTGCGGCTCGGCGGATGCGCCGGGTTGATCGGCCTCCACTTTGGTTTCGATGTTGTACCGGGTCGCATCGGCGCGATAGGAGTCGGCGAGCGCGAACACCTGCGGCAGCGTCGCTATCTTGTTGCCCCGCACCACCTCGGCCCGAGGGTAGTCAGCCAGCAGGCGCCCACAGTCGAGAGTGTCGACCTGCGCCAGGGTGAGCTCGTGCACGAACTTGCCGACGTACGGATACTGCGGGTCACCGTCGAACGCGGGCGCGGTGTCGGCACACTTTTCGGGCTGAATCACCGGGTCATGCCACACCAGCGGTTGCCCGTCCTTGGTGAGGACGACGTCGAGTTCCAATGTGCTGACGCCCAATTCGAGTGACTTGGCGAACGCACGCAGGGACTCCTCGGTGGTCTCGCCGCGCCCGCCGCGGTGGGCCTGCAGGTCGAAGTCGGGTGATTCGGCCCGGGCGACGACAACAGGCCACAGCGCGACCGCCAGCAGCACCACCAGCATCCCGCAAAGGCGCGCGGACGGGCCGGGCACCCGGGTTAACCCCGGCGCTGGCGCGTGATTTCGGCGAGCACCACCCCGGCGGCCACAGACGCGTTCAGCGATTCCGTGTTCTGGGCCATCGGGATGGACACGACTTCGTCGCAGTTCTGCCGCACCAAGCGCGACAGTCCCTTGCCTTCCGAGCCCACGACCACCACCAGCGGATCGGTGCCGTCGATGTCGTCGAGTGTGGTGTCGCCGCCGGCATCCAGCCCGACCACCCGCAGCCCGCGCCCGGCCCAATCCGTCAGTGTCCGATTCAGATTCGTGGCGCGCGCCACCGGGATGCGGGCGGCGGCCCCGGCGCTGGTGCGCCACGCCACCGCGGTCACCGAGGCCGACCGTCGCTGCGGGATCAGGACCCCGTGGCCGCCGAACGCCGCCACAGAACGCACGATGGCACCCAGGTTGCGAGGGTCGGAGATGTTGTCCAGCGCGACCAGCAGCGCCGGCGGCGAGGCGATCGCGGCGGCAACCAGATCGTCGGGGTGGGCATAGTCGTAGGGCGGCACCTGCAACGCGATCCCCTGATGCAGGTGGTTGCTGGTCATCCGGTCCAGATCGGTACGCGGCACCTCGAGGATGGCGATGCCCGAATCGGCTGCGCGGGTGACGGATTCGGTCAGCCGTTCGTCGGCTTCGGTGCCCAGCGCCACGTAGAGAGCGGTGGCCGGCACCCCCGCCCGAAGGCACTCCAGCACCGGGTTGCGGCCGAGCACCGTCTCGGATTCGTCGGTTCGGCCCCGCGCCGGCCGACGGGGCTGGGCTTTGGCGCGCTTGGCGGCCGGATGGTTGGGGCGCATATGCGCGGGCGGGGTGGGGCCACGTCCCTCCAGGCCGCGGCGCCGCTGGCCCCCCGAACCCACGACTGCGCCCTTCTTGCTGCCCGCTTTGCGTATTGCCCCACGGCGGCGCGAATTGCCGGCCATCTACTTGTCGCGCTTTTCTTCGTGGGCCAAAAGCTCCCACTGCGGCCCGTCGGCGGTATCGGTGACCTCGATACCGGCGTGCTTGAGCCGGTCGCGGATCTCGTCGGCGAGCGCCCAGTTGCGTTCCTCGCGCGCCTTCTGCCGATTCTCCAGCTCCGCCTGGACCAGCACGTCGACGGCGGCCAGCGCCGCCGACGTCTCGTCGCGGGTCTCCCAGCGTTCATCGAGGGGATCGCAACCCAAGATGCCCATCATGGCGCGGATCGCGCCGGCATGTTGCAGTGCGCCCTCGTGATCGCCGGAGTCCAGCGCTCGGTTGCCTTCCGCGCGGGCCTGGTGCACTTCGGCCAGCGCGGCCGGCACGGCCAGGTCGTCGTTGAGGGCCTCAGCGAACCGCGCGGTCCACTGCCCGGGCTCGACGCCACCCACGCGCACCCGCACCCGGTGCAGGAACTCCTCAACGCCGACATAGGCTTTCACCGCGTCCTGCAGGGCGTTGTCGGAGAATTCCAGCATCGACCGGTAGTGGGCGCTGCCCAGGTAGTAGCGCAGTTCGGCGGCGCGCACGCGCTGCAGCAACGCCGGTATCGCCAGCACGTTGCCCAGCGATTTGCTCATCTTCTCGCCGCCCATCGTCACCCAGCCGTTGTGCAGCCAGTAGCGAGCGAATCCGTCGCCCGCGGCGCGGCTCTGGGCGATCTCGTTCTCGTGGTGCGGGAAGACCAAGTCCATTCCACCGCAATGGATGTCGAATTCCGGGCCGAGATAGGTGCGGGCCATCGCGGAGCATTCCAGGTGCCAGCCCGGGCGTCCCCGGCCCCACGGGGTGGGCCAGGACGGCTCGCCGGGCTTGGCGGCCTTCCACATAGTGAAGTCACGCTGATCGCGTTTGCAGGTGGCGACGCCTTCGCCCTGATGGACGTCGTCGATCTTGTGCCCGGACAGCTGCCCGTATTCCGGATAGCTGAGCACGTTGAAGTAGACGTCACCGCCGGCGGCATAGGCGTGATCGGTTTCGATCAGGCGTCCCATCAATTCGACCATCTGGGTGATGTGCCCGGTGGCTCGCGGCTCGGCCGATGGCGGCAGCACGTCAAGGGCGTCGTAGGCGGCGCTGAAGGCGCGCTCGTAGGTGGCCGCCCACTCCCACCACGGCCGACCCGCCGCGGCGGCCTTGTTGAGGATCTTGTCTTCGATGTCGGTGACGTTGCGGATGAACGCGACGTCGCAGCCGCGGGCGATCAGCCATCGGCGCAGGATGTCGAAGGCCACCCCGCTGCGCACATGGCCGATGTGCGGCAGGCCCTGGACGGTGGCGCCACACAGGTAGATGGAGACGTGACCCTCGCGCAGCGGAACGAAATCACGCACGGCACCGGCCGCCGTATCGTGTAGCCGCAAGCGGGCGTGATCGGTCACGACGTGCCAGCTTACCGGGTAGTTCCACGGCGCCCGGCGCCGCGCGGGCTTACCCGGTGGCGACTACCAGCGCGGTGGCGATGGCGGCGAGGCCCTCACCGCGTCCAGTGAGCCCCAACCCGTCGGTCGTCGTCGCCGACACCGAGACCGGCGCGCCCAGTAATTCCGACAGCACCCGCTGCGCCTCGTCGCGGCGTGGACCGACTTTCGGCCCGTTCCCGATGACCTGCACCGCGGCGTTGCCGATCCGGAAGCCCCGGTGCGACGTCAGCTCCGCGACATGGCGCAGCATGTCGGCGCCGCTGACGCCCGTCCAGCGCGGATCGTCGACCCCGAATACCGCGCCCATGTCGCCCAGCCCGGCCGCCGATAACACCGCGTCACACAGCGCGTGCGCCCCGACGTCGCCGTCGGAATGTCCGGCACAGCCGTCGGCGTCGGCAAAAAGGAGACCCAGCAGCCAGCACGGCCGTCCGGGTTCGATCGGGTGCACGTCGACGCCCAGTCCGACCCTGGGGAAGGGATCTAGCGCGTTCACCCGCGCACCACGGTCTCGGCCAGCAACAAATCGAGCTGGGTGGTGATCTTGAACGCCAGTGGGTCGCCCTCGACGACCTGGACCTGGCCGCCAACGTGCTCGACCAGCGACGCGTCGTCGGTGAAACCGGGCATCCCGGCCCCGGCGCGGTAGGCACGCGATAGCAGATCGGTCGCAAAGCCCTGCGGAGTCTGCACGGCGCGCAGCCCGGCGCGCTCCGGCGTCCCCAGGACCACCCCGTTGGCGTCCACGGCCTTGATGGTGTCATGTAGGCGCAGCGCGGGCACCACGGCGTCGTGACCGGCCCGCAGCGCTGCCACCACGCGGGTGATCAGCGCCGAGGGCGTCAGCGCCCGCGCGGCGTCGTGTACCAGTACGAACTCAGACGCCGTGGGCAGGGCCGCCAGGGCCAGGTTGACGGATTCGGTGCGGTCGGGGCCGCCCGCGACGACGGTGACCTGTCCGGCTCCGACGTGATTGCCCAAAAGCTGCTGGGCTTCGTCGATCCGGTCGGCGGGGACGGCCACCACGACGTGATCGACAACCCCGGATTCCAGCAAACCGGCGACGGCGCGCTGCAGCAGCGTGCGACCGTCAACCAAACAAAATGCCTTGGGAATTCCTGCGGCCAGCCGTTCGCCCGACCCTGCGGCGGGGACGATTGCGACTACTTTGCCTGAGGTGCCCGTCTCCGGGGCCACCGAAGTGTCAGGACCTTCAGGAAGCGGCGGCCAGAACCTCGTCGAGGATGGTCTCCGCCTTGGCGTCGTCGGTGCTCTCGGCCAGCGCCAATTCACCGACCAGAATCTGCCGGGCCTTGGCCAGCATCCGCTTCTCGCCGGCCGACAGACCACGCTCCTGGTCGCGACGCCACAGGTCACGGACTACCTCGGCAACCTTGTTGACATCGCCGGAAGCGAGCTTTTCGAGATTGGCCTTGTAGCGACGTGACCAGTTCGTCGGCTCTTCGGTGTGCGGGGCGCGCAGCACCTGGAAAACCTTGTCGAGACCTTCTTGTCCGACGACGTCGCGCACACCGACGTACTCAGCGTTGTCGGCGGGAACTCGGACTGTGAGGTCGCCCTGCGCCACCTTCAAGACGAGATACTCTTTTTGTTCCCCTTTGATCGTCCGGGTTTCGATCGCCTCGACTAACGCAGCACCGTGATGTGGGTAAACAACGGTATCGCCGACCTTGAAGATCATCTGATTCGAGCCCCTTTCGTTACTTCAATCCTAACACGGCCGCCCAACTACGCGCGAAGCAACGATGCAGGTCAGGGGCACAACACGCGCAGATTAGGGGTTGACATGGGGATCAAGTCGTGCAGTGCTGCACATTACCAACGCCCGGGGAGCGGCCCGTCGGCGCCCTTGCAAACAGCTCCTGTGCTGGTCTGGCGCCCCGCGCTATCGCGCGGGAGACCTTGCTACTACTGTGCATAGTTGCATTAGTCGAACCGGCTCAGCAGGAGGCTTGAGAGAGTGAACCGCTTCAAGATCCGCCTCGGCCTCCCCGCGCTCGCCGTCGCGATGGCCGTTCTGCTCAGCGGTTGCGGAGCCGGTCAGGTCTCGCAGATGGCGGTCCAGGAGCCCGCCATCAACGGCAACAAGGTCACGTTCAAGAACGTGGCGCTGCGCGACATCCGGATCCAGGCCAGCCAAAGCGGCGACTACCTGCAGCCGGGCCGGACTGTGGACCTGGTGCTGGTGGCCGTCAACCAGTCGGCGACTGCCGCCGACAGACTGGTCGGCATCACCAGCGACATCGGCACGGTGACGGTCAGTGGCGACGCCCGACTGCCCGCCGGCGGGTCGCTGTTCATCGGCACGCCGGAGGGCGAGAAGGTGGCGCCCGGCCCGGTCGGCTCCAACACCGCGGCGGCCAAGGCCACGGTCAACTTGGCCAAGCCCATCTCCAACGGCCTCACCTACAACTTCACCTTCAATTTCGAGAAGGCCGGGCAGGCCACCGTCGCCGTGCCGATTTCGGCCGGACTGATGCCGCCGCAGCAAAACCAAGCGGGGTAACCGCCTGTCGTGACGCGGGCTTGTCGTAGCGGCTCGATACCGTCATGGCGTGGCAACTGCGCGCTCCCAATACCGGTGTTCGGAATGCCGGCATGTCACCGCGAAGTGGGTCGGCCGCTGCCTGGAGTGCGGCACCTGGGGCACCGTTGACGAGGTCCCGGTTCTCAGTGCGGTCGCCGCCCGTCGTAGTGGCCAGGCGATGGCGTCACCGGCCGTGCCCATCACTTCGATCGAGCCCAACGCCAGCCGGCACCGCACGACGGGTGTAGGCGAACTCGACCGGGTGCTCGGCGGCGGCGTGGTGCCCGGCTCGGTCACCCTCTTGGCCGGCGATCCGGGTGTGGGTAAGTCGACGCTGCTGCTCGAGGTCGCGCATCGCTGGGCGCAATCCGGCCGCCGCGCGCTGTACATCTCCGGTGAGGAGTCCGCTGGCCAGATCCGGCTGCGCGCCGACCGCATCGGCTGCGGCAGCGACGAGCTCTATTTGGCCGCTGAATCGGACCTGCATGCCGTGCTCGAGCACATCGCCACGGTCAAGCCCGCGCTGATGATCGTGGACTCGGTGCAGACCATGTCCACCGCCGAGGCCGATGGCGTTGCCGGCGGCGTCACGCAGGTGCGCGCGGTGACGGCGGCGCTGACCGCGGCGGCCAAAACCAATGGGGTCGCGCTGATCCTGGTCGGACACGTCACCAAGGACGGGGCCATCGCCGGGCCACGTTCCTTGGAGCACCTGGTTGATGTGGTGTTGCACTTCGAGGGCGACCGCAACAATTCGCTGCGCATGGTCCGGGGGATCAAGAACAGGTTCGGGGGCGCCGACGAGGTCGGGTGTTTCCTGTTGCACGACAACGGGATCGAGGGCGTCACCGACCCGTCGAACCTGTTCCTGGATCAACGCCCGGCCCCGGTTCCCGGCACCGCGATCACGGTGACACTCGACGGGAAGCGGCCGCTGATCGGTGAGGTGCAGGCGCTGCTTGCCACGCCCGCGGGCGGCTCACCGCGCCGCGCCGTCAGCGGCATCGACCACTCCCGGGCCGCGATGATCACCGCGGTGCTGGAAAAGCACGCCAAGTTGCCCGTTGGCGCCAACGACATCTACCTGTCCACGGTCGGCGGCATGCGGCTCACCGATCCGTCGTCGGACCTGGCGGTCGCGGTCGCGCTGGCTTCGGCGCTCGCGGACCTGCCGCTGCCCACCACGGCGGTGATGGTCGGCGAGGTGGGATTAGCGGGAGACCTCCGGCGGGTCAGCGGCATGGAGCGGCGCCTGTCCGAAGCCGCGCGCCAGGGGTTCAGCATCGCGCTCATCCCGGACGGGGACGATCCCCGGCGCGAGATCGTGCCGAACGGGATGCGGGCGCTGCGCGCGCCCACCATCGTGGCGGCGCTGGAGCACATGATCGACATCGCCGACCACCGCGGTGGCGCGCCCGCAAACCCGCGACGGCTAGACGGACGGCGCGTTGGGCCGGAAGAATGACACTCTGTGACCCGTCCGACGCTGCGTGAAACTGTCGCCCGCCTGGCTCCGGGCACCGGGCTGCGTGACGGCCTGGAACGCATCCTGCGTGGGCGTACCGGCGCGCTGATCGTGCTCGGCAACGACGAAGCCGTCGAGGCCATCTGCGACGGCGGATTCGCTCTGGATGTGCGCTACGCCCCCACCCGGCTGCGCGAGCTGGCGAAGATGGACGGCGCCGTGGTGCTGTCCACCGACGGCAGCCGCATCGTGCGGGCCAACGTGCAGCTGGTACCGGACCCGTCGATTGCGACCGACGAGTCGGGAACCCGGCACCGCTCCGCGGAGCGGGCTGCGATCCAGACCGGCTACCCGGTGATCTCGGTGAGCCACTCGATGAACATCGTGACCGTCTACGTGGGCGGGGAGCGCCACGTGGTCGCCGACTCGGCGACCATCCTGTCGCGGGCCAACCAGGCCATCGCCACCCTGGAGCGCTACAAGATCCGGCTCGACGAGGTCAGCAGGCAGCTGTCGCGCGCCGAGATCGAGGACTTCGTCACGTTGCGCGACGTCTTGACGGTGGTGCAGCGGCTCGAGCTGGTCCGCCGGATCGGCGAGGTGATCGACAACGACACGGTGGAACTCGGCACCGACGGCCGCCAACTGCGGCTGCAGCTCGACGAGTTGCTGGGTGGCAACGAGGATGCCCGCGAACTGATCGTGCGCGACTATCACGCCAGCCCGGAGCCGCTGTCCGAGGCGCCGGTGACGGCCACGCTCGACGAGCTGGACGCGCTGTCGGATACCGAGTTGCTCGACTTCACCATTCTGGCAAAGGTTTTCGGGTACCCGACGACCACCGAGGCGCAGGATTCGGCGGTCAGCCCGCGCGGCTACCGTGCGCTGGCCGGCATCCCCCGGTTGCAGTTCGCCCACGCCGATCTACTGGTTCGCTCATTCGGGACGCTGCAGAACGTGCTGGCGGCCAGCGCCAGCGACCTGCAATCGGTCGACGGCATCGGCGCGATGTGGGCCCGCCATGTGCGCGAAGGACTGTCGCAGCTGGCCGAGTCGACGATCACCGACTCGTTGAGCTGATGTGCGTTGGCATCAGCCTGCCGGCGGCGAGGGCATCGGCGGCGCCTCCGGCGGCGGCACGGCGCCCGGTTGCCCCGGTCCGGGCACCGGGCCCGGCGGCGGTGGCGGCTGGTTCATGATGAACGGAACCGGCATCGAGCGCAGATTGCCCAGCTGCACGACGAGGTTGTAGGTGCCAGGCCCGATCGCCGGCCGCGGCAGCGGGCAGTGCGGGGCCGAACCCATCCCCGTCCACGTCACCGCGGTGGTGACCTGCTCGCCCGGCGTAAATGTCTTGATCAGCGTCTCGTTGGACGGGGCGCAGTCCAGGTTCGACCACAGCCGCTTGTTGTCCAGCGAATAGACGTAGGCGGCCAGCACCGCGGCGCCGACGTCGCGCTTGCAGGCCACCAGCCCGATATTGGTGACGACCATGGTGAACTTCGGCTGGTCACCGATGAAGTACTGCGGCGCGTTGGTCAGACCCTTGACGGCCAGCGTCGAATCGGGGCAGTCGTCGCCCTCTTTCAGAATCGGAGGCGGCTGCACCGCGGCGGTGGGCGTGGGGGTCTCGGGGTTCTGGCCCTGCGCCGGCGGCACCACCGGAGCTGGACCCTCGGGACCCGTCGGTGGGGGCGCCTGCGGCACAGGCGATACCGGTTTGTTTTGAGCGGCAGTGGCTTTGTCGGCATTGGCGGGCTTGGCTCCCGCGTTATGCCCCATGAATGCGATGACGACGGCGGCCACGATCCCGATCACGACGACCGCGATACCAATGGCCAGGCCTCTGCGCCGCCAATAGATCTCGGTGGGTAGCGGGCCACGCGGTTCCAGATCGAGCACGTTCGCAGCGTAGGCCCAGGTCACATCGATTCGGCTGACCCGCCTCGGCGTGTCGCCAGGTTTGCTGGCCAACCGCCGTGTAGTAGCGGTCGGCTAGCTGGTCTCCCGGCCCGTATTCGCCGCCGTTCTACTCGCCCAAATCGCCGGCCTGGTCGGTCAGCTCGGCCCGCCCGTCGGCGAGCTGATAGGTGACGCCCGCGATCCCCAGCGTGCCGGCGGCCAACCGCTCGGCGATGATCGTGGACCGAGATGCGAGCTGTGCGACGGTTTCGGCAACGTGCCGCTTCTCGAACTCGTCGACGCTGCTCAGGCCGTCGCGACGGCCCACCAGGATCGACGGGGCCACGCGCTCCACCACGTCGCGCACGAAGCCGCCGGGCACCGCGCCGTCGTCGACCGCTCCCACGGCCGCCTTGATCGCACCGCAGCCGGAGTGGCCGACGACGACGACGAGCGGAACGTTCAGCGCCGCCACCGCGTATTCGATGGAGCCCAATACCGCCGTGTCGATCGCCTGTCCCGCGGTGCGGACCACGAAGATGTCACCCAGCCCTTGGTCGAAGAGGAGCTCGGCGGCCACCCGGCTGTCCGCGCAGGCGAACACCGCGGCGATCGGCTGCTGGCCCGACGCCAAACTTGCTCGACGCTCGACGCTTTGGTTGGGATGCTCGGGACGGCCGGCGACGAATCGCTCGTTACCCTCTTTGAGTGTTTTCCATGCTGTTGCCGGAGTGGTGTTGGGCATGGCACACATTGTGCTGTGCCGCGGTCGGCCGTGCCTAGCCGACCTCAAATCCCGGCGGACGAACTTCTGGGCTGGTACCAGATCTCGCGCCGCGATCTGCCATGGCGCGACCCTGGAGTGAGCGCCTGGCAGATTCTGGTGAGTGAATTCATGCTGCAGCAGACGCCGGTATCCCGGGTGTTGCCGATCTGGACGGATTGGGTGCAGCGCTGGCCGACCGCATCGGCCACGGCCGCGGCCAGCGCCGCGGACGTGCTGCGCGCCTGGGGCAAGCTGGGCTATCCGAGGCGGGCCAAGCGCTTGCACGAATGCGCCACCGTCATCGCTCGCGACCACGGGGACGTGGTTCCTGACGACGTCGACACCCTGCTGAGCTTGCCCGGTATCGGCGGCTATACCGCTCGG
>NZ_DASUHS010000211.1:0-6251 GCF_036273375.1 Mycobacterium sp. | reverse complement strand
CGCGCTGATCGCGCTGTCGGCCAAGATGCGCATCGATCAGATCGAGGAGCTGGACTCCATCGAATCGATCACCGACGGTGCGTCGTCACGGCGCAACCAGCTGCTGGTGGACCTAGGTTCGGAGCTGAACCTGGGAGCCATCGACGGCGCCGCGGAAGCCGACCTGGCCGGGCTGCGCGCACAGGTGACCAAATTGGCGCGCACCTACAAGCCTTACGGCCCGGTGCTTTCCGACGCGATCAACGACCAGCTGCGCACCGTGCTGGGGCCCTCGGGCAAGCGGCCCGGTGCCATCGCCGAGCGGGTCAAGAAGACCTGGGAACTGGGCGAGGGTTGGGCCAAACACGTCACGGTCGAGGTCGCGCTGGGAACCCGCGAGGGGACCAGTGTCCGGGGCGGCGCCATGGGACACCTGCACGAAGGTGCACTGGCCGACGCCGCTTCCGTCGACAAGGCGATCGACGCCGCGGTGGCTTCGGTCGCCGCGCGCCGTGGCATCGCGGTGGCGCTGCCGTCCTCGGGCGGCGGTGGCGGCGGGACCATCGACGCCGCCGCACTCGGCGAATTCACCGACCAGATCACCGGCCGCGACGGCGTGCTGGCCTCGGCGGCCCGCCTGGTGCTCAACCAGCTGGGCCTGGACGACCCGGTCAGCGCTTCGCCGGCGGCCACCGACGCCGAGCTCATCGACCTGGTCACCGCCGAACTCGGCGCCGACTGGCCGCGCCTGGTGTCGCCGGTATTCGAGCCGAAGAAGGCCGTACTGTTCGACGACCGGTGGGCCAGCGCGCGCGAAGACCTGGTCAAACTCTGGCTCAGCGACGAGGGCGACATCGACGCCCGCTGGGTGGACCTGTCCGAAAGGTTCGAGGGCGCAGGCCATGTCGTGGCCACGCAGGCGACCTGGTGGCAGGGCAAAGCCCTGTCCGCGGGCCGTCAGATCCACGCATCGTTGTACGGCCGCATCGCGGCCGGCGCCGAGAACCCGGATCCGGGCGCGTACAGCAGCGAAGTCGCAGTTGTGACGGGCGCATCCAAGGGCTCGATTGCCGCATCGGTCATCGGACGACTGCTCGACGGCGGTGCCACCGTCATCGCCACGACGTCCAAGCTCGACGACGAGCGGTTGGCCTTCTACCGCCGGCTCTACCGCGACCACGCCCGGTTCGGCGCGGCGCTGTGGGTGGTAGCGGCCAACATGGCGTCCTACTCCGACATCGACGCGCTGGTCGAGTGGGTGGGCACCGAGCAGACCGAAAGCCTTGGGCCGCAGTCGATTCACATCAAGGACGCGCAGACCCCCACACTGCTGTTCCCGTTTGCCGCACCGCGGGTCGCGGGCGACCTGTCCGAGGCCGGCTCTCGCTCCGAGATGGAGATGAAGGTGCTGCTGTGGGCGGTGCAGCGGTTGATCGCCGGGCTGTCGAAGATCGGCGCCGAGCGCGACATCGCGTCGCGGCTGCACGTCGTGCTGCCGGGTTCACCGAACCGCGGAATGTTCGGTGGCGACGGCGCTTACGGTGAAGCCAAGTCGGCGCTGGACGCCTTGGTGAGCCGTTGGCACGCCGAGTCCTCGTGGGCGGCCCGGGTCAGCCTGGCGCACGCACTGATCGGTTGGACCCGCGGCACCGGGCTGATGGGCCACAACGACGCCATCGTCGACGCGGTCGAGGAGGCCGGCGTCACCACGTACTCGACCGACGAGATGGCCGCAATGTTGCTGTCCCTCTGCGACATCGAGTCCAAGGTTGCCGCGGCCGCTGCGCCGATCAAGGCGGACCTGACCGGCGGGCTGGGCGAGGCCAACCTCGACATGGCCGAGCTGGCCGCCAAAGCCCGCGAGCAAGCCACCTCGACATCGGACGACGACGCCGAAGCCGCCGAGGCCGAGGGCACCATTGCCGCGCTGCCGGCTCCGCCGCGCGGCTTCACCCCGGCACCACCGCCGCAATGGGCAGACCTCGATGTCGAGCCGGCCGATCTGGTGGTCATCGTCGGTGGCGCGGAACTGGGCCCCTACGGTTCGTCGCGGACCCGCTTCGAGATGGAGACCGACAACGAACTGTCGGCGGCGGGCGTCCTGGAGCTGGCCTGGACCACCGGTCTGATCCGCTGGGAGGACGACCCCCAACCCGGTTGGTACGACACACAATCCGGCGATCTGGTCGATGAGTCCGAGCTGGTCGAGCTCTACCACGACACCGTCGTCGAGCGCTGCGGCATTCGCGAATTCGTCGACGACGGCGCGATCGACCCCGACCACGCTGCGCCGCTGCTGGTGTCGGTGTTCCTGGACAAGGACTTCGCGTTCGTGGTGTCCTCGGAGGCCGACGCGCGCGCCTTCGTCGAGTTCGACCCGGAACACACGATCATCCGGCCGATGCCCGACTCCAGCGACTGGCAGGTCATCCGCAAGGCCGGCACCGAGATTCGGGTGCCGCGAAAGACCAAGTTGTCGCGGACCGTTGGTGCGCAGATTCCGACCGGATTCGACCCGACCGTGTTCGGCATCAGCCAGGACATGGCCAGCTCGACCGACCGGGTGGCGCTGTGGAACATCGTCGCGACCGTCGACGCGTTCCTGTCGTCGGGATTCACCCCGGCCGAGTTGATGCGATGGGTGCACCCGGGCCTGGTGGCCAGCACGCAAGGCACCGGCATGGGCGGCATGACGTCGATGCAGACGATGTATCACGGCAACCTGCTGGGCCGGAGCAAACCGAACGACATTCTGCAGGAAGTTCTGCCGAACGTCGTTGCCGCGCATGTCATTCAGAGTTACGTCGGCAGCTACGGCGCGATGATCCACCCGGTGGGCGCGTGCGCGACCGCGGCGGTGTCGGTCGAGGAGGGTGTCGACAAGATTCGTCTCGGCAAGGCGG
This sequence comes from Mycobacterium sp., assembly GCF_036273375.1. Taxonomy (GTDB): domain Bacteria; phylum Actinomycetota; class Actinomycetes; order Mycobacteriales; family Mycobacteriaceae; genus Mycobacterium. The sequence continues at coordinate 3,369 of NZ_DASUHS010000211.1, read as the reverse complement.
AGCTGGTAGTCGCCGGCGGATTCGACGACCTGACCCTGGAAGCCATCATCGGCTTCGGTGACATGGCGGCCACCGCCGACACCGGCATGATGCGGGGCCGGGGCATCCACGACTCGAAGTTCTCCCGGCCCAACGACCGACGCCGGCTGGGATTCCTTGAGGCGCAGGGCGGTGGCACCATCCTGCTGGCGCGCGGCGACCTGGCGCTCAAGATGGGTCTGCCGGTACTGGCCGTGGTGGCCTACGCGCAGTCGTTCGCCGACGGCGTGCACACCTCGATCCCGGCGCCGGGGCTGGGCGCGCTGGGCGCCGGTCGCGGCGGCAAGGATTCGGCACTGGCGCGGTCGCTGACCAAGCTCGGGGTGGGCACCGACGACGTCGCGGTGGTCTCCAAGCACGACACGTCGACCCTGGCCAACGATCCCAACGAGACCGAACTGCACGAGCGGCTCGCCGACTCGCTGGGCCGTTCCGAGGGTGCTCCGCTGTTCGTGGTGTCGCAGAAGAGCCTCACCGGGCACGCGAAGGGCGGCGCGGCGGTCTTCCAGATGATGGGGCTGTGCCAGATGCTGCGCGACGGGGTGATCCCGCCCAACCGCAGCCTGGATTGCGTCGACGACGAACTGGCGGGCTCGGCGCATTTCGTGTGGGTGCGCGAGACGCTGCGGCTCGGCGGCAAGTTCCCGCTCAAGGCGGGGTTGGTGACCAGCCTTGGGTTCGGCCATGTTTCGGGGCTGGTCGCGCTGGTGCATCCGCAGGCGTTCGTCGCCGCGCTTGACCCGGAGCAGCGTGCGGACTACCAGCGGCGCGCGGACGCGCGCTTGCTAGCCGGTCAGCGGCGGCTCGCATCGGCGATCGCGGGCGGCGCACCGATGTACGAGCGGCCGCCGAACCGTCGCTTCGACAACGACGTGCCGGAGAAGCGTCAGGAGGCGGCGATGCTGCTGAACCCGGATTCGCGCCTGGGTGACGGCGAGGCCTACCAGGTCTCTGCCGGATGAGGTCGGTGTATTGCCCGGCTTCTTCCCGGCCCGCTGCGCGGACCGCATCGTCGCCGGGCTCAACCATCCGTTAGCCTGGCGACCCATGGGAATTGTCGGTGTGGGGATCGATCTCGTCTCCATTCCTGATTTCGCCGAGCAGGTCGACCAACCGGGAACCGTCTTCTCCGCGACGTTCACCCCGGGGGAGCGCCGCGACGCCTCGGACAAGAGTTCGTCGGCGGCGCGTCACCTGGCGGCCCGCTGGGCCGCGAAGGAGGCCGTGATCAAAGCCTGGTCGGGATCGCGGTTCGCCCAGCGTCCGGTGCTGCCGGAAGACATCCACCGCGACATCGAGGTGGTCACCGACATGTGGGGCCGACCGCGGGTTCGGCTGAGCGGCGACATCGCCAAACACCTGGCCGACGTGATCATTCACGTGTCGCTGACGCACGAAGGCGATACGGCCGCCGCGGTGGCCATTTTGGAGACGGCGGCCGACTAGCCTCGTGGGCATGAGCGATCTGGTTGAGCGCGTCCGTGAGGTGCTGCCGTCGGTGCGATGCGATCTGGAAGACCTGGTGCGCATCGAATCGGTGTGGGCCGACCCCGGCCGCCGCCACGAGGTACACCGCAGCGCGCAGGCGGTCGCTGACCTGTTGTCGCAGGCGGGTTTTGGCGATGTGCGGATCGTCAGCGAGGGCGGCGCCCCGGCCGTCATCGCCCACCATCCGGCGCCGGACGGTGCGTCCACCGTGCTGTTGTATGCACACCACGACGTGCAGCCCGAAGGCGACCGCAGCCAATGGGTGTCGCCGCCTTTCGAGCCCACCGAACGTGACGGCCGGCTCTACGGCCGCGGAACCGCCGACGACAAAGCTGGTATCGCAACACATTTGGCGGCATTTCGCGCGCATGGCGGTCAGCCACCGGTGGGCGTGACGGTCTTTGTCGAGGGCGAGGAGGAATCCGGATCCCCGTCCCTGGGCCGGCTGCTGGCCGCTCACCGCGACGCGCTCGCCGCTGACGTGATCGTCATCGCCGACTCGGACAACTGGAGCACCGACGTCCCGGCGCTGACGGTGACGCTACGCGGCCTGGTCGACTGCGTCGTCGAGGTCGCCACGCTCGACCACGGCCTGCACTCCGGCATCTGGGGCGGCGTGGTACCCGACGCGCTTAGCGTGCTGGTGCGGTTGTTGGCCAGCCTGCACGACGACGACGGCAACGTGGCCGTCGCCGGCCTGCACGAAAGTGCCGCCGCCGCTGTGGATTACCCGCCTGAGCGGGTGCGTGCCGACTCCGGGCTGCTGGACGGCGTGTCCGAGATCGGATCGGGTTCGGCGCCGCAGCGGCTGTGGGCCAAACCCGCGATTTCCGTGATCGGCATCGACACCACACCCATCGAGAAAGCGTCGAACACGCTGATCCCGCGGGCCCGCGCCAAGATCAGCATGCGCGTCGCGCCGGGCGGGGACGCGGCGGCACACCTGGACGCCTTGACCGCCCACCTGCAGCAGCATGTGCCGTGGGGCGCGCACGTCAGCATCACCCGCGGCGACGTCGGCGAGCCCTACGCCATCGATGCCACTGGCAGCGTCTACGACGCCGCGCGGGCCGCGTTCCGGCAGGGATGGGGGACCGATCCGATCGACATGGGCATGGGCGGATCGATCCCATTCATCGCCGAGTTCGCCGCGGCGTTCCCGGAGGCGAAGATCATTGTCACCGGCGTGGAAGATCCCACGACGCAAGCCCACAGCATCAACGAGAGCCTGCATCTGGGCGTGCTCGAACGCGCGGCGATCAGCGAGGCGCTGCTGCTGGCCAACCTGGCCTAGACGGCGTGGGCTGAGCGCGAAACTCTAATCGCAGAATGCACGTATAGGTCGTTCGTCTCGCCGCATACTGCTTCTATATGCAGCCACTCGTCCGCAGGAGAGGCCACGGTGACCACGGAAGACACCCTGACCGGCGACGCCGGCAAGACCAACCGTTACCACTTTGATCGCCACACCCCGGAGTACCGCGAGCGGTTCACCGCGATCACCGAGGAGATGCACGCCAAGTGCCCGTTGGCGTGGACCGACACCTACGACGGGCATTGGGTAGCCGCGGGCAACCGGGAAGTCTTCGAGCTCGCTCGATGCCCGCACGTGTCCAACGACCACGACGTCACCGGCGAAGGCACCGGTTATAAAGGCATCACAATTCCTACGCTGCCGCAGGGCACCGGCGTCCGTGGCGGCATGCTCGAGATGGATGAACCCGAGCACGGTACCTACCGCAGCATCCTCAACCCGTACCTGTCGCCGGCAGCCGTTAAGCGCTGGGCGCCGTTTGTCGACGAGATCGTGCGGGCGAGCATCGACGAGAAAATCGAAGCCGG
>NZ_DASUHS010000210.1:0-64188 GCF_036273375.1 Mycobacterium sp. | reverse complement strand
GATTGAGCCCCACAGTGGTTGGCCGATGAAGGTAACACCCTGCGGCAGCCGATGGTCGGCCATCCCGTAAAAGGAGGTGCCCTGATCCACAAGCACCACGTTGCCGGGTGTGAGGGCCACACAAAGGCGGTCCCACAACATCTTTTGGGTGAGCGGTTCCTCGCGCGGCGGGCGCGGCGGCAGCGGCTCGGCCGGCGGCGACACCACCGGTGGCGAAGAGATTCCGCGGCGGACCAGGATCGTGGCCAGCGCCTCGAGCGCGGCGCCCATTTCCAACGGCGCGAAGACTTCTCCGGCCACACTGCTCTGATACTGGCCGACATCGATCGTCCGGGCCGGGTCGATGTGCTGGCTGAAGAAGCCGCTGACCATGTCGGTGAACACCACCCCGGCAGTGACCAGCACGGGTGCCTCTTCGATCGCGGTGCGCACCGCCGGCGCGCTGGCGGACCCGGCGTAGATGCCCAAGAAGTTGGGCGAACTCTCGTCGAGCAGACTTTTTCCCCACATCAACGTGGCGTGCGGCACCACGTCGGCCGCCAGTAACGCCTCGAGTTCTTTGATCGCCTGCAGCCGGTGTACCAGCAAGTCGGCGAGCACGGTGAGCTGGTGGTCGCCGATGAGTTCGGCCGCGGCCTCGACGAACATCGCCAGGGCGCGGGGACTGGTGCCACCGGTGTAGCGGGGCAACGGTGCCTCCGGCGGCTCGGTGGGGAAGCGCGCCACATCGGTGGACAGCAGGATGTATCCGGGGCGCTTCTGCTCGCGCACCTCGGACAGCACGCGGTCGATCTCGCGGCGGCCCGTCGCGGGCATGAGATTGGCTTGGGCGCAGGTGATTTCACGACTGACCCGGAAGAAGTGCTCGAAGTCTCCGTCACCGAGCGAATGGTGCAGCGCCCGGCGGGTGCCTTGGGCATTTTTGGATGGGCCGCCGACGATGTGCACAACGGGTACTTGCTCGGCATAACTGCCCGCGACCGCGTTAGCCGCGGAGAGTTCGCCGACGCCGAAAGTTGTTACCAAAGCCGACATTCCACGTAGCCGCCCATACCCGTCGGCGGCGTAGCCGGCATTCAGCTCGTTGGCGTTGCCGATCCAGCGAATGCTGGGGTGGGCGATGATGTGGTCAAGGAACTCCAGGTTGTAATCACCGGGAACGCCGAAGATCTCCGAGACGCCGAGCTCGGCGAGGCGGTCCAACAAGTAGTCACCGACGGTGTATGCGGGATCGGTCGCGGCATCAGTCACAGGCACGACGGTACGCTCGGTCGAATCCGTTCCGGGTGAGACGCCAGGCCAGTATCGTGCGGGCCATGGCACTCAAAGAATCCCGCGACATCGTCATCGAAGCCAGCCCCGACGAGATTCTGGACGTCATCGCCGACTTCGAAGCGATGCCCGAATGGTCGGAACCGCATCAGAGTGCGGAGATCCTCGACACCGGCGACGACGGGCGACCCCGCCGAGTGAAGATGAAGGTCAAGGTCGCCGGGATCACGGACGAACAGGTGGTCGCCTACACGTGGGGCGACAACATGGTGAGCTGGAAGCTGGTCAGCTCTTCGCAGCAGAAGGCGCAGGACGGGAAGTACACCCTGGTGCCGAAAGGTAGCGAGACTTTGGTCAAGTTCGAGCTTCTCGCGGACCCGAACGTGCCGTTGCCCGGCTTCGTGCTCAAGCGCGCCGTGAAGGGAACGATCGATTCGGCGACGAAGGCGCTCCGCGACCGGGTGCTTCAGGTGAAGAAGGGCGAGTAGTCGCCGTGAGCGGCGACGGCCCGCTGGCCGGGGTGAGAGTCATCGAACTCGGCGGCATCGGACCGGGACCGCACGCAGGAATGCTGCTCGCCGATCTGGGAGCTGACGTGGTGCGAGTGCGCCGCCCCAGCGTGGCGATCGCAAGCGCGGCGAAGCCGGGCGCAGCGGGTCGCCACCAAACAGGCGTGGCGATCGCAAGCGCGGCGAAGCCGGGCGCAGCGGGTCGCCACCAAACAGGCGGCCTCACGATGCCGGCCGAGGAGCGCGATCTGCTGCACCGCGGCAAGCGAATTGTCGACCTGGACGTCAAGACGCAGCCGCAAACGCTGCTGGAGCTGGCCGCCAAGGCCGACGTGCTGCTGGACTGCTTCCGGCCCGGGACCTGCGAGCGACTCGGCATCGGGCCGGACGACTGCGCGGCGGTCAACCCGCGGCTGATCTACGCGCGCATGACCGGCTGGGGACAGGACGGGCCGCTGGCGCCGACCGCCGGTCACGACATCAACTACTTGTCGCAGACCGGTGCGCTGTCTTCGCTGGGCTACGCCGACCGACCGCCGATGCCGCCGCTGAACCTGGTTGCCGACTTCGGCGGCGGCTCGATGCTGGCGATGATCGGCATCACGGTCGCCCTGTACGAACGGGAGCGTTCGGGCAAGGGGCAGGTGATCGACGCGGCGATGGTCGACGGGGTCAGTCTGCTGGCCCAGATGATGTGGACCATGAAGTCCACTGGCGCACTGCGGGACCGACGCGAATCTTTTCTGCTCGACGGCGGCGCCCCGTTCTACGGCTGCTACGAGACCGCCGACGGAAAATACGTGGCCGTCGGCGCCATCGAACCACCATTCTTCCTGGCGCTGCTCAATGGGCTTGGCCTGTCACCTGACGACGTGCCCGCCCAGCACGACAAAGCTTCCTACCCACAGATGCGCGAGATCTTCACCCAACGATTCGCCAGCCGGAGTCGTGACGAATGGGCGCGGACCTTCGCGGGCACCGATGCGTGCGTCACCCCCGTACTGACGTGGGGGGAGGCCGCCGTCGATGAGCACTTGCGCGGGAGGTCCACGGTGATCACCGCCCACGGCGTCGATCAGGCCGCACCCGCCCCACGCTTCTCGCGGACCCCCGCCGGAACGGTCGGACGGCCTCCGGCGGCGACCACGCCGCTCAACGAAATCGACTGGTAGAAAATCGTTTACGGCGAACCGGTCCGCATCGCGGTCGGCCTTGCTAAGTTGATTGTCAGTGGCCGTCAAAGCATCACGGGAATTCGTCGTCAACGCGCCGCCAGCAATGGTCATGGAAGCGCTGACAGATGTCGGCGTTCTGTCATCGTGGTCGCCCCTGCACAAACACATCGAAGTGATCGACCGGTATCCGGACGGCCGGCCGTACCACGTCAAAGCCACCATCAAGATTCTCGGGCTGGTCGACAAAGAGGTCCTGGAATACCACTGGGGACCCGACTGGGTTGTCTACGACGCCAAGGGGACCTCACAGCAGCACGGGCAGCACGTCGAGTACACCCTCAAACCCGAAGGGGTCGACCAGACTCGGGTGCGCTTCGACATCACCGTCGAACCCGGCCGGCCCATGCCCGCGTTCGTCGTGCGGCGGGCGGCCGAGGGTGTTCTCGACGCGGCGGTAAAGGGATTGTGCGAATTCGTGAACCGCGGCAATCATCCGGCCGAGTCCTGATACTCGGCGCCGTCTGCACTTTTAGCCTTCGCCGGCGGCGGTGCTGTTGTTAACTTGTAGGCGGTGGCTATACAAGCATCGTCGGAAATCGTCATTGACGCGCCTCCGGAACTCATCATGGAGGCGCTCGCCGATATGCACGCGGTGCCGTCATGGTCGTCGGTGCACAAACGAGTCGAGGTCGTCGACAAGCATTCCGACGGGCGGCCTCATCATGTGAAGGTCACGATCTCGGTGACCGGCATCCACGACACCGAATTGCTGGAGTATCACTGGGGTCCGGACTGGATGGTGTGGGATGCCCACAAGACGGCGCAGCAACACGGTCAGCATGGTGAGTACAACCTGAGCCGGCTGAGCGACGACAAGACCAGGGTGCGATTCACCATTACCGTCGAGCCGTGGGCGCCCCTGCCGGAGTTCTGGGTCGCCCGGGCCCGCAAGAAAATCCTTCATGCCGCGCTGGAGGGCCTGCGCAAGCGCGTAATGGGTGCGGTGGGCTAGCGGGCTGATTCGTTTTTCAGCGCGCCCAGTCGCTTGATCGCCTCATCGAGGGTGTCGTCGCGTTTGCAGAAGGTGAAGCGCACCAAGTGATTCCACACGTCGGCCGGACCGTGCGTTGTGGTTGGGTCGCAGAACGCCGACATCGGGATCGCGGCCACTCCCACCTTTTCCGGGAGTGCCGCGCAGAACGCGCTGCTGTCGTCGTAGCCCAGCGGACGCGGATCGGCGCACAGGAAGTAGGTACCGGCGCTGTCGTGCACCTCGAACCCGACGTCGATCAGCCCGGCAGCCAGTCGATCGCGCCTGGCCTGCAAGGTGGCGCGCAGGCCGGCCACCCACGCGTCCTCGGTCTCCAGCGCCAGGGCCACCGCCGGCTGGAACGGCGCGCCGCCGACATAGCTCAGATACTGTTTGGCCGCGCGCATTCCTGCGATGAGATGTGCTGGGCCGCAAGCCCAGCCGATCTTCCAGCCGGTGCAGTTGAACATCTTGGCGGCGCTCGAGATGGTGATCGTCCGCTGCGCCATGCCGTCGAAGCCGGCCAGCGGCACATGCTGCCGCCCGTCGAACACCAGGTGCTCGTAGACCTCATCGGTGATCACCAACAGGTCGGCCGCGATCGCGACCTCGGCGATGGCCGCCAACTCCTCGGCGCTCAGCACCGTACCGGTCGGGTTGTGCGGGGAGTTGACGATCACCGCGCGGGTCCGTGGCGTCACCGCCCGGCGCAGGGCGTCGGCGTCCAGGGCGAAGCCGCGGCCATGGGGGACCAGCGGCACGGCCATCCGTTGCGCGGAGGCCATCGCCACCACCGGCGAGTAGGAGTCGTAGAACGGCTCGATGAGCAGGACCTCGGAGCCGGGTTCGACCAGGCCGATCACCGCCGAGGCGATGGCCTCGGTTGCCCCGACCGTCACGAGCACCTCGGTGTCGGGGTCGTATTCAATGCCGTAGCGGCGCTGCCGTTGGGCAGCGATGGCGTGGCGCAGCGGCGCGATGCCGATGCCCGGTGGGTATTGATTGACGCCGTCGGCGATGGCCTCCTGGGCGGCCTTCAGCATGGCCGGAGGGCCGTCCTCGTCGGGAAACCCCTGGCCAAGGTTCACCGCTCCGATCCGCGCGGCCAGCGCCGACATTTCGGCGAACACCGTGGTCGCGTAGGGGCGCAGTCGCGACACCGTCATGGTGGTCGAGCTTAGGCGGGACGTGGTTCGGCGAACGTGAAGCTAGCTTCACACTGAGCGCCGAGCGTGAAGTTACCTTCACATTCGGCCGCGCTGGCGGGACGTTCGGGCTCGTGGTGTCGGTCACAAGCGCCCTGAGCTGCGCGGTCTTGGCCAACCAACAGGTTGGCCGGGGGCCCTGTTAGGGTGGGGCGGGATCTAGTCTTGAAGACGGATTCGAACCCTATTCGGAGAACAGGAAGTCGTCATGTCCGAAGAAGCTTTTATCTACGAGGCCATCCGTACCCCGCGGGGCAAGCAGCGCAACGGTTCGCTGAACGAGGTGAAGCCCCTCAACCTGGTCGTGGGCCTGGTTGACGAGCTCCGTCGGCGTTTCCCCGACCTCGACGAGAACCTGATCAGCGACATGATCCTGGGTGTCGTGTCCCCGGTCGGCGACCAGGGCGGTGACATCGCCCGCACCGCGGTGCTGGCCGCCGGGCTGCCCGAGACCACCGGCGGTGTGCAGCTCAACCGGTTCTGCGCCTCCGGCCTGGAGGCGGTCAACACCGCCGCGCAAAAGGTGCGGTCCGGCTGGGACGACCTGGTGCTGGCCGGCGGTGTCGAGTCGATGAGCCGCGTCCCGATGGGCTCCGACGGCGGCGCCTGGGCGACCGACCCCGAGACCAACTACCAGATCGGCTTTGTGCCCCAGGGCATCGGCGCCGACCTGATCGCCACCATCGAGGGCTTCTCGCGTGACGACGTCGACGCCTACGCGCTGCGCAGCCAGCAGAAGGCCGCCGAGGCGTGGTCGGGCGGGTACTTCGCCAAGTCGGTCGTGCCGGTGCGCGATCAGAACGGTCTGGTCATCCTCGACCACGACGAGCACATGCGGCCCGACACCACCCTGGAGGGCCTGGGCAAGCTGAAGACTGCGTTCGACGGCATCGGCGAGATGGGCGGCTTCGACGATGTGGCGCTGACGAAGTACCACTACGTCGAGAAGATCAACCACGTCCACACCGGCGGCAACAGCTCCGGCATCGTCGACGGCGCCGCGCTGGTGCTGGTCGGTTCGGAAGCGGCCGGCAAGTCGCAGGGGCTGACACCGCGGGCGCGCATCGTGGCCACCGCCACGAGCGGCTCCGACCCGGTCATCATGCTCACCGGCCCGACCCCGGCCACGAAGAAGGTGCTCGATCGCGCGGGCCTGACGGTCGACGACATCGATCTGTTCGAGCTCAACGAGGCGTTCGCGTCGGTGGTGCTGAAGTTCCAGAAGGACCTCAACATTCCCGACGAGAAGCTCAACGTCAACGGCGGCGCCATCGCGATGGGCCACCCGCTGGGCGCCACCGGCGCCATGATCACCGGCACCATGGTCGACGAGCTCGAGCGCCGCAACGCGCGTCGCGCCCTGGTCACACTGTGCATCGGCGGCGGCATGGGTGTCGCCACCATCATCGAGAGGGTTTAAGGCCATGGCAGAGAACACTATTCAGTGGGATAAGGACGCCGACGGCATCGTCACGCTGACGTTGGACGACCCCACCGGGTCGGCCAACGTGATGAACGAGCACTACAGCGAGTCCATGCACAACGCTGTGGAACGCCTTGCCGCCGAGAAGGATTCGATCACCGGCGTGGTCATCACCAGCGCGAAGAAGACCTTCTTCGCCGGCGGTGACCTCAAGGGCATGATCAACCTCGGCCCGGAGAACGCCGGCGAGGCGTTCGACACCGTCGAGTCGGTCAAGCGCGACCTGCGTGCCCTGGAGACCCTGGGCAAGCCGGTGGTGGCCGCCATCAACGGCGCCGCGCTCGGCGGTGGTTTGGAGATCGCGCTGGCCTGTCACCACCGCATCGCCGCGGACGTCAAGGGACTCGTGGTCGGTCTGCCCGAGGTGACCCTGGGCCTGCTGCCCGGCGGCGGCGGGGTGACCCGGACCGTGCGGATGTTCGGCATCCAGAACGCATTCATGAACATCCTGTCGCAGGGCACCCGGTTCAAGGCTGATAAGGCCAAGGAGACCGGCCTGGTCGACGAGATCGTCGGCTCTGTCGACGAATTGGTGCCCGCCGCCAAGGCGTGGATCAAGGCCAACCCCGATTCACACGAACAGCCCTGGGACAAGAAGGGCTACAAGATGCCCGGCGGCACCCCGTCCAGCCCCGCGCTGGCCGGCGTCCTGCCGTCGTTCCCGGCGCTGCTGAAGAAGCAGCTCAAGGGTGCGCCGATGCCGGCGCCGCGGGCCATCCTGGACGCGGCCGTCGAAGGCGCGCAGGTGGACTTCGACACCGCCAGCCGCATCGAGAGCCGCTACTTCACCGAGCTTGTCACCGGCCAGGTCGCCAAGAACATGATCCAGGCGTTCTTCCTCGACCTGCAGCACATCAACGGCGGTGGTTCCCGTCCGGACGGCATCGAGCCGGTCAAGATCAACAAGATCGGCGTGCTGGGCGCGGGCATGATGGGAGCGGGTATCGCCTACGTGTCGGCCAAGGCCGGCTACGAGGTGGTGCTCAAGGACGTCAGCCTCGAGGCCGCCCAAAAGGGCAAGGGCTACTCGGAAAAGCTTGAGGCCAAGGCACTTCAGCGCGGCAAGACCACCGAGGAGAAGTCCAAGGCGCTGCTGGACCGCATCACGCCGGCAGCCGATCCGGCCGACCTCAAGGGTGTCGACTTCGTGATCGAGGCCGTCTTCGAGAACCAGGATCTCAAACACAAGGTCTTCCAGGAGATCGAGGACATCGTCGAGCCCAACGCGCTGCTGGGGTCGAACACCTCGACGCTGCCGATCACCGGTCTGGCGACCGGCGTGAAGCGGCAGGAGGACTTCGTCGGGATCCACTTCTTCTCGCCGGTCGACAAGATGCCGCTGGTGGAAATCATCAAGGGCCAGAAGACCTCTGACGAGGCGCTGGCCCGCGTGTTCGACTACACACTGGCCATCGGCAAGACCCCGATCGTGGTCAACGACAGCCGCGGGTTCTTCACCAGTCGCGTCATCGGCACGTTCGTCAACGAGGCGCTGGCGATGCTCGGTGAGGGCGTGGAGCCCGCGAGCGTAGAGCACGCCGGTTCGCAGGCCGGCTACCCGGCCCCGCCGCTGCAGCTGTCCGACGAGCTCAACCTCGAGCTGATGCACAAGATCGCGACGGCCACCCGCAAGGGTGTCGAGGACGCGGGCGGCACTTACGAGCCGCACCCGGCCGAAGCCGTCGTCGAGAAGATGATCGAGCTCGACCGGCCGTCGCGGTTGAAGGGTGCGGGCTTCTACGAGTACGTCGATGGCAAGCGGACCCGCCTGTGGCCGGGCCTGCGCGAGACGTTCAAGTCCGGCAGCGCGGAAATCCCGTTGCAGGACATGATCGATCGCATGCTGTTCGCCGAGGCGCTCGAGACACAGAAATGCCTCGACGAGGGCGTGCTGACGTCGACCGCCGACGCCAACATCGGGTCGATCATGGGCATCGGCTTCCCCCCGTACACCGGTGGTAGCGCGCAGTTCATCGTGGGTTACGAGGGTGCGCACGGTGTCGGCAAGGAAGCCTTCGTGGCCCGGGCCAAGGAATTGGCCGCCAAGTACGGCGACCGCTTCTTGCCGCCGGCGTCGCTGAGCTAGCCCTGCGTCACGCGGGCGCAAAAGCCCCCGAAACAACGAGGTTTCGGGGGCTTCTGCGTGCTTGGCCGCGAAAGGCTAAGGGCGCCTTTGGAACAGGTAGTACCACGCCGAGGTCTTCTCGGCGCGGTCTAACTCGCGTTCGGCGCCTGCCGACAACAGCGCCCAGCTTTGCGTGAATCGTCGTTCCATCTCGGTGCGGTCGACTCCGCGCACCCCGACCCGACCGCCCGGGACGAACGCGACGATCAGCAACCTTGCGTCCGGTGCCGCCAGGGCGCTGATCTCACGGACGTAGGCGTCGCGGTCGGCGTCGCTCATGTTGTGCAGGCAGCCGTTGTCGACGATCAACTCGAAGTTCGCGCCGATGCCCGCCCGACTCAGCTGCGTGACGTCGGCCCGGAGGAAGTCGACGGCGGCGCCGGCCGCGCTTGCCTTGGCACGTGCCCGTTCGAGGGGCTTGGCCACGAAGTCGACCGCAGTGACCTGCCAGCCGTGTTGGGCGAGGTAGATGGAGCAGTCGCCGGTACCGCAGCCGACTTCCAGGGCCGCCCCGGCGGGGAGTGCGGCGGCCTCGCGCGTTCCCTCGACGAGATCCCGCAGGCTCTGCGCGAGCGGATGCCCATCCCATGGGGTGAAACCGATGCGGTAAAAGATCCGAAACAGCGTTTGTTTGGAAGCCATAGCTCACCCTAAGCCCGGCTGGTCATCCCTATCTGGAGGCAGCGGCGATGCGTCGCCATTCCTCCCGCGGGAATGCCCGGGGATCGGCCCGCAGCACCTGGACGCAGACGTGGTCGGCACCCGCGGAACGATGCTCGGCGACGCGACGCATGATGGCCTCTTCATCACCCCACGCGATGATCGCGTTGAACAGCCGATCGCTCACCTGCGACAGATCGTCTTCGGAGAAGCCGGCGCGCAGCAGGTTGTTGGCATAGTTGGGTAAGGCCAAATATGCCCGGAGCCATTCGGTTCCGATCTGGCGGGCCTCGTCGGCGCTGTCCGTCAGGATCACCGTCTGTTCCGGCAACAGCAATGGGCCCCGGCCCAAAGTCGAACGGGCAGAGGCGGTGTGCACAGGGGTAACGAGGTACGGGTGGGCGCCGCTGGCGCGCGTCGCTGACAGCGTCAGCATCTTTGGACCGAGCGCGGCAAGTACCCGGCGCGCGGTGGGAACCGGCCGCGGCGCGGCGTCCAAGCCGTCGAGGAAGGATGCGGTCGCCGCCAGCGGTTTGCGGTATCGCCCGGGCTGGCCGGCATCGATCAGCGGGGCGTGGCTGACACCGATCCCGAGCAGGAAGCGGTCGCCGTGCTCGGCGGTCAGGGTCGCGTAGGAGTCGGCGACATCGCCGGGCGAATGCATCCACAGATTAAGGATTCCCGTGGCGATGACGGTCCGTTTGGTCGCGCCGAGCAGATGCCCCACCGCGTCGAACACCGGCCCGCCGACGTCGGGTATCCACAGCGCCGGGAACCCCAGTTCGTCGAGTTCGGCTGCGGCCTCGGCGGATTCGGCCGGGTCGCCGTAGCGCAGTTGACTGCTCCAGATTCCAACGCCGGTCAGTTCCATGTGAAGCCTTCCGTTGGTGGCGTGCGCCTGCCGCGGTGGCTCATGGCCGCGGCTCTACAGGACATGCTGTCAGACGTCGCTTCCGGTGTATTCGGGCACCGGCATCGAATCGTGCATCCGGATGCCCTTTGTGTTGAGCCTGGCCACGGACCGCGACAGCGACCCGGGCATCGCCGAGATCAGCTGGGCTCCACGGGTCAACGCCCACACTCCAACTCGTGAACCGGGAATGATGCCCTTGGCGGCGGCGCGGGCGAAAGTCCGGCTGCGCTGCACCGGTTCGTGCATCCGCAGTTCGTAGGCGGCGAAGGCACGCAGATGATCGCCGTTCGCCTCGGCGAGTTCTCCGGCCAGCACGTAGGCGCCGAGGACGGCGAGGCTGGTGCTGCCGCCTACCGCGGGTCCCGGGCAGTATCCCGCGTCGCCGACCAGGGTGACTCGGCGCCGCGACCACCGGTCGGTGCGCAGTTGGGTGATCGAGTCGAAGTAGAAGGTAGGCGTTCGCTGTAGTTCTGCGAGCCAGCTGTCCACGTGATCGTGTATCCCGGCGAACGCCTCGCGCAGTAATTCCTTCTGCCGCAACGCATCGCGATGGTCATAGTCCAATTCCTCTTTGCTGCGAAACATGAACACCGCACGGGCGTCGTCCAGGTGGTCGGCCGTGTAAATCCCGGCGAAGCGGCCGACACCGACGTGAGCGACCATCTCGCCGGGTTCGACCAGCGCTTTGGGCGCTGACAACACCGCCAGATATCCGCCGAGGAAGCGCGTCAGGTTGGCGTCCTCACCGAAGGTCAGGCGCCGAACGTTGGAATGCAACCCGTCGGCGCCCACGATGACGTCGAAGGTACGCGCCGGCAAATGCTCGAATGTCACGGTGCCGTCGTGCTCGATCGCGGTGATCGAGTCACCGAACACGTACTCGACGTCGTCGCGGGCGGCCTCGTGGTAGATCTCGCTCAGGTCGTCGCGCATGATTTCCACGTGCGAGTCGGAGGTGGCGGCGTAGATCTTGGTGAGGTCGATCTCGATGGCCTTCGTCCGGCCTTCCCGGTACATCGTCAGGCGTTCCGTTCCGGTGGCCCGCGCCTCAATGTGCGGGAGGACGCCCATCTTCGTCGAGATTTCCATTGCGGGACGGAACAAGTCGACGGCGTGTCCACCAGTTTTGCGCAGCGTCGGTGCGCGCTCCACTACGGTGACGTCGAAGCCGTACCGGGTCAGCCAGTACGCCAGGACCGGGCCGGCGATGCTCGCACCCGAGATGAGTATCCGCATGATCACCTCCCACGCTTACTTAACGTTCGGTAAGCTTAACATCCCACTTACCTATCGGTAAGTCAGATAAACTCGCGCGGGTGAGCAGGCCCCGGTCGGACACCCGTGAGCGCATCCAAGAAGTCGCCCGCGAGCTGTTCTTGCAGCGAGGCGTGCAGCGCACCAGTCTGCAGGACATCGCGAACCAACTGGGTATCACCAAACCCGCGTTGTACTACCACTTTCCATCACGCGAAGACCTGGTGCGCAGCATCCTGGTGCCGCTGATCGACGAGGGTGAGCAGTTCGTCGCCGACCACGAGGGCCGCCGCCGCAACGATGCGCGCGAGCTGCTGGAGGGTTATTTCGATTTCCACTACCGGCACCGCCGGGACCTGGTGCTGCTGTTGACCGAGCTGTCGACGCTGATCGACCTCGACCTCATCGACACCGTGCTGGCGTGGCGTGAACGGCTGGCCAGGCTGGTGTTCGGCAAGAAGCCGACGCTCGCGCAGTCCACGCGGGCGGTGGTCGCGTTCGGTGGCTTGCAGGATTGCTGCGTGCAGTTTCCCGATGTGCCCCACGAAGAGCTACGCGAGAAGTCGGTTGCGGCCGCGCTCGACGCGCTGGGTGGCTGAGGGGCGGGCTACAGTTCCTGATATGCGCTTTGGTCTCTTCATTCCGCAAGGCTGGCGAATGGATCTGGTCGGCATCGAGCCCGCAAACCACTGGACGGTGATGCGCGACCTGGCCACCTATGCAGACCGCAGCGCCTGGGACTCGCTATGGGTCTACGACCACTTCCACACCGTGCCGGTCCCGACCGATGAGGCCACGCACGAGGCATGGTCGCTGATGGCCGCCTACGCGGCCACCACGTCGCGGATCAAACTCGGCCAGATGTGCACGGCGATGAGCTACCGCAATCCGGTCTACCTCGCCAAGGTCGCCGCGACCGCCGACATCATCTCCGGTGGCCGGGTTCAGATGGGTATCGGCGGTGGCTGGTACGAACATGAATGGCGCGCTTACGGTTACGGATTCCCGTCGGCGGGCATGCGGTTGGGCCGGCTCGACGAGGGCGTACAGATCATGCGTGACGCCTGGCGCGACGGCAAAGTCAGCTTCGACGGCAAGCACTACCAGGTTGACGGGGCGATTGTTGCGCCGAAGCCACTGCGGGACAACGGAATTCCGCTATGGATTGCCGGAGGAGGTGAGAAGGTGACGTTGCGCATCGCCGCCAAATACGCTCAGTACACCAACTTCACGCCAGAGCCGGAGGCGTTCGCGCACAAGTCGGAGGTGCTGGCCGAGCATTGCCGCAGCGTTGGCACCGACTTCCATGCGATCGTGCGTTCCGTCAACATCAACGCGATCGTCGGCAACTCCGAGGCCGACGTCAAAGACCGGCTGCAACGAGTCCGCGACCGTCTGGTCGGCTACGTGGGCGAGGCTTCTGCCGATGCGATGATCGCCGGCACCAGCGGACCGGACTCGGCGACGGGCACACCGGAACAGGTGATCGAGCGGCTCGCGAAGATCCGCGACCTCGGGTGCGAGTACGCCATCTGCTACTTCCCCGAGGCCGCCTACGACCGTTCCGGTATCGAGATGTTCGAAAGCCAAGTCATACCCGCGCTGACTTAGCCAACGTCCAATCCCCTGAAAGCCTCAGATATCGGTAGTCGTGTACCTGGTCTTGGCCGGCGGCGCGGCGAGCAGGGGAGGAAGCTGCGTCAGCTTGCCTTCGCCGGCGCGAAACGCGCGGTAGGCCTCGTCGTTTTCGACGGTCTCCCAGATCTCATAGATGAGCCAGTGCGCCTCGTCGTCCTCGTCGACAAGCACGTCCGTGCGGACATTGCCCTCGAACGCCCGAGTGTCCTGCAGCGCCCGGCCCATCAGCTCGCGCCCCGCGGCGACCTCGTCGGGCTTAAACCTGAGCTCAAGTATCACCGTGACCGTCATGGGCCCAACATATCTTCCGCACCCTCAAACCGCCGATGTCCTGGCCTTCCTCACTCAGATGAGAATGCGGTTTCCACTTTTCGGAAAGCTGTTATACGGTTCAGTGAGCAATATTCTGTTGGCGGATTGTGGACAATCCTGGAGGATCCCTCGATGCAGAAGGCACTAGCCCCCGAGATCTCTACCTGGCCCGCTGAGAGCCCGCAGCTGATCGGCAGCCGATGCCGCAGCTGTGCGGCCACCACCTTCCCGGTGCAGCAGTGGTGCCCGCGGTGCAGCGGCGGCGAGATGTCCGACGTGCTGTTGCCCCGCCGCGGGACGCTGGTGGCGTGGACCACCCAGGGCTTCCCGCCCGGAGCTCCCTATGCCGGCCCGACCGGCAAGGACTTCGTGCCGTTCGGTGTGGGGTTGGTCCAGCTCGGTGACGTTATCCGCGTGGAGGGCCGGTTGACCGAGAACGACCCGGCCAAGCTGCAGTTCGGCCAGGAAGTCGAACTCACCATGGTGCCGTTCACCACCGATGACGAGGGCGCCGAAATCATGACCTTTGCATTCCAGCCGGTCTGACGGACCCAGGAGGATTTGAGATGACCAACGATGTCGCCATCATCGGCGTGGGCCTCCACCCGTTCGGCAGGTTTGAGAAGACCGCGATGCAGATGGGCGCCGAAGCCATCCAAAGCGCGCTCACCGATGCCGGCGTGGAGTGGAAAGACATCCAGTTCGGTTTCGGGGGCAGTCACGAAGTGTCCAACCCGGACGCGGTGACCCGTTTGGTCGGGCTGACCGGCATCACTTTCACCAATGTCTTCAACGCTTGCGCCACCGCGGCCAGCGCCATTCAGCAGACCGCCGACACCATCCGGCTGGGCAAGTACGACATCGGCATCGCGATCGGCTTGGACAAGCATCCGCGGGGAGCGTTCACCGACGACCCCGCCAAGCTGGCGCTGCCGCAGTGGTACGCGCAGAACGGGCAGTTCGTTACCACCAAGTTCTTCGGGATGAAGGCCAACAAGTACCTGCACGACCACAACATCTCGCAAGAGACGCTGGCGCGGGTAGCCAACAAGAACTTCCGCAATGGCGCGCTGAACCCGAATGCCTTCCGGCGCAAGGAGATCTCCATCGAGGAGATTCTCAACTCGACTGTGCTCAACTATCCGCTGACGCAGTACATGTTCTGCGCGCCCGACGAGGGCGCCGCGGCCGTCATCATGTGCCGCGCTGACATCGCGCACAAGTTCACCGACAAGCCGGTGTACGTGCGCGCCTGTGAGATCCGCACCCGCACGTTCGGGGCGTACGAGGTGCATGCCACCTTCGCGCCGCTCGACGAGGACGTCTCCCCGACGGTGTACGCGTCCAAGGCCGCCTACGAAGCCGCGGGCATCGGGCCCGAGGATGTCGATGTCGCCCAACTGCAGGACACCGACGCCGGCAACGAGGTTATCCACATGGCCGAGACCGGTCTGTGCGCCGACGGTGAGCAGGAGAAGCTGCTGGCCGACGGCGCCACCGAGATCCACGGCTCGATCCCGGTCAACACCGACGGCGGGCTGATCGCCAACGGCGAACCGATCGGCGCATCGGGACTGCGGCAGATGCACGAACTGGTGCGGCAGTTGCGCGGCGAGGCGGGGGAGCGCCAGGTACCCGGCAACCCGCGCGTCGGCCTGGCCCAGGTGTACGGCGCGCCCGGCACTGCATCGGCGACCATCCTGTCGCTCTGATCGCCTGCGCCCCAGGCTAAATCGCCGGGCCCAGGAGGTCGTCCGCGTCGCGGATTATGTAGCCGTAGCCCTGCTCGGCCAAGAAGCGCTGCCGGTGCGCGGCGTACTCGGCGTCCAGGCTGTCGCGCGCCACCACGGAATAGAAGATGGCGCCCCCACCGTCGGACTTGGGCCGCAGGAGCCGGCCCAGCCGTTGTGCCTCCTCTTGGCGTGAGCCGAAGGTTCCCGAGACCTGCACTGCGACAGAGGCTTCCGGCAGGTCGATGGAGAAGTTCGCGACTTTGGACACCACCAGGGTGGACAACTCGCCGCGACGGAAGGCGTCGAACAGCTCCTCGCGTTCGTTGGTTCGGGTGGACCCCTGGATCACCGGGGCGTTCAGCTCGGCGCCGAGCTCGTCGAGCTGATCGAGGTAGGCGCCGATCACCAGGGTCTGCTCGCCGGGATGTTTCGCCAGGATCGATTTGACCACAGCGATTTTGGTGTGCACCGTCGAGCACAGCTTGTACCGCTCTTCGGGTTCGGCCGTGGCGTAGATCATCCGCTCGTTGTCGGTCATGGTGACCCGCACTTCGATGCACTCGGCCGGCGCGATCCACCCCTGCGCCTCGATGTCCTTCCACGGCGCGTCATAGCGCTTCGGGCCGATCAGCGAGAACACGTCGCCCTCGCGACCGTCCTCGCGGACCAACGTCGCTGTCAGGCCCAGACGCCGCTTGGACTGCAGATCCGCGGTCATCCGGAAAACCGGCGCCGGCAACAGATGGACCTCGTCGTAGATGATCAGTCCCCAGTCCCGGCTGTCGAAGAGCTCCAGGTGTCGATACTCGCCCTTGGTGCGGCGAGTGATCATCTGATACGTCGAGATGGTGACCGGCCGGATTTCCTTGCGCTCGCCGGAGTATTCGCCGATCTCGTCCTCGGTGAGCGACGTGCGCGCGATCAGCTCGCGCTTCCATTGCCGTGCCGCGACGATATTGGTGACCAGAATCAGCGTCGTCGCACCGGCTTTCGCCATGGCGGCCGCGCCCACCAGCGTCTTACCGGCACCGCACGGAAGCACCACCACCCCGGATCCGCCGGACCAGAACGAGTCGGTCGCCATCTGCTGATAGTCGCGCAGGTGCCAGCCGTCCTGGGCCAGGCTGATCGGATGTGCCTCGCCATCGACATAGCCCGCGAGATCTTCGGCGGGCCAACCGATCTTGAGTAGCATCTGCTTGACGCGGCCGCGTTCGCTGGCGTGAACGATGACGGTGTCGTCGTCGATCCGGGCGCCGAGCATCGGGGCAATCTTCTTGTTGCGCAACACCTCTTCGAGCACTGCGCGATCCAGGCTCACCAGTGTCAGGCCGTGCGCGGGGTTCTTCATCAGCTGCAAACGACCGTAGCGGGCCATGGTGTCGACGATGTCGACCAGCAGCGGCTGGGGCACCGCGTAGCGCGAGAAGCTGACCAGCGCGTCGACCACCTGTTCGGCGTCATGACCGGCGGCGCGGGCGTTCCACAGCGCCAGCGGCGTGATGCGGTAGGTGTGCACGTGTTCGGGTGCGCGTTCCAGCTCGGCGAACGGCGCGATGGCGGCGCGCGCCGCGCCGGCCAGCTCGTGGTCCACCTCGAGCAACACCGTCTTATCGGACTGCACGATCAACGGTCCGTCAGACATATTCAGCGCCACGCCTCCTGTTCTGTGTTCACGTCGGCAGGCATGCCAACCATTATCGGCCGGTGGCCGACACAACCGACGTGATGCGGTGGATGGCGAAGTCACGCAGCCGTCCGGACGCGGAGTCAAAGGCCACCAGCTGACCGCCCTTGATGGTGATGGGCGACACCACTCGCTGGGTGGCCACGCCGGCCGCATCCAGATAACCGATCACCAGGGTGTCTTGTTCCTTGGCCGCGCGCTGCAGCAGCGTCATCGCGACCGCGGGATCGACTCGGATATTGCCGAACGGTGCGGCGGTCACCTTGCGCAGCACCGCCACCACCGCGTTGAGGCTTTCGCTGTTGGGACGCCGCACCGGGCGATAGGGCCGGCGCTGCTGGGGTGCGGCCACCCGGGCGCCGCGCGGACGTACGTCGACGATGGCGCCGGAGGAATCCTCGGCCGCCGGAGCGAAGCCCGCGGCCCGCAAGGCGGCGAGGACCTCGCCGATCGGAGCCGGCGACACCGCGACCGTCGGCGCCAAGGCCCGCAACTGCACCCCTTCGGTCGCCGGTGCGGCCACGGCCTGGGCCAGCAGGGCGGGGTCCTCGCAACGCACGAACGACGCGGCCATGCCGATCCGCAGCTGCCCATGGCGGCGCGCAACATCGTCGATCAGGTAGGTAAGCCCTTGGGGCACTGGCGTTTTAGAATGCTTGGCGAACAGGGAATGCATCCAGTCGCTGGTCTTGCCGACATCGAGTGCGTGCCGGATCGACTGCTCGCTGACGCGGTACACCATTGCGGTGCCGGCCGATTCGACGGTGGCAACGACGGCGAGTTGCTCGGCCAGGTCGCGTTCCAATGGCCCGGGCACGACCACGGTCAGGTCCGCCTGCAGCAGGAAGTGGTCGACCGGTTTGGGCAGCGCCCGGTTCATCGCCTCGATCGCGACCTGTGGATCGTCGTCGTCCAGTAGCGCACGACCGGATCTGCTGATCGCGCCGCGGCCCACCAGACCCAGGGCGTTGCTCTCGGCGAGCAGGTCCCCGACGGGTCCGGGCTGCAACCGCTTGGCCCAGCGCGGACGCCGCCAGATCAGCGCCGCCGAGGCTTTCGCCGCGTTGACGCCGGCGCCGGGGGACAGCTCGGCCAGCATGCCGAGCAACAGCCGGCGATCCAGCGGTGCGGCCGTCGAGTACAGGCCGTCGGTGAGGGCCCCATAGGGTTTGGCGTCGGGCCCGCGACTGCCGATCAGCGCAGGCCGACCGGGAAGGTCGAGCCAGCTGCTGGCCAACAGCTGCCAGCGTTCGGCGACCGACATCGCGGTGTACCGGTCGGCGGTGATCGTCGGTGCCCAGTACGGTGCCTCGCCGGTCACCGGCTCGGGGTCGGGCATGCCGCTGGCGATCAATCCGGCCGCGGCCGCGACTTCCAGGATCAACCCCAGCCGAGGCTCGTCGATGCCGGTCACCTTGCTCAGCCGCTTGACATCGCGAATTCCCAGGCCGCCGCTGCGCAACTCGGAAACCGGTGTGCTGGACAGCGTTTCAAGCAGGACGTCGACCTCGTGGAGCAAGTCGATGACGGCCCCGGCGGCCACCGCGTCGGCGTCGTTGGCCGTGGTGGTCGATACCACCGGGTCGGGTGCGGTCAGCTGCATGGGGCCGGGCTGCTCGCCGCGCAGCACCTGCCCGACGTGGCGGGGCAGGATCACCGTCTCGGCGTCGATGCGCCGCAACAGGCCCATGGCCAGCAGCTGGGGCACCGGCCGGTCGGCGGGCGCGCCGGGCGCGGCGTCGCGGGTGCGGCCCATCGGGGAACCTTCGAGAAGTTTCTCCAACACGTCGAGCTGCGCCTGGTTGAGCCCGTCTATCAGGCCGGCGATCTGCTCGGCGCTGCGCGAGGTGTCCTCGAGAATGACCTGGCCCGGGTGCCACGGCATTCCCGTCGCGGCGTCGGCGGCCACGCGCAGCGCGGCCTCGCCCCAAACCAAGGCGCGTTGCCGGAGGTCGTCGACCGCGTCGAGGACGTCGGTTTCCGGGGCGCGGTCACCGATCAGCGCCAGCAGCTTCGCGGTGGGCACCGGCTCCGCGTCGGCCTGGAGCACCAGCAGCGCATCGAGTACGGCCAGCCGCAGGAAGTCCAGGTCGTCGGTGCCGGCCTTGATCGACTGGCGGGCCTGGGCGCGCGCGGCCAGTGCGGCGATGCTGCCGGGTGGGGGCTGGGCGAGGTCCGGCCGCAATTCCAACAGTCGGATCAGCCGCTCATCGGATAACTCGGCCAGCCACGACCCCAGCGGGATATCCGGGGTGTTGTCGGTCATTGCTGACCAGCGTAAAGCAGGTGGCGGTGCCCAGCAGACCTGAAGGGTCATCGCCTCACCGGCACGGTGACCAGCGGCGGCGGCGACGACGCGTCTCCGAAACTCCGGTCTTGCGCCGCGTGCTGTTGGGCCACCTGTCAGAATGGACCTCGTGGCTGACACTGCTGAGGG
Source organism: Mycobacterium sp. (assembly GCF_036273375.1). Lineage (GTDB taxonomy): Bacteria > Actinomycetota > Actinomycetes > Mycobacteriales > Mycobacteriaceae > Mycobacterium. The sequence continues at coordinate 44,755 of NZ_DASUHS010000210.1, read as the reverse complement.
CAAAGCACGTAAAACCAAGTATGTCGACAACGGCTGGCCGACGACGGACCCCGACGACCACGCGGTCAGTGAACTCGTGACCGATCGCACGGGTGCTCTGTCGCCCTTCGGCGAGCTGGTGTTCCCGCTGCCCCCCACCGATCTGCCCTACCTGCACCCGGTCACCGTCGTCAATCGGTAGGCCGCCAGATGGCTAACGCCTCTGAGGACTCCAAAGCCTCGGCGAGCTGGGCGTCGGACGACGCCGGCTCGGGCGCCCTGTCACACCTGGACGACCATGGGGCGGCGCACATGGTCGACGTCAGCGAGAAGGTAGCCACCAAGCGGACCGCGGTGGCCGCCGGCGTCCTGCGCTCGTCGGCGCAAGTTCTGGCGCTGATCTCTACTGGCGGCCTGCCCAAGGGCGATGCGCTGGCCACGGCGCGGATAGCCGGCATTCAGGCCGCGAAGCGCACCAGCGAACTCATCCCGCTTTGTCATCAACTCGCGCTCACGGGGGTCGACATCGACTTCACCGTGCGGGAGTCTGAAATCGAGATCATCGCAACGGTGCGAAGCACCGACCGCACGGGGGTGGAGATGGAAGCGCTGACGGCGGTCAGCGTCGCGGGCCTGACGCTCTACGACATGATCAAGGCGGTGGATCCGGCCGCACGAATCGACGACATTCGCGTGCTGCGCAAGGAAGGCGGCAAAACCGGAAGGTGGGCGCGCCCATGAGCACTCGTTCCGCCCGCATCATCATCGCCTCGACCCGCGCGTCGTCGGGAGTGTACGACGACCGCTGCGGCCCGATCATCGCCGAATGGCTGGCGGATCGCGGCTTTTCGACCCAAGAGCCGCAGGTGGTTGCCGATGGGCCGCCGGTCGGCGACGCGCTGCGCACCGCGATCGACGCCGAGGTCGACGTCGTCATCACCTCCGGCGGCACCGGCATTTCGCCCAGCGACAGCACACCCGACCACACCGTGGCCGTCGTCGACTACATGATTCCGGGGCTGGCGGAAGCCATCCGTCAGTCGGGCCTGCCGAAGGTGCCGACGTCGGTGCTGTCGCGCGGGGTGTGCGGTGTGGCCGGCCAGACCCTGATCGTCAACCTGCCTGGTTCGCCCGGAGGGGTGCGCGACGGCCTCGGGGTGCTCGCCGATGTGCTGGACCACGCACTCGACCAGCTCGCTGGCGAAGATCACCAGCGATGACGCTCGTCGTGCGCGCCGCCATGACCGCGCACCCGATTTCACTGGCCGAGCATGAAGAGTTGGTCGGCCATCAGTCGGCCGGGGCCATCGTCGGGTTCGTAGGCATGATCCGCGACCACGACGGCGGACGGCGGGTGGTGCGGCTGGAGTACTCCGCGCATCCGTCGGCCGACCAGATCATCGCCGATGTGGTGGCCGATGTGGCCGAGCAGTCCAGCGGCGTGCGTGCCGTCGCCGCCAGCCACCGCATCGGCGCGCTGCGCATCGGAGAGGCGGCGCTGGTGGCGGCCGTCGCGGCCGACCACAGGCAGGCGGCATTCGCCACCTGCGCGCACCTGGTGGACACCATCAAGGCGCGGCTACCGGTGTGGAAGCACCAATTCTTTGCCGACGGAACCGAAGAGTGGGTGGGCTCGGCCTGACGCGCTCGGCACGCCGGCCACCGGAAGGGTGCGCCGTGCCCGACACGCCCCGAAAAGGAGGGGTTTCGGGGGCGTGCGGGGGGTTAGCGGTGTGTGTCAGGCGTTAGGTGACGGCTGAGCGAGAGCGTCCAGCGCGTCGTTTCCTTGCACGTCCTGGGCCCGGATCGCGTCCCACAGCTCCATGAGGTAGTTAGCTTCAGAAACATGCTGCGGCATGCCTTCCGGTACGAAACCGTGGAAGTCCGTGTCCACGACCGGCGGTGCGTCCACCGGAGGTGCGGGCGGCATCGCGTCGGCCGGCGGCGGGGCGTCGGCCGGGGGTGCCGGCGGTAGGTCCACGGGAGGCGCGGGCGGGACGGCGTCCGCCGGGGGAGCCGGCGGCAGGTCCGCCGGGGGAGCGGGAGGCGCGTCCTGCGGTGCCCACCGGTCAAACGAGGCCAGTTGCACTGGAGCGGGCGGGGGCGGCGGAGGAGGAGCGTCCGCGGGCGGGGCCAGCGGCGCCGGGGCGCCGTTGAGGCCGGGCGCGTCCAGGCCGGCCGGCGCTGGCACGTCGCGATGGGTGGGACCCGACAGGGGGCCACCGCACACGGGCCAGGCGCCACGGCCCTGGGTGGCGAGCACCCGCTCCGCGACGGCGATCTGCTGTTCCCTACTGGCGAGTTCGGCCGACGGGGCGTACTGGCCCCCGCCGTGTGCGGCCCAGGTGCTTGCGCTGAATTGCACGCCACCGTGGTAGCCGTTGCCGGTGTTGATGCCCCAGTTACCGCCGGATTCGCAATGGGCTACCTGATCCCATTCACCGTCGGTGGCCGCGGCCGCTTGGCCGGCAAGGGCGATGCTGCCGCCACCAAGAACCGCGCCGGTGAAGGCGATCTTGGCGACGCTGATGTTTGAACTGCTGGGCTTGCGGTGACGTCCACTCATACGCGCCGGTTTATTCCTCTCTCGTCACGCGCCTGCGAGGTCAGCTGTCGGGTTCGGGTTGGAGAGGCCACCCGGCCGACGAGGTCTCAAACGAGACGACGTCGACTTCACCCCTAGGAGCCGCGAGCGGCCCCAATCCGATCACGGTGGACCGGTGGGTCCCCCGTCTCCATCCATGTATTTCGGAGGCCCCCGCCTATTGGATGGAGCTCGGCGCGATAGGGAGGGGAGGTCCGCCAATCGGGATGGCTGGCGAGCCTTCGGAGACGGTAACCGTTTCTGTTGGTCGCGTCACGTCTGGCGAAACCTGGCGTTTCCCTCTCAGTCATCCGCGAAAACCGCAGGAACACATAGTGTTTGCGCAGGTCGTAATGCGCGATATCGGAGCGTGATCGCGCCGTTATCGTTCCGTTACGTGAGATATGTCACAGTTTCAACCGCCAGAAAAGGGCGGCAGGACGTCGATCGTGTCACCGGACTGCAACGCCGCGGTCTCGTCGCGGACGGCGATCCCGTCCCGCAGATACGAGCACCGGGTCAAAACGGTGGCCAGGCGAGACCCTCGAACGGCGAGCCGCTCGACGAGTTCACCGACCGTGGTGCCGGGGCGCAGCACCACGGCCTCCGAATCGACGCCCGCGGCCGCTCGGGCGGCCGCGAAGTAGCGCACCGTCACCTGGATTCCATGGGCTTGGACAGGGGTCTGTCCCATGGGACTAGCCACCGATCGCGCTCATCGGGCGGTCGGGCTGGATGAAATTCGGATCGTTGATGCCGTGACCGGCGGGCTTGCCCCACATCGCGGTGCGCCACGCCGCCTCGATCGCGTCGTCGGGCGCACCGCCGCGCAGCAGCCCGCGCAGGTCGGTCTCCTGTTCGGCGAACAGGCAGCTGCGGATCTGGCCGTCGGCCGTCAAGCGGGTGCGGTCACACGCCCCGCAGAAGGCATGCGAGACCGATGCGATAACCCCGAATTTGCTGCTCGGCGTGCCCGGACCGGTGTCGACCAGCCAGAGCTCTGCGGGGGCCGATCCGCGCGGCGCCGGGTCGGGCCGGAGCCGAAAGTGCAGGCGCAACGCGGCCAGCACGTCGTCGGCGCTGAGCGCAGCGTCCCGTCGCCATTGGTGCCCGGCATCCAGCGGCATCTGCTCGATGACGCGCAACTGGTAGCCGTGCTCGAGGCAGAACCGCAACAGCCCCACCACGTCCTCGCGGCCGGTGCCGGGATCCAGCACGGCGTTCACCTTCACCGGCGTCAGGCCGGCCTTGTTGGCGGCGGCCAGGCCGTCCAGCACGTCGGCGAGCCGGTCGCGACGGGTGATGGCCGCGAAATTCTGGCGATCCACGCTGTCCAACGAGACATTGACCCGATCCAGGCCGGCCGCGGCGAGCCCGGTGGCGCGCCGCGCCAGCCCGATACCGTTGGTGGTCAGCGAGATCTCGGGGCGGGGCTGCAGAGCGGCGGCCGCGGCGACCACCTCTTCGAGGTGGCGCGCCAGCAGGGGTTCGCCGCCCGTGAACCGCACGCTGGTCACGCCCAGCCGGGTGACCGCGATGCGCATCAGCCTGGCCAGCTCGTCGGCACCCAGCAGTTGCTCGCCCGGCAGCCAGTTCAGGCCTTCCGCCGGCATGCAATAACTGCACCGCAGGTTGCAGCGATCGGTCAGCGAGACCCGCAGATCGGTGGCGACCCGCCCATAGGTGTCCACCAGCGGGCCGGTGGCCGGCGCATCCGCGGGAACGGTCGGGCCGTCGTCGCGGCTCGGCACCGACGGGAAGCCCAGCGTCGTCAGGGTCATGCGGCCGCCGGCGGCGCGTAGTGAGTCGGCGAGCCGATCGGGACAATCTCCTTGCCCAGCGGCATCAACGACACCGGAATCAATTTCAGGTTGGCCAGCGCCAGCGGAATGCCGACGATCGTGAGCGCCATCGCCGCCGCGCTGACCAGATGGCCGATCGCCAGCCACACGCCGAACAGCACCACCCAGATGACGTTTCCGACCAGGACGCCGGACCCCGCCGTCGGCTTGTCCACAATCGTGCGGCCGAACGGCCACAGCGCGTAGGAGGCGATGCGCAGCGACGCGAAGCCAAAAGGAATGGTGATGATGAGCACGAAGCTGATGATCGCCGCAGCCAGGTATCCGACGGCCATCCACAGGCCGCCGAAGACTAGCCAGATGACGTTAAGGATCAGGCGCATATCTCCTCCGCGGTTATTACCAAGCGTACCGAGTGCCCGATAACGGGGGTGCTCGTTACCCGGGCATCCGAGTAGGATCAGACTCCTAATACGGCGTCCTGCGCAGGCGGGACGCTTATTGTGTTGCCTATTTCTATTGATTCGTTAGACAAGCAGGTGAGACCAGTGCCGACGGGCAAGGTGAAGTGGTACGACGCTGACAAGGGCTTCGGCTTCCTGTCGCAAGAGGACGGCGAAGACGTGTACGTTCGCTCGTCGGCGTTGCCCGCTGGGGTCGAGGGCCTCAAGGCGGGCCAGCGTGTCGAGTTCGGCATCGCCTCCGGACGGCGCGGACCGCAAGCGTTGAGCCTCAAACTGATTGAGCCGCCGCCCAGCCTGACCAAGACGCGTCGCGAGGTGCCCGCCGAGCACAAGCACAGCCCCGACGAGCTGCACGGCATGGTCGAGGACATGATCACGCTGCTGGAAAGCACGGTGCAGCCAGAGTTGCGCAAGGGTCGCTACCCGGACCGCAAGACTGCCCGCCGGGTGTCCGAGGTGGTCAAGGCCGTCGCCCGGGAGCTCGACGCCTGACGCTGACACCCAGCCTCCCGCGTTAATGTGCGGCCCACGGGCATCAACTGGCGCGCAGCTGACGGCGTGGCGAGCGTCGAACGGGGTACTCCGCCCTCACGACTAGCAAGGAGGCTGCATGGCACAGCAGGCGCAGGTCACCGAGGCACAGGCGAGAGCTCTCGCCGAGGAGTCACGCGAAACGGGGTGGGAAAAGCCATCTTTCGCCAAAGAATTGTTTCTTGGTCGTTTTTCGCTGGAGTTGATCCACCCGTTTCCCACACCATCGGAGTCTGACGAGGACCGCACCCGTGCGTTTCTCGACCGGCTACGGGAATTTCTGGGCACCGTGGATGGCAGCGTCATTGAACGCGATGCGCAAATTCCTGATGAGTACGTGAAGGGTTTGGCCGACCTGGGCTGTTTCGGGATGAAAATACCGTCCGATTACGGCGGCCTGAATATGTCGCAAGTCGCCTACAACCGGGCTCTGATGATGGTGACGAGCGTTCATCCCAGCCTCGGCGCATTGCTGTCGGCTCATCAATCGATCGGCGTGCCCGAGCCGCTCAAGCTTGCCGGGACACCCGAGCAGAAACGGAAGTTTCTGCCGCGGTGCGCAGCTGGGGCCATATCGGCATTTCTGCTGACGGAACCCGATGTCGGGTCCGACCCGGCACGCCTGGCCTCGACGGCGACACCGGTCGAGGACGGGAAGGCCTACCAACTCGATGGCGTGAAGTTGTGGACCACCAACGGCGTGGTCGCAGAGCTGTTGGTGGTGATGGCCCGGGTACCCAAGGCCGACGGACATCGAGGTGGCATCAGCGCCTTTGTCGTCGAGGCCGATTCGCCGGGCATCACCGTGGAGCGACGCAACAAATTCATGGGGCTGCGCGGCATCGAGAACGGTGTGACCAGGCTGCACAAGGTTCGGGTCCCGAGCGATAACCTGGTCGGCCGAGAAGGCGACGGCTTGAAAATCGCGCTGACCACGCTCAACGCCGGACGGTTGTCAATTCCCGCCAGCGCGACGGGTTCGTCGAAGTGGGCGCTGAAGATAGCGCGCGAATGGTCGGGTGAGCGTGTGCAGTGGGGCAAACCACTGGCCGAACACGAGGCGGTGGCAAGCAAGCTCTCCTTCATCGCCGCGACCAACTACGCCCTTGACGCGGTACTCGAACTGTCCGCCCAAATGGCCGATGAGGGCCGCAACGACATCCGCATCGAGGCGGCGCTGGCCAAATTATGGTCCAGCGAGATGGCCTGCCTGATTGCCGATGAGGTGATGCAGATTCGGGGTGGGCGGGGATATGAGACCGCAGAGTCGCTGGCCGCGCGCGGCGAACGTGCGGTGCCGGTCGAGCAGGCGTTACGGGACCTGCGGATCAATCGCATCTTCGAAGGATCCAGCGAGATCATGAGGCTACTCATCGCTCGCGAAGCGGTCGATGCCCACCTTTCGGCGGCCGGTGACCTCGCCAAGCCCGACACCGGCTTGCGACAGAAGGCCGCCGCGGCTGTCGGGGCGAGCGGATTCTACGCAAAGTGGTTGCCTCAGCTGGCCTTCGGCGAAGGGCAGCGGCCGCGGGCCTACCATGAATTCGGTCCGCTGGCATCACACCTTCGCTTTATCGAACGCTCCAGCCGCAAGCTGGCACGCAACACCTTCTACGGGATGGCACGTTGGCAAGCCAAACTGGAGCAGCGGCAGGGCTTCCTCGGACGCGTCGTAGATATCGGTGCCGAGCTGTTCGCGATGTCCGCGGCGTGCGTGCGCGCGGAGTCACAACGCACCGTCGATGCGGCGGTTGGTCAGCAGGCGTACGAGCTCGCCGAAACGTTCTGCCAGCAAGCGGCCTTGCGGGTGCAGACGCTGTTTGACGCGTTGTGGGACAACACCGACGGCAGCGATGTTCAGCTCACCCGCAACCTGCTTCAGGGGCGCTACAGCTGGCTTGAGGACGGGATCATCGATCAGTCCGAGGGCACCGGGCCGTGGATCACTGACTGGGAAGAGGGTGCGTCGGCCGAGACCAATTTGGCTCGGAGATTCCTCACGACCTGAGGCGTGCGGTCGAAACCAGAGTCGCTCAAGGCCGAATCCGGAGATCGCTCGGCAATGAATCGATGTTGAGCGACTATGGGAGATATGGCTTCCTATATTGCTCCGGCAGGCGAATTCACCCGCGACACCAACTACATCACCACCCGCATCACTGACGATGGGCGCGACGGGTATCCGGTCGAGCCCGGGCGGTACCGGCTGATCGTCGCCCGGGCGTGCCCGTGGGCGAACCGCGCGATCATCGTCCGCCGCCTACTGGGTCTGGAAAATGTTCTCTCCATTGGTTTTTGCGGCCCAACCCACGACGAGCGCAGTTGGACGTTCGATCTCGATCCGGGCGGCGTCGACCCCGTGCTGAAGATTCCGCGGCTACAGGACGCCTACTTCAAGCGTTTCCCGGACTATCCCAAAGGCATCACGGTCCCGGCGATCGTCGACGTCGGAACCGGCGCGGTGGTCACCAACGACTTCGCGCAGATGACCCTGGATCTCTCGACGGAATGGAAGGCATACCACCGCGACGGGGCACCCGAGCTGTATCCAGAACAACTGCGCGCCGCGATCGATGAGGTGAGCAAGAAGGTCTACACCGAGATCAACAACGGCGTGTACCGGTGCGGGTTCGCCGGTTCGCAGCAGGCCTACGAAGCGGCCTACGACCGGTTGTTCACCGCCCTGGATTGGGTGAGCGAACGGCTGAGCAATCAGCGATTCCTGGTGGGCGACACCATCACCGAGGCCGACGTGCGGTTGTTCACCACCCTGGCCCGCTTCGACCCGGTGTATCACGGGCATTTCAAGTGCAATCGCAGCAAATTGAGCGAAATGCCGGTGCTGTGGGCCTATGCGCGCGACCTGTTCCAGACACCCGGATTCGGTGACACCGTCGACTTCGTCCAGATCAAGCAGCACTACTACATCGTGCACGCCGACATCAATCCCACCCGGATCGTGCCCAAGGGTCCAGACCTGGGCGGCTGGCTATCCCCGCACGGGCGAGAAAGCTTGGGCGGTAAGCCGTTCGGGGCGGGAACACCGCCCGGTCCGCCGGTCGAAGGTGAACGCGTACCCGCCGGCCACGGGGCCTGAGCCTTGGCGAACGTCGACTTGTTGCGCAAAATTAGGCGGATTTGCCCAACAAACGCCACGCTCGACGGTTAGAGCGGACAGCCTCCAGCAAGCAGGGCGCTGCGGGCACGTGCCACGACGACGTGGGGCCGGTGTCGAAGCAGGTCAGCGCTGACCCGGACAATCCTCCAGCCCCTTGCCTCGAGTTCTGCCAGCCGATCGATGTCTCGGGTCCGCTGCGCGGGATCGGTCCAGTGGTGCGCGCCGTCGAATTCCACGCCGACCTTCCAGTCCTCCCAACCCATATCAATGCGCGCCAGCACCGTGCCCCACTGGTTGACCACTTCGATCTGGGTCTGTGGTCGTGGCAATCCGCTGCCCACGAGAAGTAAGCGAGTCTTGGTCTCGCAAGGTGATTCCGCGCCTCCGTCGGCGAGCAGCAGGACCCGTCGCAACTGCACCAGTCCGCGTGCTCCGCGGTGGCGGTTGGCCAGTAGTTCGACGTCAGCCAGCTTCAAGTCGGATGCGTGCATGAGCGCATCGAGCCGAATCACCGCTGTAGTCAAGCCCTTTCGCCTGGCCAAATCAAATGCCGTGCGTGCGGGCGTGGTAAGGCGTATCCCGTGGCACACGGTCGTCTCATCGTCGTCGAGGGTGTCGCTGTGCAAAATGATGCCGCGTGCCTTGTCTTGGCTGGGTCGGTTGAGCTCCGCGGGCAGCCAGTCGTCGATCCACGCCGTCCGGTGCAGTGCGGCAGCGGACAGGCCCGCCAGTGTCGCGGTCCGCCCAGACCACAGCCAGGCGGCAATCGCCCGGGTCACGGCGGTCAATGTCGCCGCGCGAGGGATGTAGACGTTGCGATGGACCATCTCGAAATCGTTCCGCAATTGGTGTGGTGTGAGCAGGCCGGCTGCCAGCGCTTCGGTTCCTCTAAATGGCCAGTCCAGCGATCGCATGCCGACACATTGCCCGGCCGCACCGACATCCTCGGGCGAGCGCGGAGTTATTGCGCCCACGGGACTCGCATTCGCACCACAAGTCGACGTTGGGCGCAGAGAGGGGTTTAGTACGCCAGCCGTATCGACCATTCCGCGTGCGGCACATCGCGCAGCTCGCCTGCGGGATCAACCGCCAACGTCAGCAACTGCACGACGATTCCGGCCAAACGCCCGCGCTGCGGGTCGACGGACGGGATCGTTACCGCGAACCGGGTGCCCGGCCGGAAGATGGTGCTGGCGGTGTTGGTTGGGTCGTCGTATACCTGCAGCAGGCGCCAGGGCGCCCGGTAAATTGCATCGGGCACCGAGAGCTGAATCGGGTAGCGCTCGCTGACCTTCAACTCGCCCTGGTTCTGCGGCGTCTCGCACTCTTCGAGGTTGAGCACGTTGCAGTACAGGTAAGGCCCCACCCGGGTCAGGTGACCGTGTGAATATGCGCTGATCTCCGGGTGCCGCGGTCCGGAGCCGCCCACCAGCAACCAGGTGCCGACGCCGGCGCCCACGCACAGCACAGCCACCAGGCAGGCGAGCAGCACGGCCACACCCCGCTTGCTTCCGGGTTTCACTCGGCAACCACCGCCGAAGCGCCGACACCGCGACGCTTGCCCTCCTGCTCGACCATGATTGGCCTATTTCCTCCCAGGCCGGGAATCAGTGAGTTGCCGCGGAAGCTGACCAGGGTCTGCGCCAAACCCAAAATGAGCAGCGCAGTGACCGCGGTAAAACCGACCCACAATTCGGTGTACACCAACACCCCCAGCGCGCCGCCGAGGACCCAGGCCAACTGCAGCGTCGACTCGGAGCGCCCGAAGCCCGATGCGCGGGATTCCTCCGGCAGGTCGTTCTGCAGCGACGCATCCAGGGACGCCTTCGCGATCGCGCTGGCCCCCGACGTGACCAGGGTGGCGATCACGGCCAGCACCAGGTTGCCGGCGACGGAGGCGGCCAGCGCGACCGCGCTCACCGCCACCGTGCAGCGCACCACCAGCACGGCGGGCCGGCCCAGCTTCAGGCGCGCACTGGTGAAGTTGCCGGCGAAATTGCCGATCCCGGCCGCCGCGCCGATCACCCCGAGCATCGCGACCTGGGCCCAGCCATTGGCCTGATGGGCCTTGGCGACGAATGCGGGATATAGGAACAAAAAGCCCACCATGACCTTGATGGTGCAGTTACCCCACAGCGAGGTGATGATGTTGCGGCCCAACGGCTGCCGGAGCGCCCCGCTGACTTCCTTGTGCCAGCTGCGCCGCAGCGGTTCACTGTCCTGGCGATAGCTCAGGGTGGCGGGGACCTCACCGGCGGTCACCTCGACCCAGCGCGGTATCCGCATGGCCAGCAGGGCGCCGGCGATCGTCACCGCTATCACCACGAACAACGCCCCGGGCAGCTTGAACAGGTGGGTACAGACGAACTCGACGCCACCCGCAATCGCACCGCCGACGATCGTGCCGCCCAGTAGACCGAACATGGTCAGCCGGGCGTTCACCCGCACCAGGTCGATGGTCGGCGGCATCACCCGCGGTGTCACCGCGCTGCGCAGCACGCTGAACGACTTCGAGAAAACCATCATCGCGAGCGCGCACGGATAGAGCACCCACGACGGGAAACTGCCGCTCGCGCCGTCGTAGTTCATGACCAGCAGCACGGCCAACGCGGTGCGAAGGGCGAACGACGCGGCCAGGGCGACGCGACGGCCGTGCTGCAGCCGGTCCAGCGCCGGACCGATCAGCGGTGCGATCACCGCGAACGGCGCGATGGTGATCAACAGGTACAGCGCGACCCTGCCCTTGCTCTCGCCGGTTGCCGCGGCGAAGAACAAGGTGTTGGCCAGCGCGACGGCCATCGCGGCGTCCACCGCAAAGTTGGCTACCACGGGCCACGTCAGCGCCGTCAGACCTGACTTGTCCGCGCCGTCGGCGGTCGCGGCGCGCTGCACCATCCAGTACATCCGCGAACCCATCTCGCGGCTGCGCAGTGCGGCGGCGCGGGTGACGGTGATCCGCTCGCCGGCGGCCGGAGGACGAGACGCCCCGCCGCTGTTGCGTTCCGGCTCCGGCTGGTGGTCCAGGGGGGGCAGATAGCGGTTGGCGCTCGGCATCGGCGACGGGCGGGTGCGACGGTCGGCGGCACCTCCGGCGGGGTAATTCGCCGCGCCCGGATGCTGGGAGGCAGCGCCGTCGCGGGGCGGGCGGCCCGGCTGAGAGGCCACCCGGCCCGGATTGTTTTGCCGCCGTCCAGACACGTTCCGATTCTCCCCTATGCCGCCTGGATGCGTCTGCAGGTAACGGGGCGTGGCTCGTCAACCTAGTATTGGAAACGCAATGCAGAAAGAAGACAGCGTGACCCGACCCATCGAGGAGCCCACCGTGGACTACGCCGTGGCGACCGTGGGCGACTGGCCCGAGGGGTTGGCGGCGGTGCTCACGGGCGCGGCAGACCAGGCCAGGGCCGCCGTCGTGGAGTTCAGTGGGCCGGAGATGGTCGGCGACTATCTGGGCGCCGGCTACGAAGACGCGAGCACTGCCACCCACCGGTTCCTGGCGCATTTACCCGGCTACCAGGGATGGCAATGGGCGGTTGTGGTGGCCGCCTATCCGGGCGCCGACCACGCCACCATCAGCGAGGTGGTGCTGGTGCCAGGGCCGACGGCATTGCTGGCGCCCGAATGGGTGCCGTGGGAGCAACGGGTGCGGCCCGGGGACCTGAGCCCCGGTGACCTGTTGGCGCCCGCCGCGAACGATGCTCGGCTGGTTCCCGGCTACACCGCCAGCGGGGATCCCCAAGTCGATGAGACCGCGGCGGAAATCGGGCTGGGCCGGCACTGGGTGATGAGCGCCGAGGGCCGCTCGGAGGCGGCCGGACGCTGGCGCACCGGCGACCACGGCCCCGACTCGCCGATGGCGCGATCCACCAAGCGGGTATGCCGCGACTGCGGCTTCTTCCTGCCGCTCTCGGGTTCCCTGGGTGCGCTGTTCGGGGTGTGCGGCAACGAATTGTCGGCCGACGGGCACATCGTCGACAAGCTGTACGGCTGCGGTGCCCACTCGGACACTCCGGCCCCGGCGGGCACCGGGTCGCCGGCCTACGAGCCGTACGACGACGGCGTATTGGACGTCACCCAGGCACCGGTCGAGCCGTCCGGGCCGCCTCCGGAGGCGTCGGAGGCGGCAGAAGCACTGCCGGAGCCCGAGGCCGCGGAGCCCCAGCCCGAGACTCCGGGCGAAGCGGCAGCCGAGACGCAGACCGAGGGGTCGGAAGTCGCCGCCGAGCATGTGTCCGAGGCGCCGGAGTCCGACCAGCAGCCGCAGACCGAGACGCCCAACTAGCCGCTTTCGGCGGCGGCCTTGATGCGCGCCAGGGAGGCGTTCATGCCGTCGAGCAATTCGCGTTCGAAGTTGGTGGTCCCGCCGAAGAGCGCATTCACCGACAGATTCGAAAACGCCGTGACGCCGTTTTCGGCGTGACGGCTCTCGATCAGCCGGGTCCCCTCGCCCCTGGGCTCGAGCTCATAGCTCCAGATGGTGTTGTTGGCGTCGACACGGAACGCGAGTTTGCGGTCGGGGACGACCTCGACGACCGTGCAGGTGGTCGGCCAGAACATCCGCTTGCGGCGGTTGAGGTTCAGGGTCCGGGTTCCCTGACGCACTGGGCCGAAAGGCTTCATCCACCGGCACTGCGGACTCCACTGCGGCATTCGGCGCAGATCGGAAATCAGTTCCCACACGGCGGCCACCGGTGCGTCGATATCGACATGCGCTTGCAACAGCGGGGCTACCATCGCTCCTCCAGGTCTGCGAATTACTTGTGGTCGAGGAAATTTTCCAGCCCGGCCTGAGCGCCGCGCGCACCGCGACGGGCCGCGGCGAGCTGCAGCAAGAAGATGCTCGTGCCGAGTACCCCCACGCCCAGCCCGGCCAGGGCAACCGGACGCCAGCTCTGCAGCGAGGGCACCAGGAAAGCGGCGGCCACCGCGATCAGCCAACCCAGCGCGCCGAGCGCGATGAATGGCCACGCGCGCAGCAGCGCAGCCGGCAGCGGCGGTGCGGTGCGGTCGCGAGCGGGTTCGGCAGACATCGCGATCAACATAACCCCTCGTCGGGGTAAGGCGGCGGCGCACCCACTTGCCGAAAGGGATGATCGAACCCGTGAGCAAAGCGGGATACCCGGGCGGATAAGCGTTTCGATGAAAAAGCCCGTTGCTTAGCAAAAAGGATCAGCACCCGTCGTTCGCGGGTTCGTGTCCCGGTTTCTGAAGCTGCCGTGTAACCTCGCGCCATGCCTGACAGCGAAGCGCGGCTGGCCAGCGACCTGTCACTGGCAGTTATGCGGCTGGCCCGCCAACTGCGGTTTCGCAACCCGTCGTCGCCGGTGTCCTTGTCCCAGTTGTCGGCTCTGGCGATGTTGACCAACGAAGGCCCGATGACACCCGGCGCCCTGGCGATTCGCGAACGGGTCCGGCCGCCGTCGATGACCCGGGTGATCGCGTCGCTGGCCGAGATGGGGCTGGTGGACCGCGCGCCGCACCCGGTCGACGGCCGGCAGGTGCTGGTCTCGGTCTCCGAGCCTGGGGCCGAGCTGGTCAAGGTCAACCGCCGTGCTCGCCAGGAGTGGCTGGCCAAGCGGCTGGCGACGCTGAACAGCGAACAACGCGACACCCTGCGCAACGCGGCCGATCTGATGCTGGCCCTGGTCGACGAAGGCCCGTGAGCCACACCACCGAAGCCGTGAATGATCATTGACGTTGACGACCCCGACGATCCGAGGCTCGACGATTTCCGCGACCTGAACAGCGTCGACCGTCGTCCAGATCTGCCGTCCGGCAAGGGGCTGGTGATCGCCGAGGGTGTGCTGGTGGTGCAGCGCATGCTCGCGTCACGCTTCCGCCCGCATGCCCTGCTGGGCACCGACCGCCGGCTCGCCGAGCTCGACGATGACCTGGCCGGCGGCGCCGTGCCGTTCTACCGGACCTCCGCCGATGTCATGGCCCAAGTGGTCGGCTTCCACCTCAACCGCGGCGTGCTGGCGGCCGCCCGGCGAGTGGCCGAACCCAGCGTTGCCGAGGTGATCGCCGGGGCCCGCACCGTGGCGGTGCTCGAAGGGGTCAACGATCACGAGAACCTGGGTTCGATCTTCCGCAACGCGGCGGGCCTCGGTGTCGATGCGGTGGTATTCGGCAGCGGCTGTGCCGACCCGCTGTACCGCCGCGCGGTCCGGGTGTCGATGGGCCACGCGCTGCTGGTGCCGTTCGCGCGTGCAACCTTTTGGCCCGCCGCTCTCAAAATATTGCAGCACAACGGTTTTCGACTGATGGCGATGACCCCGCAAGGCACTGCGTGCGCCTTGCCGGACGCGATGACGGCCGCGCGCGACGAACGCGTCGCGGTGTTGGTGGGCGCCGAGGGGCCGGGACTGACACCGGCCGCCCTGCGGTTGAGCGACGTGCGGGTGCGTATCCCGATGTCGCGGGGCACCGACTCGCTCAACGTCGCGACGGCGGCGGCGTTGGCGTTCTACGAGCGGGCGCGCTCGGCGACGAGAGGCGGCGATGGACAGTCAGACTAGGCTCCGGCTGATGAGAGACGAGTCCGTCCCCTGGGCAACGGGTTTGACGGTGACCGGATTCGTTGCGGCGGTCACCGCGGTCGCGATCGTGGTGCTCAGTCTGGGGCTGGTTCGGGTGCACGCGCTGCTGGCCGTCGGGCTCAACATCGTGGCCGCCGGGGGACTGGCACCGACCTTGTGGGGGTGGCGGCGCACCCCGGTGCTGCGCTGGTTCGTGCTGGGTGCGGCGCTGGGCGTCGCGGGAGCCTGGGTGGTGCTGCTCGCCTTGACGGCCGCGGGTCACACATAGCGGCGATCGCGAGCCCGGCATAGCCGGACGAAGCGGGTCGCGCTTAGCGCTGTCCGCCCGAGCGCACGCCGAGCAGCACGTCTTCCCACGCTGGAATGACCGGCTTGCCCCGGCGGGTGTGCACGGGCTTGTCGTCAGGCTCCGCGGCCACCGGTGCTTCCGCGACGGGTGGCCTCGTGGGCTCTTCGAAGTCGACGTGGGCGACCCGGGCCACCGGGCGCAGCGGACGTTCGAAGCTGGGGTCGATCAGCGCGCTGGCCGCGTCGTCGATGGCGGTGACCGTTCCGCCGTGGGCGCCCGGGGAGAAGCAGAAATGCGCGAGGTTGTCGGAACGGCCGACCTTCCACGCGAGCTGCACCGTCCAGCGGTTGTCTTCGTTGCGCCAGGCGTCCCAGCTGAGTTTGTCGTGGCTGAGACCCCGGGACACCAGCGCGGCGCTGACCGTCTCCAGCAGTGTCAGCACGGAGGGACCATCGGCCAGCATCGGGTGTGCGGCAGTTGCCAGCTCCGCGGCGCGGAACCGTTCCAACAGCACCGGGTGGGCAAACCGGCGGATCCGCGACACCTCCGAGCCGGACGCCGCGGCGACCTGCTCGACGGAGGCGCCCGCGCGGATTTTGGCCTGAATTTCTTTGGGACTCAGCATGTTGGCGACTTCAATCTCGAGCTGCGGCTGCTCAGAGGACAGGGCTGCGTCGCGCAACAGAGTTCGGAGGCGGTCGTCGGCCGCCAGCGTGAACTGCTCCGCGGGATCGTCACCCTCGCAGATGACATATTTGCTGTCGGCATCCAGCCCAACCACTTTGAGTTCCCGCATGGTTATCTCCTCGCAGGCTCCGTGCAGGTCAGCGACGGACCCATCACGTGCGCACTGTAGTCCAGCAACCGCCCATCATCTGTGCTGACACGCTGTGCGGTTGCGCGTTGATTGCCAGCCGGTTACAAGCGCTCGACGACCCAATCGATGCATTGGGTGAGCGCGCTGACGTCGTCGGGTTCCACCGCTGGGAACATTCCCACCCGCAGCTGGTTGCGGCCGAGTTTGCGGTACGGCTCGGTGTCGACGACGCCGTTCGCCCGCAAAATCTTCGCAACGGCCGCGGCATCGACCTCGTCGGCGAAGTCGACGGTGCCCACCACCTGCGAGCGCAGCCTCGAGTCGGTGACGAATGGCGTGGTGTAGGACCGCTCCTCGGCCCAGGAGTACAGCCGGCCCGACGAGTCCGCGGTGCGTTTGACAGCCCAGTCCAGCCCGCCCTTGCCCAGCATCCAGTCGACCTGCTCGGCCATCAGCGCCAGGGTGCCGACCGCCGGGGTGTTGTACGTCTGGTCCTTCAGGCTGTTCTCCACCGCGATGGGCAGCGACAGGAAGTCGGGAACCCAGCGGCCGGAGGCGGCGACGGACTCGACGCGGGCCAGCGCCGCCGGGCTCATGATGGCCAGCCACAGGCCACCGTCGCTGGCGAAATTCTTCTGCGGAGAGAAGTAGTAGGCGTCGGTCTCGGCGATGTCGACCGGCAGCCCGCCGGCTCCCGAGGTCGCGTCGATGACGATCAGCGCGTCGCCGGAATCTGCGGGCCGGCCGATGGGCACCGCGACGCCGGTGGACGTCTCGTTGTGTGCCCAGGCGATGACATCCACCGAGGGGTCGCTCTGCGGCTCAGGGGCGCTGCCGGCGTCCGCCTTGATGACGACGGGATCGCCGATGAAGGGGTTTTTGGCGACCGCGGAGGCGAATTTGGAGCTGAACTCGCCGAAGGACAGATGCAACGAACGCTTGTCGATCAGGCCGAAGGCCGCGGCATCCCAGAACGCGGTAGCGCCGCCGTTGCCCAGAATGACCTCGTAGCCGTCGGGCACGGAAAACAGGTCGGCAAGCCCGGACCGGAGTCGGCCCACCAGATTCTTGACCGGCGCCTGCCGGTGCGAGGTGCCGAACAACGGGGCGGCGGCCGTGGTCAGCGCCTGGAGTTGTTCGGGCCGGACCTTCGACGGGCCGCAGCCGAAGCGGCCGTCGCGGGGTTTGATGTCAGCGGGGATCTCGAGCTGGTCAGCCATGCTCATCAGGGTAGTGAGCCGAGCTGACGGGTCGGTGCGGCGGCCCGTCCGCGGGCCCCTGCCACCGGGGCAAAAGGCCTGCTGGGGTGCGGGCAGGCGTTGGCCACGTGTGATCTGGGGCATAAAAAATCCATGACCACCGGTCAGGTCACAGTGCCCGGATGGGGTCTAGGAAATATCCGGTACCTGCGGTACTGTCTGGACACAGCACGTCCAAATGTAAACCTCGTTGGGGAGGCCTGGATATGGCTCGGACGCGATTAGTCCGGCGTTGGCGAAGCAACATGGAAGTGCGCGACGACGCCGAATACGTCAACATGCTTGCCACACTGTCCGAGGGGTCAGTGCGGCGCAACTTCAATCCGTACACCGACATCGATTGGGATTCGCCAGAATTCGCTGTCACGGAAAACGATCCGCGGTGGATTTTGCCGACGACCGACCCGCTGGGTCACCACCCCTGGTATCTCGCGCAGTCGGACGAGCGCAAGATCAAGATCGGGATGTGGCGCCAGGCCAACGTGGCCAAAGTGGGACTGCACTTCGAATCCATCCTGATCCGCGGACTGATGAACTACACGTTCTGGGTGCCCAACGGGTCGCCGGAATATCGGTACTGCCTGCACGAGTCGGTTGAAGAGTGCAATCACACGATGATGTTCCAGGAGATGGTCAACCGCATCGGCGCCGACGTGCCGGGCATGCCGCGGGTTCTCAAGTGGCTTTCGCCGTTGGTTCCGCTGGTGGCCGGCCCGCTGCCGGTGGCGTTCTTCATCGGCGTGCTCGCCGGCGAGGAGCCCATTGACCACACGCAGAAAAATGTTCTGCGCGAAGGCAAGTCGCTGCACCCCATCATGGAGCGGGTGATGGCCATTCACGTGGCCGAGGAGGCCCGCCACATCTCGTTCGCCCACGAGTTCCTGCGCAAGCGGGTGCCGGAATTGACCAAGAGGCAGCGATTCTGGACCGCGCTGTACCTGCCGCTGACCATGAAGGCGCTGTGCCGCGCAATCGTGGTGCCGCCCAAGGCGTTCTGGCGCGAGTTCGACATTCCGCGTGACGTGAAGAAGGAACTGTTCTTCCGCTCGCCGGAATCGCGTAAGTGGCTCAGCGACATGTTCGGTGACGTGCGGATGCTGGCTTATGACACCGGCCTGATGGAGACGCGCTCGGCGCGGTTGATGTGGCGGTTGTGCAAGATCAACGGAAAGCCGTCGCGTTACCGCAGCGAGCCGCAGCGCCAGCACCTGGCCGCGGTCCCGGCCGCCTAATAACTGCGAGATCCTTTATGCCGCACGTTATTACCCAGTCGTGCTGTAACGACGGGTCCTGTGTTTTCGCGTGCCCGGTGAATTGCATTCACCCGACACCGGACGAGCCCGGATTCGCCACCTCGGAAATGCTCTACATCGATCCGGTGGCCTGCGTGGACTGCGGTGCCTGTGTGAGTGCATGCCCCGTCGGCGCGATCGCACCCGACACCCGGCTGGACTCCAAGCAGCTGCCCTTCATCGAGATCAACGCCTCCTTCTATCCGGACCGGCCGAAGGACGAGAAGCTGCCGCCGACGTCGAAGCTGGCCCCGGTGATTCCGGCCGCCGAGGTGCGCGCCCGCCGGAGGCCGCTGACCGTGGCCATCGTCGGATCGGGGCCCGCGGCGATGTATGCCGCCGACGAACTGCTGACGCAGCAGGGCGTCTGCGTCAACGTCTTCGAAAAATTGCCGACGCCTTATGGTTTGGTGCGGGCCGGGGTGGCGCCCGATCATCAGAACACTAAGAGGGTCACCCGGCTTTTCGACAAGGTCGCCGGTGATCGCCGGTTCCGGTTCTATCTCAACGTCGAGGTCGGCAAGCAGCTGAGCCACGCGGACCTGCTGGCTCACCACCACGCCGTGCTGTACGCCGTCGGTGCGCCCGATGACCGCCGGCTGGACATCGCAGGCATGGGCCTGCCGGGCACCGGTACCGCAACCGAAATGGTCGCGTGGATCAATGGGCATCCCGAGTTCGCCGATCTGCCAGTCGATCTCAGCCACGAGCGGGCGGTGATCGTCGGCAACGGCAACGTAGCCCTCGATGTTGCCCGGTTGCTGACCTCGGACCCCGACGACCTGGCCCGCACCGACATCGCCGACCACGCCCTGGCGGCCTTCCGGGGCTCGGCGGTGCGCGAGGTGGTGATCGCCGCCCGGCGCGGCCCCGCCCAGTCGGCGTTCACGTTGCCCGAGCTGATCGGGCTCACCGCCACCTCCAAGGTGGTGCTCAGCGCGGCCGATCATCAGCTGGTGGCGGCCGATCTCGCGACCGCTTCGGATGCGTTGACCAAGCGCAAGCTGGAAATCTTGAGCACGCTCGACGACGATTCGACGCCGTCATCGCGGCCGAGGGTCAGGCTGGCTTATCGGCTTACTCCCAACCGCGTGCTGGGGGAGCATCGCGCCACCGGTATGGAGTTCTCGGTCACCGGCACCGAAGAGACGCGCCTTCTGGAAACGGGTCTGGTGCTGACATCGATTGGCTACCGCGGCAAGCCGATTCGCGATCTTCCCTATGACGAATCGTCGGCCGTCGTGCCGAACGACGGGGGCCGCGTCGTCGAGCCCGCCTCCGGTGAACCGGTGCCCGGGGCATACGTCGCGGGCTGGATCAAGCGGGGACCCAGTGGCTTCATCGGCACCAACAAGTCCTGCTCGTTCCAGACCGTGCAGTCCCTGGTCGCCGATTTCAACGCCGGCAAGCTGACCGATCCGGTCGCCAAACCCGAGGCGCTGGCCAGCCTGGTGCACGCCCGTCAGCCCGACGCGATCGACGCGGCGGGATGGCGCGCCATCGACGCCGCCGAGATCGCGCGCGGCAGCGATGAGGGCCGGCCCCGCAACAAGTTCACCGACGTGTCCGCCATGCTCGCGGCAGCAGCCGCCGCAGAGCCGGCGCCGCCACCGCGACGCCGGCTGCTGGATCGGCTGCTCGGCTAGCTGGCTCCCTGCCCGGACATCGCCGCCGTGATCTCTTCCATGCTGACCTCGCGGACCGGCTGCCCCAGTGACCAGTGGTGGCCGAAGGGGTCGGCGACCATGCCGTATCGGTCGCCCCAGAACTGGTCGTCCAGCGGGGTCACCACCGTGGCACCCGCGTCCAGCGCGCGCTGGAAGCTGGCGTCGACGTCGGGGACCGTCAGGTGGATCGTGACGGGGGTGCCGCCCAGCGACGTCGGCGTCATCGATTTACCTCCACACATTTCGGGGAAGTCGTCGTTGAGCATCACCGTGAAGCCGTTGATGCGCACGGCGGCGTGCACCAGTTTGCCATCGGGGCGCGGCACGCGCCCTATTTCCTGTGCCCCAAAAGCCTTGACGTAGAAGTCGATTGCCGCGGCGGCATCGTCGACCACGAGGTGCGGGGACAGTGCCGGTTCAATGTCGATCGCCATGCTGGTTCTCCTTGCTGTCGGTTCCCTCTTCTGCCCGGGGGGCGGGAAGATTCATGACTTCTGACTGTGTCGCCGACGAAAACTCATCGCGACGACAACCATTAGATAGCCGGGTACCGACAACCGGGCGGCTCAGGCGTTGGTGAGACTGCGGTCCCAGCCCTCGACGGATTCCGGGCTGCGCGGGGCGGGGCCCACGTAGATGGCCGACGGCCGGACCAGCTTGCCCAGCCGTTTCTGCTCGAGAATGTGGGCGCACCACCCCGCGGTGCGGCCGCAGGTGAACATCGCCGGCATCATGTTGGCCGGTACCCGGGCGAAGTCCAGCATGACCGCTGCCCAGAACTCGACGTTGGTCTCGATCGCCCGGTCCGGACGGCGCTCGCGCAGCTCCGCTAACGCCGCCTGCTCCAGCGCGACGGCCACCTCGTGGCGCGGCGCGCCCAGCCGTTCGGCGGTAGCCCGCAGCACGCGGGCCCGCGGGTCCTCCGCGCGGTAGACCCGGTGCCCGAATCCCATCAGCTTGTCGCCGCTGTCCAGGATCTTCTTCACCAGGCCACGCGCGTCGCCGGTGCGTTCGACCTCTTCGATCATCGGCAGCACCCGCGCCGGCGCCCCGCCGTGCAGCGGGCCGCTCATCGCTCCGATCGCCCCGGACAAGGCCGCGGCCACGTCGGCGCCGGTCGAGGCGATCACCCGTGCGGTGAACGTCGAGGCGTTCATGCCGTGCTCGGCGGCCGAGACCCAGTAGGCGTCAATCGCTTCGACGTGCCGTGGGTCGGGCTCGCCCTGCCACCGCGTCATGAAACGGGCGGTGACCGTTTCGCATTCGTCGATGATTCGCTGCGGGACGGCAGGCTGGTAGATGCCGCGCGCGGACTGTGCGACGTAGGACAGCGCCATCACCGAGGCCCGAGCCAGCTGGTCGCGGGCGACGGTCTCCTCGGTGTCCAGCAGCGGCTTGTACCCCCAGATCGGGGCCAGCATCGCCAAGCCCGCCTGCACATCGACGCGGACGTCGCCGGTGTGGATGGGCAGCGGAAACGGCTCGGCGGGCGGCAGCCCGTGGCCGAACTTGCCGTCGACCAGCAGCGCCCACACGTCGCCGAAGGTGACCTGCTGGGTCACCAGATCTTCGATATCGACACCGCGATAGCGCAGCGCACCGCCGTCTTTGTCCGGTTCGGCAATTTCGGTGGTGAAGGCGACCACGCCTTCGAGGCCGGGGACGAAGTCTTCGGGGACCACAGTCATACCGAAAATTCTCGCACCCCCTGATCGAGCCGACGCTACCGGCCGGTAGCAAGCGCCGGTAGCGTTGAGGCGATGGCAGGACCAGACGACGAGCACCTGCAAAGAATGCGTGTGGAGTACGGGTCAGTGGAAAAAGACGGCAGTGCAGATCTCGACGCGGATTGGCTCAGTGACGGCTGGGTGTCGTTGTTGCGCAAATGGATCGACGACGCCGAGCGGTCGGGTGTCGCCGAACCCAACGCGCTGGTGCTGGCTACCGTCACCGCGGACGGCAAGCCGGCGAGCCGATCGGTGTTGTGCAAGAGCGTGGACGAGACCGGAATCACTTTTTTCACCAACTACGACTCGGCCAAGGCCGAGGATCTCGCGGCGACGGCGTACGCCTCGGCGACGTTTCCCTGGTATCAGCTCGGCCGTCAGGTCCACATCCGCGGGCGGGTGAGCACGGTCAGCGCGCAGGTCACCGAGGACTACTGGTCCAAGCGGCCGCGCGGGTCGCAGCTGGGCGCCTGGGCGTCGCACCAATCGCAACCGATCGCGTCACGAGCGGCCCTGCTCGACCAGCTGAGCGAGGTGACCGCCCGCTTCGCCGACCGCGAGCAGGTCCCCGTCCCGCCGGGCTGGGGCGGCTATCTCATTGCTCCGGAGCTGGTTGAGTTTTGGCAGGGCCGGGAAAACCGATTGCACAACCGCATCCGCATCACCGGCGATCGAGTGGAGCGCCTGCAGCCCTGACTCGCTGACGATGCGCGTTCGCGGCGGCGTGAAGGGATCGATTGCTGGCGTGACCAGCAGACTCGACCCCGGGCAGGCGCCTTATCCGCATAACGACTACCTTTTGCAGTAAGCACCAAGTCAGCAGCCATATCAGCCAGAGCGCAAAGGGGTTCTCGTGGCAGACACCGACGACACCGCCACTTTGAAGTACCCGGGGGGCGAGACCGACCTGCAGATCGTCAACGCCACCGAGGGCGCTGACGGCATTGCGCTGGGCTCGCTGTTGTCCAAGACCGGCTACACCACGTTCGACAACGGCTTCGTCAACACCGCCGCGTGCAAGAGTTCCATCACCTACATCGACGGCGACGCTGGCATCCTGCGCTACCGCGGCATCCCGATCGAGCAGCTCGCCGAGAAGTCGACCTTCATCGAGGTGAGCTACCTCTTGATCTACGGCGAACTGCCCGACAAGGAGCAGCTGGCCGACTTCACCAAGCAGATCCAGCTGCACACGATGCTGCACGAGGACCTCAAGCGATTCTTCGACGGCTTCCCGCGTAACGCCCACCCGATGCCGGTGTTGTCGAGTGCCGTCAACGCGCTCTCGGCCTACTACCCCGATTCGCTTGACCCGATGGACACCGAGGACGTCGAGCTGTCGACGATCCGGTTGCTGGCCAAGTTGCCGACCATCGCGGCCTATGCCTACAAGAAGTCGGTCGGCCAGCCCTTCCTTTACCCGGACAATTCGCTGTCGCTGGTGGAGAACTTCCTGCGCATGACGTTCGGGCTGCCCGCTGAGCCCTATGAGGCGGATCCCGAAATCGTTCGGGCGCTGGACATGCTGCTCATCCTGCACGCCGACCACGAGCAGAACTGTTCGACGTCGACGGTCCGGCTCGTCGGGTCGTCGCAGGCCAACCTGTTCACCTCCATCTCCGGTGGCATCAACGCGCTGTGGGGGCCGCTGCACGGCGGCGCCAACCAGGCGGTGCTCGAGATGCTCGAGAAGATCCGCCAAAGCGACGACGACGTCAACGAATTCGTGCGTAAGGTCAAGGACCGCGAAGCCGGCGTGAAGTTGATGGGCTTCGGTCACCGCGTGTACAAGAACTACGACCCGCGCGCCCGCATCGTCAAGGAGCAGGCCGATAAGATCCTGGCCAAGCTCGGCGGTGACGACGACCTGCTGGACATCGCCAAGCAACTCGAAGAGGCGGCGCTCACCGACGACTACTTCGTCGAGCGCAAGCTCTATCCCAACGTCGACTTCTACACCGGCCTGATCTACCGGGCGCTGGGCTTCCCGACCCGGATGTTCACCGTCCTGTTCGCGCTGGGCCGCCTGCCCGGGTGGATCGCGCACTGGCGCGAGATGCACGACGAAGGCGACAGCAAGATCGGCCGCCCGCGCCAGATCTACACCGGCTACACCGAGCGCGACTACGTCACCATCGACGCGCGCGAGTAGCAAGTAGTCGGATTCGCAAGCGCGGCAATCGCATCCGCTATGTGAACGAGGCC
This sequence comes from Mycobacterium sp., assembly GCF_036273375.1. Taxonomy (GTDB): domain Bacteria; phylum Actinomycetota; class Actinomycetes; order Mycobacteriales; family Mycobacteriaceae; genus Mycobacterium. The sequence goes on along the minus strand of NZ_DASUHS010000210.1, from coordinate 20,482 downwards.
AGCACCGCCATCGCGGCGTTATGCCCGCCGATGCCCGACACCGCCCCGCCCCGGCGTGCGCCGGAGCCGCACAGCACGATCCGTTCGTGCGTGGTGGCCACACCCCATCGCCGTGCCGGGGTGTCCAGCGGGTCGTCGTCTTCGGTGAACGGCCACGACAGGCCGCCGTGGAAGATGTTGCCCGCAGTCATACCCAGGGTGCGGTGCAAGTCCAGCGTGGTCGTCGTCTCGATGCAGGGCCTGCCGTGCGCGTCGCTCATCAGAACCTCTTGAATCGGTTCGGCCAGAACGGAATTCAGCGACGCCAGTATGCCGTCGGTCAGACGGTCGCGCAGGGCGCCAGAGTAGGTGCCGTCGAACAGCGAGTGCGGGGTGTGCAAGCCGAACACCGTCATCGTCTGGGCGCCCGAGCCGCGTAGGTCGGCCGACAGGATGCTCGGGTCGGCCAGCGAGTGGCAATAGGCCTCGCAGGGCAGCGGATTCGGGATCTGCCCCGTGGCCGCGCGCGAATACGCCGCGTCCAGCTGGGTCCAGGTTTCGTTGACGTGGAAGGTCCCGGCGAATGCGTGCTCGGGTCTCACGTTCTGGTCGCGCAGCCGGGGCAGCCTCCGCAGCACCATGTTGACCTTGACCTGCGCGCCCTGGGCCGGGGCCGCAGGTCGTTCGCCGAGAAGGCCGGCCAGGACCGTCGGTGTGACGCCGGCGAGAATGACCCGTGCCCGGATCCGATGCTCTTCGTGGGCGGCGCGATAGCGCACCTCGCCGGTGGGATCGACTGCGTAAACCTCGGCGCCAGTGGTGATTTCGGCCCCGTAGCCGACTGCCGCCGCCGCCAGGGCAGTCGTCACCGCGCCCATCCCGCCGATCGGGACGTCCCAGTCTCCGGTGCCACCGCCGAGCACGTGATACAGGAAGCAGACATTCTGCGTCAGCAAAGGGTCATCGAGGCGGGCGAACGTGCCGATCAGTGCGTCGGTCGCGATCACCCCGCGCACCACGTCGTTGCGCACCGCGTCGGCGATGGCGTGTCCGATCGGGTCCTCGATCACCGCGTGCCACGCGGCCGCCGCGCGGCGGTCGCCGCCTCCCACCACCTGCCGGCGAGCGCCCTCGCGGGTGCGCAGCGGCTCGAGCAATGTCGGCCACAGTCGTTCGGTGACCAGCCGGCAGCGTTGGTAGAAGTCGGCGAACCCCTGCGCATCCCCAACGGCCCCGATGCCGGCGAAGGTGTCACCGGGCGACCCGATCAACAGCCCGCCGCGGCCGCCGGTCGCGGGGTCGGGTGTGTACGACGAAAACGGCCGCCGGGCCAACCGCACGTTGGCGCCCAGATCCTTCACGATTCGTGCAGGCAACAGGCTTACCAGGTAGGAGTAGCGCGATAGCCGAACGCCGACACCGTCGAAAGCCTGCGTCGAGACCGCCGCGCCGCCAATGTGGTCGAGCCGTTCCAGCAGTCGCACCCGCAGACCCGCGCGGGCCAGGTAGGCGGCCGCCACGAGGCCGTTGTGACCGCCTCCGATAACTAAGCCGTCGACTTGGCTTGCGTGGTCGCTCAGCTCAGGTAGCCCTCGACCTCGTCGGGCGGACGCACCTCCGCCTCTCGCGGGTCGCCGCCGGTCTCGCGTAGCGCCCGGCGCTGCCGCAGCAGATCCCAGCACTGGTCGAGTTCCACCTCTACCCGCCGGAGACGGTCATGTTCTTCCGACGTGTCGATGTCCCCGCGCTGCAGCTGGGCCCGCAGCGCTTTCTCCTCGGCGACCAGGTCACGAATGACTGCCAGCGTGTCATTGTCGATCGGTTTACTGCCGTTGGCCATCGCTCCAGTGTGCCCGACTCGGGAGGGAGTGAATCGGTAGGTTGCAAATCGCCTGCAAGCGCGGGCGACATGAGGGGGGCCATCGTGAGCCGCCCTGGTCTGGTTCAGCGAGAAGTCCGCGGACAAGCCGGTTCACGCCATGGCGCGACAGCTCAGTCAACCCCCGGCGGCGATAGAGCGCTAGCTGGGGCCCGGGAGTCGTAGCACCAGCCGCGCCCCACCCAGGGGGCTGTTCTCCAGCGCCGCCGTCCCACGGTGCAGCTGGGCCTGTTGGGCAACCAGCGCCAAGCCCAGGCCCGACCCGGAATGGGAGGCCGTCGATCCACGGGAGAACCGATTGAACACCACTCGGCGCTCATCCTCGGGCACACCGCTGCCGTTGTCGTCGATGGCGATCTCCACACCGGCGCGCGAGCTGACCGCCGACAGCTGGACCTGGGTGGCACCGCCGTGCTTGACGGCGTTGGCGATCGCGTTGTCGACGGTGAGGCGCAACCCGGCCGGTAACCCGACGATGATGCAGGTGGGTGACGGCACCAGCGAAACTTCGACCCCGGGATAGATCCGGGTGGCGTCATGGGCCGCGCGGTCGAGCAGGTCGGTGATGTCGACGGGCACGTGATCGTCAGCCGTGGACAATTCGCCCTGGGCCAGCCGTTCGAGGGCGGTCAACGTGGCCTCGATCCGCGACTGGGTGCGGATGACGTCGCCCAGCACCTCTTTGCGCTGTTCGTCCGGCATGTCCAGGGTGGACAGCACTTCGAGGTTCGTGCGCATCGCGGTCAACGGGGTGCGCAGTTCGTGCGAGGACACGGCGGCGAAGTCGCGGGCCGACGCGAGCGCATCCTTGGTCCGGTCCTGTTCGGTCCAGATGCGCTGCAGCATGCCCCGCATGGCTTCAGCGATCTCGACGGCCTCGCTGGCGCCGCGCACCGAAACCTGCGGGCGCTCGTCGGCGTCGATCGAGCGGGCTTGCTGGGCAAGACGTTTGAACGGTCGCACCGCGAAAGCCGCCAGGAGCCAGGCGAATACCGCTGCCGCACCGATCGATAGCGCGCAGATCAGGATCACCCGGCGATGCAGGTTGTTGGTCTGGGCAATCGTGTCGTCATAGGTCGCACCGACCGCCACCGTCGTCGGCTGCGGCGTGCGGACCTCCAGGGTCCGCACCCGATAGCGCACGCCGTTGATGTAAGTGTCGGCATAGCCCACATCCAGCGGCGGCAAAGTGATATGCGAGTTGGACCCGACCTGACCCTCACGCCGGACCGTGATGACGGTGTCCTGGTCGTTGGGGGTACGCGGGATGTCGTCGAGTCCACGCGGCAGGAAGGGGATGGCGAAACCCGCCGCCTCGTCCAGCCGGCGATCCAATCGTTCCTTCCAGGCGCTGGTGATGCCGAACCACACGACGGCGCCCGCGATGACCACCACGATGGCGGTGCCGATGGCCGTCGCGACCGCGACCCGCGCCCGCAACGATGGCGTACGGCTCGCAATCCGGGACAGGAAGTTCATTGCCGGTCGACCTGCTTACTGCATGCGCAGTACGAATCCCACTCCGCGGACAGTGTGCAGCAGCCGGGGGCCACCGTTCGCCTCCAGCTTGCGGCGCAGATATCCGATGAACACGTCCACGACGTTGGTGTCGGCGGCGAAGTCGTAGCCCCACACCAGCTCGAGCAGCTGTGCGCGGGACAACACCGCCGTCTTGTGTTCGGCCAGCACCGCCAGCAGGTCGAATTCCCGCTTGGTGAGGTCGACGTCGACGCCGTTGACCCGGGCACGCCGTCCCGGGATATCGACTTCCAGCGGCCCGACCATGATGGTTTCCGAGGAGGACGTGGCGGTGGCGCCGCGGCGGCGGAGCAGCGCCTTGACCCGCGCAACCAGCTCGGCCAACACGAAGGGTTTGACCAGGTAGTCGTCGGCTCCGGCCTCTAGGCCCGCCACCCGATCGTCGACCGAGCTGCGGGCGGACAGGACGCAGACCGGGACGTCGTTGTCCATGGCGCGCAGCGCCGTAACGACGCTGACGCCGTCCAGCACCGGCATGTTGATGTCGAGCACAATCGCGTCCGGGCGGGTCTCGGTGGCGCTGCGCAACGCCTCGGCGCCGTCGACCGCCGTCGACACCTCGAATCCGGACAGCCGCAGACCGCGTTCGAGCGACGCGAGCACATCTGAATCGTCGTCGACGACCAAGACCCGCGGTGAGCTAGCTCCAGTGTCCATGCCGCCCATTTTGCCTGATTGTCGGCTATGGCTGTGGGAGGCTGCACCGCTGCATTACCCGGCCGCGTCGTCTCGGCGCGAGACACAACCACGCGCACGTACGTCGGCGTGTCGTGTGCGTGGCTTATGTGTCGCCATATCCGCGGCGGCGCAGCGCCTCTCGAACTCTGCCGGCAACGGCTTCGGGCCGATCTTCAACGACCACACGGACGACGATCCATCCGCAATCGGCCAACGCGTGGAGTCGGCGAATATCTCGCACGTACTGGCGCCGGCTCGCGCGATGCTGGTCTCCGTCGTACTCGACCGCCACTTTGAAGCGATCCCAGCCCATGTCGAGCACCGCCACTGTCCGGTAATGCATGACCACTGGTATCTGAGTTTCGGGCTCCGGCAGTCCCGCGCCGACGATCAGCAATCGCAGCCAGGTCTCCTTCGGAGATGCCGCACCTGCATCGATCAGCGGCAGTGCCCTTCGCAGCTGCTGCAGGCCCCGCGCGCCGTGGTGCCGCTTGGCCAACAGCAGCACGTCCTCGACGGAGAACGGCGCGGCGCGCATCAGTGCGCCAAATCAGCTCGACCGGCTCTTCGTCGTCGATCCAATCCGCGCCGTGCAGTGCCGCAGCGGCCAACCCACCGAGCACGCCACGTCGCCGCGACCATAACCACGCCGCTTCAGAACGTATGCGGAGCGAAGGTGTTGTGTGATGGGCCAGATAGATGTCGGGGTAGATGGCACGGAAACCGGTAAGCAGCTGATACCGGGTCAGTTTCCCCTGGCGCAAATCTTCGCTGCCCACGACGACGTCGTCCATGTGTGTAAGACGCGATGTGCGGGCGAAGGGTTTAGCGAGACATAAACCACGCGGACGTAAGTCGGCGTGTCGTGTGCGTGGCTTATGTGTCGCGCCGGGGCTCGGGCAAACCGACGTTGCGGTAGCGCCGTAATCGGCTGGCCAGCCGCTCGGCGGCGGGCAGCTCGCGCAGCGCGTACACCTCGGTGGCGATGGCCCGCGACAATCGCTGCGCGAACTCGACCGGCTCGTCGGCGGCAGCCTCTCCCTGGCCGGTCCCCCCGACAGCAGCACCCGATCGGTGGCGCCGTGCCGCAGCAACAGCCCCACCCCGGGCCGGTCGGGCCGTCGCCGCCACCACCGAGTCCCACGCCGCGACGTCGGGCGTCGATTCGGCTGGCGCCGATGCGGGCAGCGGCTCGGGAGGGTCGGCGATGACGGTCATGGCGCGGTCCAGGGTGCGGCGCAGCTCATCGAACCGGACGACGCCATCGATCACCCCATGCCGCTGGAGATTCTCCGCGGTCTGCACGCCCTCGGGGAAGGGCTCGCCGTAGAGGAGCTGGTACACGCGCGGGCCGAGGAAGCCGATCAACGCGCCCGGCTCGGCGACCGTCACATGGCCCGGCGAGCCCCAGGACGCGAACACCCCGCCCGTGGTCGGATTGCGGCAGATAAACCAGGTAGGGCAGGTGCGCTTGTCTGTGCAGCCGGACGGCCGCGGCGATCTTCACATCTGCAGAAACGCGACGGTGCCCTCTTGCATGTGGGTGCCGCCGGAGCTCGGCGAGGCGAGCAGCGGCAACCCCTCGGCCGTCGCCCGCTGCACCGCGGCGGTGATCCGCTCGGCCGCGGCAACCCCGATCGACCCGCCCAGGAAGCCGAACTCGCAGACCACCACCGCGACCCGGCGCCCGAAGACGCGCCCCTGGCCCGTGAGCACCGATTCGTCCAGGCCTGTCGCCGCCCGGGCGGCGGCGAGCTCTTGGACGTAGGACGCGGTGACCGGCACGCCGAGCGGTTCGCTGTCCCAGCGGATGAAGGAATTTTCGTCCAGCACCGCATCGCGCAGTTGACCAGCCGTGATACGACTCACGTGACGAGGCTATATAGGAGGCTATATAGGGTGGCTGCCATGATCGGTGTTACCCAGGCCGAAGCCGTCATGACCATCGAGCTGCAGCGTCCCGAGCGCCGCAACGCGTTGAACTCCCAGCTGGTCGAGGAGCTGCGCGAAACTTTTCAGAAGGCCGGCGACGGCTCGATCCGGGCGATCGTGCTGACCGGCCAGGGGACGGCGTTCTGCGCCGGCGCGGACCTGAGCGGCGACGCCTTCGCCGCCGACTATCCCGACCGTCTCATCGAGCTGCACAGGCTGATGGACACCACGCTGATTCCGCTGATCGGCGCCATCAACGGCCCGGCCATCGGTGCGGGCCTGCAGCTGGCCATGCGCTGCGATCTGCGGGTCGTCGCACCGGAGGCATTCTTCCAGTTCCCGACATCGAAATATGGTCTGGCTCTTGATAACTGGAGTATCCGTCGGCTGTCCTCGCTGGTCGGCCACGGCCGGGCCAGCGCAATGCTGCTCACCGCCGAGAAGCTGACCGCCGAAACGGCGCTGAACTGCGGGATGGCCAACCGCATCGGGACACTCGCGGACGCACGTGAGTGGGCCGCCGAGATCGCCGGCCTGGCGCCGCTGGCCATCCAGCACGCCAAGCGGGTGCTCAACGACGACGGCGCGATGGCGGACCAATGGCCCGAGCACAAGGAACTCTTCGACAAGGCCTGGAGCAGCCAAGACGTCGTCGAAGCCCAGGTCGCCAGGATCGAGAAGCGGCCGCCGAAGTTCCAGGGGGCCTGACAAAGATGCGAGGGACGCTAAGGCTGGTCGCCGGTACGGCATCGCTGGCGGCCGGTGGTTGGCTGGTGCGAGCGCTGCACGGCGCGCCGGATGCGCTCGGCGCCCATCCCGCCTCGATCGCGGCGGTGGCCGCCGGGTCGCCGCACTACCGCGACGGCGTGTTCGTCAACCTCGAGGCCGCCTCCGAAACCAAGTTGGACCGCGAGCAACTGCGGCTGGTCGCGTGGGAGCTGATCGGCAACCGGAGCGGAAGCCGGCCGAAGGGGCCGATTCCGCTGGCGTCGCCGGGGATCCTCGACGCCGGCCCGAGCCGGCTGGCCGTCAGCTGGTTCGGCCATTCCACGGCGCTGCTGGAGATCGACGGTTACCGGGTGCTCACCGATCCCGTATGGAGCGACCGGTGTTCGCCGTCGGACGTCGTCGGCCCGCAGCGGCTGCATCCGCCGCCGCTCCAACTCGAGGCGCTGCCGGCCATCGATGCGGTGGTGATCAGCCATGACCATTATGACCACCTCGACATCGACACGGTCAGGGCGCTGGCCCGCACTCAGCGTGCACCGTTCTTCGTACCGCTCGGCATCGGGGCCCACCTTCGCCGGTGGGGGATACCCGAGCAGCGCGTCATCGAGCTCGACTGGCATCAGAGCGCCAAAGTCGACGAGCTGGAGGTGGTGTGCGTGCCGGCGCGGCACTTCTCGGGACGCTTTCTCGACCGCAATACGACGCTATGGGCGTCGTGGGCGTTCGTCGGCCCGACGCATCGCGCGTACTTCGGCGGCGACACCGGCTACACCAAGAGCTTCGAGCAGATCGGCGCCGATCACGGGCCCTTCGACCTGACGCTGCTGCCCATCGGGGCCTACAACACTGCGTGGCCCGACGTACACATGAACCCCGAGGAGGCGGTGCGGGCGCATCTGGACGTCACCGACGGCGGACTGCTGGTGCCGATCCATTGGGGCACTTTCCGATTGGCCCCGCACCCGTGGGCGGAACCGGTTGAGCGCCTGCTCGCCGCCGCCGCCCCGGAGCGGGTGAAGGTGGCGGTGCCGCTGCCGGGTCAACGCATCGATCCCGCGGCACCGGAGAAATTCGACCCCTGGTGGCGGCTGTAGATTCACCCGGCGCGCATCGTCACCGCGTTAGGGTTCGCGGATGACCAAACGCACGGCCGCGGCCGCCCTCACCGCGGCGCTGCTCGGGTTGACGGGATGCGGGTCCGCGCAGCCGACAGCGGGGCCGCCGTCCACACTGTCTGACGCCCCGCCCAACCAGGTCTCCGGCGTGGCGATCCCCGCCGGTCGCATCGACGAGGCCGTCGCCAAGCTGGACGGACTGGTCGGTGACCTGATGAAAAGCACCGGCATCCCGGGAATGGCCGTAGCCGTCGTGCACGGTGGAAAGGTGTTGTACACCAAAGGTTTTGGCATAAAGGATGCCGGCAAGGGGCGGGGCCGGGATAACCAGGTGGACGCCGACACCGTCTTCCAGCTGGCCTCGGTGTCCAAATCGGTGGGCGCGACGGTAATCGCCCACGAGGTCAGCGACAACGTCGTCGCGTGGGACACGCCCGTCGCGTCCAAGCTGCCGTGGTTCACCCTGAATGATCCCTACGTCACCGGCCATGTGACCGTCGGCGACCTGTATTCGCATCGCTCCGGGTTGCCGGACCATGCCGGTGACAAGCTCGAAGACCTGGGCTACGACCGCCGACAAACGCTCGAGCGGCTCAAGTACCTGCCGTTGGATGCCTTCCGAATCAGCTACGCCTACACCAACTATGGGATCACCGCCGGTGCCGAGGCGGTGGCGGCCGCGGCGGGCAAGCTTTGGGAGGACCTGTCCGACGAGGTGCTCTACCGCCCGCTGGGAATGGCGTCGACCAGTTCGCGGTTCGCCGACTTCATCGCCCGGCCCAACCATGCGGTCAACCACATCAAGATCGATGACAACTGGCAGGCCCGCTTCCAGCGCGACCCGGATCCCCAGTCGCCGGCGGGCGGCGTGAGTTCATCGGTGAACGACATGGCGCGCTGGCTATTGATGTTGCTGGGCAACGGAACCTACAACGGCCACCGGATCACGTCGCCGGAAGCCCTGCTGCCTGCCACCAGCCCGCAAATCGTGTCATCGCCCGCCAAAGCGGCGCAGGCGCGCACCGGATTTTACGGATACGGCTTCAACTCCTCGGTCGATTCGTCGGGACGCACCGAGTACAGCCATTCCGGCGCTTTCGATTTGGGCGCGGCCACCAACTTCGTGGTTTTGCCCTCTGAGGATTTGGGCATTATCGCGCTGACCAACGCCGCGCCCTACGGCATCCCGGAAACGCTCACCGCCGAATTCATGGACCTCGTCCAGTACGGTCAGATCCGCGAGGATTGGGGACCCTTGTACAAGAAGGCGATCGGCTGGCTGAACAACCCGGTCGGCTCGCTGGCCGGCAAGCAGCCCCCGGCCAACCCCGCCCCGGCCAGACCGCTCAGTGACTACGTCGGCAGCTACGCCAGCGACTACTGGGGACCGGCCGTGGTGACCGAACACGACGGCGCGCTGCAACTGGCAATGGGGCCGAAAAACCGGACGGCCACCCTCACCCACTGGGACGGCGATACCTTCACCTTCGCGCTGACCGACGAAAATGCTCCACCCGGAACGATTTCCAAAGCTGTTTTTGCGGGCAATGCGCTGAACTTGGAGTATTACGACTCGAACAAGCTGGGAACCTTCGCGCGATGACTCTTGCACACGCCTCTGGCCTGACCGACGCCGAAGTGGCGCAGCGGGTGGCCGACGGCAGGAGCAACGCGGTACGGGAACGCGCCACCCGCAGCATCACCGATATCGTCCGGGCCAACATCTTCACCCGGATCAACGCGATCCTGGGGGTGTTGCTGCTGATCGTGCTCGCGACGGGCTCGGTGATCAACGGGATGTTCGGGCTGTTGATCATCGCCAACAGCGTCGTCGGCATGGTTCAAGAAATCCGGGCCAAGCAAACGCTGGACAAGCTCGCCATCGTGGGGCAGGCGAAACCCTTGGTGCGCAGGCAATCCAGAACCGAAGCGGTGTCGCCCGGTGAAGTGGTGCTCGACGACATCGTCGAGCTGGGCCCCGGAGATCAGGTCGTCGTCGACGGCAAGATCGTCGAGGAGGCGAACCTGGAGGTCGACGAGTCGCTGCTGACCGGGGAGGCCGACCCGATCGCCAAGGCCGTTGGCGACGCGGTGATGTCGGGCAGCTTCGTCGTCGCGGGGAGCGGCGCCTACCGCGCCACCAAGGTCGGCCCGGACGCGTACGCGGCCAAGGTCGCCGAGGAGGCCAGCAAGTTCACCTTGGTGAAATCCGAACTGCGTAGCGGCATTAACCGCATCCTGCAGTTCATCACCTACCTGTTGGTGCCCGCCGGACTGCTGACCATCTATACGCAGCTGTTCACCACGCGCGCGGACTGGCGGCAGGCCGTGCTGCGCACGGTCGGCGCACTGGTGCCCATGGTCCCCGAAGGGCTGGTGTTGTTGACCTCGGTCGCGTTCGCCGTCGGGGTCGTGCGACTCGGTCAGCGCCGGTGCCTGGTGCAGGAGTTGCCCGCCATCGAGGGACTCGCGCGCGTCGACGTGGTCTGCGCGGACAAGACGGGCACCCTCACCGAGAGCGGCATGCGGGTCGCGACCGTGGACGATCTCGACCACTCGGGGGAGGGGGAGCGGATCGCCGACGTGCTGGCCTCGTTGGCCGCCGCCGATCCCCGACCCAACGCGAGCATGCGGGCCATCGCCGAGACCTATCACCGGCCCCCCGGCTGGACCGCCACGGCGACAGCACCTTTCAAGTCGGCCACCAAATGGAGCGGCGTCTCCTTCCAAGACCACGGCAATTGGGTGTTGGGGGCTACGGACGTGTTGCTCGAGCCGGCGTCGGCGGCGGCCGAACAGGCCGAGCGGCTCGGCGCGCAGGGGCTACGGGTCCTGCTGGTCGGCGCGGGTGACGTCGCCGTCGACCACCCCGACGCGCCGGGCCGCGTCACCCCCGTCGCGTTAGTGGTCCTCGAACAGAAGCTGCGCCCGGACGCGCGCGAGACGCTGGATTACTTTGCCGAACAGGGCGTTTCGGTCAAGGTGCTGTCCGGGGACAACGCGGTTTCGGTCGGCGCCGTCGCCGACAAGCTCGGGCTGCGCGGCGAAACGATGGACGCGCGCCGATTGCCCTCGGAATCCACGCAATTGGCCGACGCGCTGGACACCCACACCACCTTCGGCAGGGTGCGGCCGGACCAGAAACGCGCCATGGTGCACGCCCTGCAAACACACGGGCACACCGTCGCGATGACCGGCGACGGCGTCAACGACGTGCTAGCCCTCAAGGATGCCGACATCGGTGTCGCCATGGGCGCAGGCAGCCCGGCAGCGCGCGCCGTCGCGCAGATCGTATTGCTGGACAACAGATTTGCGACGCTGCCTTACGTCGTCGGCGAGGGCCGGCGGGTGATCGGCAACATCGAGCGCGTCGCCAACCTGTTTCTGACCAAAACGGTGTACTCGGTCCTGCTGGCGTTGCTGGTGGGCGTCGAATGCCTGCTCGCGAAACCGCTCAAAGCCGACCCGCTGCTGTATCCGTTCCAGCCCATCCACGTCACCATCGCGGCCTGGTTCACCATCGGCATACCGTCGTTCATCCTGTCGCTGGCGCCCAACAACGAACGCGCCCACGCGGGCTTCGTGCGCCGGGTCCTCTCGTCCGCGCTGCCCTCCGGACTGATCGTCGGGACCGCGACGTTCGCCTCCTACCTGCTGGCCTATCACGGTCGTCACGCCAGCTTCGCCCAACAGGATCAGGCGTCCACGGCGGCCCTGATCACGTTGCTGATGACGGCGCTGTGGGTGCTGGCGGTGGTGGCCCGACCGTACCAGTGGTGGCGGGTGGCGCTGGTAATCGCTTCAGGCCTGGCCTATGTCGTGATTTTCAGCCTGCCGCTGGCGCGTAAGGCGTTCCTGCTCGACCCGTCCAATGTCGCGGTGACGTCCACCGCGCTGGGCATCGGTGTGCTGGGCGCCGCCGCCATCGAGACCACGTGGTGGATCCGCGCCAAAGTGCTGGGCGTGCAGCCGCGGTTGTGGCGCTGAGCGCGCCCAACTCACCCGCAGTGGCTTGTCGCCGGCCAAGTACGATGCCGGGAAAAGGGAGGGCGCATGGGTTTCCTGGACAAGGCAAAAGACCTGTTGTCGCAGAACACCGACAAGGTCGAGATGGCGATCGACAAGGCCGGCGAGTTCGTCGACGAGAAGACGCAGGGCAAGTACACCGACACCATCCACCAGGTGCAGGAGCAGGCCAGGAAGGCCACCGGCGCTGCAGACTCCGGCGACCAGCAGAACTGAGCGATGGCGAAGCTTTCCGGATCCATCGATGTCCCGCTGGCACCCGAGGTGGCCTGGCAGCACGCCTCCGATCTGTCCCGGTATAAGGACTGGCTGACCATTCATCGGGTGTGGCGCAGCATCCTGCCCGACGAGATAGAAAAGGGTACGGTCGTCGAGTCGATCGTCGAGGTCAAGGGCATGTACAGCCGGATCAAATGGACGGTCGTGCGCTACAAGCCGCCCGAGGGCATGACGCTCAACGGCGATGGCGTCGGCGGGGTCAAGGTCAAGCTGATGGCCAAGATCGCGCCCAAGGACGACGGCTCCATCGTCAGCTTCGACGTGCACCTGGGCGGGCCGGCGCTGTTCGGTCCCATCGGCTTGATCGTCGCCGCCGCCCTGCGGGGCGACATCAACCAATCGCTGGAAAACTTCGTCACGGTGTTCACCCGAGTCGACCCGAGCACGAACGGCGGCGGTGGGGCTCATCGCTGATCGCCGGCGCCGATGAGTTTTAGGCTTGGCAGCGGTCGATAAGTGTGAAGCCCTTTCCTTCGGGGCCAGGACACCACCACCAGGAGGTCACCGTGCCTATCCGTGACTGCGCCCCGCTGGGCGCTCCATGCTGGATCGATCTGACCACGTCCGACGTCACCCGCGCCCGGGAGTTCTACGGCACGGTCTTCGGCTGGACATTCGAGTCCGCCGGACCCGAGTACGGCGGCTACGTCAATGCCGCCAAGGACGGCCACCCCGTGGCAGGCATCATGGCCAACCGGCCCGAAGCCGAGGCGCCCGACCACTGGGCCACCTACTTCCACACCGCCGAGATCGACACCACACTCGCCGCCGTGACCGGGGCCGGTGGCTCGGTGTGCATGGCGATGGAGGTGCCCGCCAAGGGCCACATGGCTGTGGCGACCGACCCCGCGGGCGCGGTGTTCGGACTGTGGCAGCCGCTGGGCCACCGCGGCTTCGAGCTCATCGGGGCAGCGGGCGCCCCGGTGTGGCACCAGCTGACCACACGCGGCTACGGCGCGGCCCTCGACTTCTACCGCGACGTCCTTGGATGGCAGACCGAGCCCGTCTCCGACACCGACGAATTCCGTTACAGCACGGCGCGATTCGGTGACGAGCAATTGCTCGGCGTAATGGACGGCGCCGCATTCCTGCCACAGGACATCCCGTCGAACTGGGTGATCTTCTTCGGCGCCGAGGACGTCGATAAGACCCTGCGGCTGATCGCCGACAACGGCGGCACGGTGGTGCGCGACGCCGAGGACACCCCCTACGGACGGCTGGCCGCGGCGGGCGATCCGACGGGTGCGGTCTTCAATCTGTCCTCGCTGCAGACCTAGCGCCTCGTCTCCGACGCCGGGCTGGGGGGCACCGCCCCCCTTGCGGGGGACACCCTGGCGGTGCCATCGGCGATCGGCGCCACGCTAGGGGGACGCTCGCTCACGTCGGCCGGCGTCGGGGTCCGTTAGTCTCGCTACCATGACTCGCCGACTGCGCCCCGGTTGGCTGGTGGCGCTTTTCGCCGTCATGGTGTCGGCCAGCGCATGGCTGCCGTGGCTGCGGACGGGTGTTAATGGTGGGGGCTGGGCCAACGCCATCGGCGGCGCCCACGGCAACCTGGAGCTGCCCCGGGGGTTCGGTGCGGGTCAGCTCATCGTGCTGTTGGCCTCGACCCTGTTGGTGGTCGGCGCGATGATGGGTCGCGGTTTGTCGGTGAAGATCACTTCGGTTGCCGCACTGCTGATTTCGGTGCTGATCGTGGCGCTGACGGTCTGGTACTACAAGCTCAACGTCAACCCGCCGGTGTCGGCCGAATACGGGCTGTACGTCGGCGCGGGGGCCGCCGTCTGTGCGGTCGCGTGCTCGCTGGTGGCCGTCATCGTCGCCTTGGCTTCCGGACGGTCCGGCCGCTGAACCGTCAGGCCGACGGGAATTCGTGTTTTCCCGAGGCGCTGCTGTTCTCGGGCTCGTTGACACCGAATACGAAGGGCGCGAACACGATTTCGCGCCCATCCGGGTCGCGGAAGGTGGCCGCACCCGTGGCCTCCCAGTAGGGGTGCTGTTCGACGGGCTCGATGCCCGCATCGCGCAGGCGCGTAAGGGCTGCTTGCTGCGCCTGCCGCTCGGGAAAGTACAGACACAGCTGGTCGTGATGGTCCACTGCGACGGCTTCGACGGCCTCCACGATTTCCATGGTGAGATTCCAGCTGGGCAATCCGAAGATGGCGCCGTTGCTTCCGTAGCTGTCCCCGAACGTCTCGTAGAGCGGCAGCCCCACCAGATCGCGGTAAAAGTGCACGGTTTCCGCGAAATGTGAGGAGCGGCGCGCGAAACGGATGGCGCCGATCTGCGCCAGTCGCAGCGGCCAGTGCGTCTTGTGGTGGTGGTGTTTGTCGGCGCTCATCACAGTCCGATCGCGTTAGCGGCCGAGTCGGTGGTGTCCCAGCGCCGCAATTGGGCACCGGGCGCCCACGTCGAGTGGGTGCCGCTGGAAATGCGTTCGGGCAGTTGCAGTTTGCACACCGGGCCGTCACCGACCCGGGCGGCGTCGAAGACCAGGCAGTAGGAGGCGTCGGTGTTCATGTCGGTGGTAAGGGTGACCAGGTAGCCGTCGTCTTCACCGGTGGCGCCCACGCGCGGCGCCATCGCGGTCTCGCTGCCGTAGACGCCCTCACCGAACGAGAACCCCTCTTCGGTTCCGGTGCGCAGGTCATGTTTGACCAGGCCGTCGAACAAGAACCAGCCGGGCTTGCCGGTGGCAGCATAGGTGTAGCGGTAGTCGCCGCCGGCGCACTCGGGATTGATGGTGCCGAACTCGGTGATGGACTCCGAGAGCCGCTCTTCTCGTACCGCCCCGGTAACCAGATTGAATCGCCATCGGTGCAGCCGAGCCTGCAGGCGATCCAGGGCGAGGAAGCGAAATAGCTTGTCCCACTTAGTTCCTCCGGTATCAAGCGGGGACGGATCACCTTCGAAGAAGCCGTCGAGCACGATCTCGTCGCCGTCCTCGTAGGCGTTGGTGAAGTGCAGCACGAAGGTGGGGTCGGCCTCGAACCAGCGAATGTCTTCGGTGCCGCCACGGCGCGGGATCACCGCGAACCGCGACGGGATGTCGGGATAGAAGCGCGGCAGGTGTACGTCGTGCTCGAGCAGCTGGGGATCCCAGAACAATGGGAAATCGTTGAGGATGGCGTAGTTCTCGGTAAACGCCATGTCGTGGGGGAGACGCGGTCCGGGTAGCGGGATGTCGACATAGTGCGTCAGCTCGTTGCGGTTGTCGACCACGCCGTAGTGCATGTACGGCTCTTGCTTGCTGTAGTTGAAGAACAGCAGTTCACCGGTTCTGTTGTCTACCTTGGGATGTGCGGACACACCCCAATCGGCCGGAAAGCTGCCGTTCCAGGACTCCTTGCCCAGCGTGTCTGCCGAGTACGGGTCGATCCGGTACAGGTCGCCGCACTGGTAGAAGCTGGTCAGCGCGATTCCGCGGTGGACGATGACGTCCGTGCTCGACGCGTCCTTCATCTTCGTACGCGCGCCCCACCCTTGATCACGGCGGGCCAGTTGCACGGGCTCGGCCAGACCCGGCCACAGCGGCTCGCCGGCCTCGTTCTCGGCCAGTAAACCGTCGGTGCGGATGAATCGGTTGCGGTAGAAGGCCTTTCCGTCACGGAAGCCGACCACGTGCACCATCCCGTCGCCGTCGAACGGGTGATAGGTCTTCAGCGCCGGGTGCAGTGGGTTCTCGGTGTTGCGCAGGTAGACGCCGTCCAGATCGCGGGGGATCTCACCCTCGACCGCGAGGAGGTCGTCGGCGTCCCACTCGGTGCTCTGGGGGCGCCACGGTCCGGTGCGGTACGGGTGCTCGTCGTCTTCGGGCAGCGTGGAGAGGTACTTGCCGACGATCTCAACGTCCATGGTCAGATGCCTTCGGTGCCGCTGACGACGAAACTCACTGTGGTGGCGGTGCTGCCGCCGAAATTCAGGGTGCCGAAGGTCTGGGCGCCATCGACTTGATACTCCCCGGCGGCGTCGCTGACCTGCTTGGCCGCGTCGAGCAGCATCCGCACGCCGGAGGCTCCGACCGGATGTCCGCCGCCGATCAGCCCGCCGCTGGGGTTGATCGGCAGCCGACCTCCGATCTCGATCTCGCCGTTCTCGATTGCCTTCCACGATTCGCCCGGGCCGGTCAGCCCGATGTGGTCGATCGCCAGGTACTCGCTGGGGGTGAAGCAGTCATGCACTTCGAATCCGTCGACATCGTCGAGGCTGCGCTGTGCGCGACGCAGCGCGTCGAGTACGGCGGCCCGCACATGGGGCAGGACGTACGGGTCGCCGTCAGCGCGATCCAGTTTCTGTCGCAGACCCAGCCCGACCGTGCGATGGCCCCACCCGTCGATCCGGGCGATCGTGCGCGCATCGGGATGATCGCGCAGATAGGTGTCGTTGACGAGGACCAATCCCGCGCCGCCATCGGTCATTTGGCTGCAGTCGAATCGGCGCAGTCGGCCTTCGGTGATGGGGTTGGTCGCGTCGTCGTCGATGATCGGGTCGGGGACGGTCCATTCCCGGGTTTGGGCGTTGGGGTTACGCCGCGCGTTTGCGAAGTTCAGCTGTGCGATGGCCCGCAGGTGCGCGTCGTCCAGGCCGTACCGCCGGTCGTACTCGTCGGCCACTTGGGCGAACATGGATGGCCACAGGTAGCGGGCGTCGGCCCCCTCGTGCCCGGTCCACGCGGCCGCACCCAGATGCTGGGCGGCGGTGTCGCCGGGGACGGTCTTCTCCAACTCGATGCCCACCACCAGCGCGGCGTCGTAGGCGCCCGATCGCAGATCGGCCATTGCCGAGAGCGCCGCCACGCTGCCAGAGGCGCAGGCCGCCTCGTGCCGCGAAGCGGGTGTATCCCAGAGGCCATCGCACACCGTGGCCGGCATCGCTCCGAGGTGGCCCTGGCCCGCGAACATCTCGCCGAAGGCGTTGCCGACGTGCACCACCTCGACGTCGGCCGCATCGACCCTGGCCGCGGTGAGCGTTGCGGTGACGACCTCGGCGGTCAGCGCGGCGAAGTCGCGGCCTTCTTTGGTGAGGTTGCGAGCGAAATCGCTTTGGTAACCACCGAGAATCCACACACCGGCCGAGTCATCCATACGCCGACGGTACTCTCGCACGGCTGGGTTGTTCAGGCCTATCGGCGACCCGATGCGGACCGGTGTAGGTCGGCAAAAGGGCCCAAGAGAGGGCGGCCCCGTCGGCTCTCGGGCTGAACCGACGGGACCTAGACGGGTGCGAAGGCCGGCCCACGCACACGCCTCTTCTGGATCATTGCCACCGATGAGGGTCGACAAACATGCTGACCCCATCTCGTTTGAATGACACGCCGTCGGCGCTACGCCGGGCGATCGATGATTTGTGTTTTGCGCGTGTGCAATAGAGCCTTTCGACGGTTGCACGGATGCGAGCTGAGCTGCGGCAATGTGGTGCGCTTGTACCGATTCGAATCGACGGCTCGCCGCCGCTGCTCGGCCGAGACACAGCCTGCCGCGCCAATCGTCTGCGGTCGGCGGTTTGTGTGCCGCCCAGCAAACTGGCGATGTCGCTTGCCTCGGCACCCGCAACCGCCGCGCCGATGCCGCGAGGCCGGTGATGAAGTGCCCGCCGCACAGCAACAAGCCGGCGGGGGCCAACGTTCAACACCTGTCGGTGGTGCCGGTCTGTGGTCCATCCTGGCACCGCGCGGGTCAGGTAGCCCAATTCGGGGCCGACGCCGGCAAAGCTGCTAACGCTTTCCATCTGCTCATATGGATGGTGAGCTAATCGTCCGACGGTGCGGCCTAGGCGGGTAGCGCTGCGTTGCGACACGGTCACGGATGGATACCTATCAACTCATCACTGGTCACATTTGCCCCGCAGATCACTATCGTCACATGGGCCAGCTAAGGGACGTCAACGCGGTGTCCTACCCCTCGAAAGGTGCTACATGTCGGCGTTTCTGCGAAGTGTGTCGCTATCGATGGCGTCGGCGGCCGCGATCGGATTCGTCCTCGTGGTGGGGCCCGCGCCAATTGCACACGCCACACCGTGCGGGGCACCCGAGGCGAACGTGGATCCTCCCGCTGCGCCCCCGGCCATGCCGGCGCCCCAGCCCGTCGTGCAGCCGCCGACTGGGCGCCGGCCCACGCATACGAATGACCAGGCGCCGCTACCGAGGCTGGGCCCACTGATCTCGTCATTGCTCAAGCCGACCGCTCCGGGCCGGCAGTACTCCGCGCCGCTGCACCCGCAAGCCGAGGTGCTGCCACCCGGGCCCAATCCGCCCGCGCCCGGCGTTCCGCTACCACCTAACGCAAACCAGCTGCGCCCCAACGCCGCTCCGATTCCACAACCGCAGCCGCAGCCGCAACCCGAGCCTGGACCGCCGCCTCCTTCGATCGCGGGGGCTCCGACGTCGCTCGTCGACTGGGTGACCGGACCGAACGGCCCAAACAAGACCCTGCAACGTTTCAGCATCTCCGGTACCGACCTCGGGATTGCCTGGGACAACGGTGATCCCGCCAACCGTCAGGTACTGATGGCCTTCGGTGACACCTTCGGCTATTGCAAGGTGCACGGCCAGCAGTGGCGTTACAACACCCTGTTCCGCAGCAACGATCACGATCTGTCCAAGGGCATTCACATCGCCGACGGTGTGGCGAACGACAGGTATTCCGGCTCACCGGTGTGGGCGCCCGGGCTTTCCAAGCAGGTCGTCAACACCATTCACAAGGCCGCGCACGAGACGGGCATCATTCCCACTGCGGCGATGTCCATGGGCAGAACCCAGTACATGAGTTACATGTCCATCCGCCAGTGGGGCCGTGACGGCGAATGGTCGACGAACTACTCGGCGATCGCCAGGTCCAACGACAATGGCCAGAACTGGGGGATCTTCCCGACGACCGTTCGCACGGCCTCGCCGGATGCCATTCCGGGAGCGGGGTTTACGCCGGGAAATGAGAATTTCCAAATGGGCGCGTTCATGAAGGGGAACGACGGTTACCTCTACCAGTTCGGCACGCCGTCAGGACGCGGCGGCGCGGCTTTTCTCTCGCGAGTGCCGCCGAATCAATTGCCCGACTTGACCAAGTACCAGTACTGGAACGGCGACAATGGCGGCCATTGGGTGGCGAACAACCCGGGCGCGGCCACACCGATCTTCCCGGGGCCGGTCGGCGAAATGTCCGCTCAGTACAACAGTTATCTCAAGCAATACCTGGTGCTGTACACCAACGGCGGCAGCAACGACGTGGTGGCACGTACCGCGCCGACGCCGCAGGGGCCATGGAGCCCCGAGCAACCGCTGGTGTCGTCTTTCCAAATGCCCGGCGGGATCTATGCGCCGATGATCCATCCCTGGTCGTCTGGACGAGACCTGTATTTCAACCTGTCGTTGTGGTCGGCATACGACGTGATGCTGATGCACACCGTGTTGCCGTAGAGCCGTTGCCGGCGAACAACGACGGCCGAGGGAGCGGCGCTTTCGCTCGCAGACGCCCGGGGGGATGCGGGCGTCTGCGGCGTTAGCTTGCCGGGGAGGTAAACACCGCAAAGTCAGTTAGCTGGCGGCTGAAGGCTTTTCAGAGGACTGTCGTCGCCGACTTGCGTCAGTGCCGGCTACGGCGGGGGCAGCGGAATCCACCGCTTGCCATCCGTTGTCCAACCGCAGGGCAAATAGTTCCAGTGCGCCGGCGGATTGGAGTCGAAACTCAGGCATTTCGGTGTGTAGAACGAAGGGCCGGGAGGAGGTGGTGTCGGCTGGTTCTCAGCGCGTGCGATAGCCCCGCTGAGCATCACGGCTCCAACGGCCATCAGTGTCGCGACTGACTTTCGCATCGCAGGCTTGGCAAGTCTTTGTGCCTTGACGAAGCGACGGGCGCTACGTTTCTTCCCTCACACGCACGGCATCGATGCTAGTCCTCTTTTCCGCGCTTTGTGGGACTTGACCTTCTCCCGCCGACCTAGGTCGCCACACGCCGGGCGAAGGTCACGCGGCTCGGCCGGCCGCCGCGCCGCGGGCAATTCCCTTCATATTCGGTCCAATTGAAACCGCCGGAAAGGTTCTTGTTGGCGACCCGCCCTTCGTGGCCTCTTTTCTCGACCATCCGTACGCAAACGAGAGCGGTGGCATCGCACCGACCGAAATGCGCCATACGCTCGCGCGAATCGATCACGGAGGTGCCACGCCGTGCGACGGGCGCAGCAGCCCTCGTCCCACTTAGGCCGGTTCGATGAACGTTCCGGTGGCGGGTTGTGTCCCAATCGGTTAGCTCGCGGGTTTTCCAGCAGCGCATCCGTTACGTGCACCGACGGTAGGAGCCCCCGCAGTTCAGTTAGCCAGCTTCCGCAAAACGCA
>NZ_DASUHS010000209.1:0-56470 GCF_036273375.1 Mycobacterium sp. | reverse complement strand
ATGCACGACACCGACGCCACCACGACCACGTCGCGGCGCGACAGCAACGAGGACGTCGCGGAGTGCCGTAGCCGCTCCACGTCGTCGTTGATCGAGCTGTCCTTCTCGATGTAGGTATCGGTCTGCGCGATGTACGCCTCGGGTTGGTAGTAGTCGTAGTACGAGACGAAGTATTCGACCGCGTTGTGCGGCAACATTTCTCGCAGCTCATTGGCCAGCTGGGCGGCCAGCGTCTTGTTGGGTGCCATCACCAGGGTGGGCCGCTGCAGCCGCTCGATGAGCCAGGCGGTGGTGGCCGATTTTCCGGTACCGGTGGCGCCGAGCAACACGACATCGCGCTCCCCCGCCCTGATCCGGCGTTGCAGCTCCTCGATGGCGGCCGGCTGATCTCCGGCGGGATCGTGCGGGCTGACCACCTCGAAGTCGCCGCCGACGCGCACGACGTCGTCGACAGCGCGATACTCCGAATGCGCTACTACGGGATGTTCCGTGGCGAATGCCATGCCACCAGGGTAGAACCGATCACCGACAAGTGTCGTCGAGCTGGTCCGTCGGGTCAGCGCCAGGCGCCCAGCCACATCCGTCACGTCCGTACCTCTCAAGAAGTACAGGGTGATTCTCGAACGTGCTAGCGGATGCGGTAGCGGATTCGAGGCTCATCTATTGGTGCGCGAAGACTCCGACCCTGGAAACTACCCAGCCGGCCGCGTCCACGTCCGGGTGATTGGATCGCATTGCAGCAGGTAGCCGTCGCTGGACGTGCTCATGGCGAACACCGGCGTGCCCGGCCGGTCGCATGAGCTGCCGGCGGCGTGTACGCCCATCGTGATCGGCGCCTTGGCCCAGCTGCTGCCTTCGCAGACGATCTGCTCGTTGTTGGTCGGGTCGTAGGCGACCTTGCCGACGTCACTGCACAGCCCGCCGAGCACCGGCGGCGCCGGGGCCGACGCGGTGGTCGAGGTGTTGATCACCTGGGTGGGATCGCTCAACGTCAGCGTGGCGGGCGCATCGCCGGTCCGGGTGGCCACCACAGGCACCCGCACCACCGCCCCCTGGGCGCCGCACTCATTGCTCAGCACCGTCTCGGTCAAGGTGCCGCGCAGCGTGCCGTCGGCCTGCGGCGCCAGCGACCAGGCGATGGTTTCCTGCTGGGTGGCCCTGACCTGTCCATTGGGCTGAGCGCAGCCCACCCGCTGCTGCGCCGGAGTGCCCTGCCAGTAGCCACCGACGAAGCGCAGGGTGTCGGTCTGTCCGCCATCGATGGTGTTGGCCACTTGATGGGTTGGATCGTCCAGCTGGGTACCAGTGGCCGCACATCCGTTGGTGGTGCATACCGACCGGAACGCCCACCAGCTGGTGACGGCCCCGGCATGCCGGATCGAGATGCCATTGGTGGTGCGCTTGGTCTGGTCGTAGTTCAGCTTGTACGTCCCTTGGAGCACCGGTCCGCGCACCGGCCCGCCCGGGGCGGGTGTGGCACTCGCGGCCGGGACGGACGGTTTCGACGCGAGCGCGGGGTTGCTCGGCGGCGTGACGGGCTGGACGGAGTAGAGGATCGACCAGGTCGCCGCGACGGCGATGAGGACCGCACACACCAGCGCGGTCGCCCATCGGGTCTTCGACGAAAACCGTTGACTCAGCCCAACGATGACGCCACCGGGCCCGTGCCGGCGATGCGGCGTCGCTACGGCGGCGCAGGGCTGGAAACCGCCGCCGACTTCCGAGACATCGCTTAGCGACTCGCTGACG
The DNA here is from genome assembly GCF_036273375.1 of Mycobacterium sp. Taxonomy (GTDB): domain Bacteria; phylum Actinomycetota; class Actinomycetes; order Mycobacteriales; family Mycobacteriaceae; genus Mycobacterium. Next base: position 54,721 of record NZ_DASUHS010000209.1, on the reverse strand, counting down.
GCGGTGGCGAACGCACGGCACCGCTCGAACCTCTCCTCCGGTTGTTTGGCGAGGGCTCGGAAGAACACCTCGTCGAGCTCGGCCAGCTCGGGTCGGAAATCGCTGAGTCGAGGGGGGTCTTCGTGCAGGTGCTGACTGATCACCGCGATCGGGTTGGAGTGCTGAAACGGAGGTGCCCCGGTGAGAAGATGGAAAGCCGTTGCGGCCAACGCATATTGGTCCGCCCGCCCGTCGATGGGCGAACCCGTCAGCTGCTCGGGCGCGGCGTACGCCACCGTTCCGACCGCGACGTTGGTTTCGGTGATCCCGCTGATGTCCCCCAGGTGACGTGCGACACCGAAGTCCGCCAACAGGATTCGACGCTCTCCCTCTTCGGGATGGGCGAGCAGGATGTTGGCGGGCTTGACGTCGCGGTGCAGCAGGCCGCGATCGTGGGCGTAGTCCAGCGCGCCCGCGACCGCTTGCACGATGGCGCACACCTCGCGGATCGGCATCCCCTCGGCGTAGTTCTCCTTGACCAGCCGCGAGGCATCTGTGCCCTCGACGTAGTCCATCGAAATCCACAGATGCCCGTTGAATTCGCCACGGTCGTGCACACCGACGATGTGCGGATGCCACAGCGTCGCCGCGAGATCGGCCTCCCGATTGAATCTTTCGCGGAACTCGGGGTCGGCGGTTACCGCCTCGGCGAGGACCTTGATCACGTCACGCCGGGGCAGCCTGGGATGCAGAGCGAGATAAACCTCGGCCATGCCGCCGGCGCCCAGCTTCCGCAGAATCGTGTAGCCGGCGAACGACGCGCCGTTACTCACCGCAAGGCGCGACTCAGAGGACTCGTTGGGCTGTTGCGCCACTGCGGGTTCGGAGTTCGGCGCCGAATCGATGGGGGGTATCCGGCGGAACAGTTGACCGATGGGCATGGCCGGCAACGAGTGAAAACCCGCGCGCAACGCCTCCCGGGCTTGTCGCGGATTGCTCAGCAGCACTCGCCCGACGCTGATGCGCCGCGTAGTTCCCTTGTGCTCGTTCGTCAATGTCTCGCCCCCTCGTGTCCCGGCACCGCCGAGGTGTCGCCGCAATGTGATGCGGATCGCACACCACGGGCATGCGCATCGCGATTGGGCCCTGTACTCCGTCTCGCTGTCGGCCAGCACGACACTGTGCTGGGCACCAGCGGACACAATCGAAGATCGCTACCCTTCCCCGATCGAATAATGCCCCACCGCAGTAGGCGATTCATCGCAGCAGGCTATGAATGCGCTATGAGTCGCCGAATTGAAACAAAGCGAAGTCACAGCTGAGTCCAATAGAGCGCACTGCCAATCCGGGCCGATACTTGAGTAGTGACTCGACCCGCCCCGCCCATCCTGACAATTCGGCATGACGGGTCCCAACGATCCTTTGCGGCCGGCCACGAGGTGGTCGTCGGACGCGATGAACAGGCCGACGTGCGCATCGTCGATCCGAGGATCTCGCGCGCGCATCTGATCCTGCGGTTCGATCAAGGCCGTTGGCTGGCAATCGACAACGGCTCGCTGAACGGGACCTACCTCAACGGCTACCGGATGCCGGTGGTCGATATCCACGACGGCCAGAGCATTAACGTCGGAAACCCGCAAGGACCGCGACTTACGTTTGCGATCGGACCGCAGACGGGTCATGCCGGCCTGCCGCCCCGAACCCGGCCGAGCCACGACTCCGGGCCGCCGACCCTGGCCTGGTCGGCGCTTGCTGAGCAAACGAATCCGACACGCCCGCCGCAGCGCCCCCAGAGCCGGCCCGGCGGCGCGAACAGGAGCCCGGCGCGCGGCGGTCCGCAGGGCGCGCAGTCGCGTCCCGCACCACCCGGGCAGCCGGCGAGGCCGCCGAATGCACCGCCGCGACAGCCGGCGGTGCCGCCGCGACAGGCGCCACCGCCCCGCGTGCCACCGCCACCGGCGCCACGAGGCACACCACCCGAGGAGACGACCGTCATCGACCCCGGCTCGCCGGCAAGGTTGCAGGTCACGCCCCCCGGCGCGGGCGAAACCGGGCCACCGCCCCAGCCATCCGCCACGCCCGCAGCGGAATTCACTGTGATCGACGCCAAGACGGCCGACGTGTCGAACCTGGCGACGCGTTTTGTGAAATTGCTCTCGCCGCGCGCGTCGTCGGCCGCGGGCACGGCCGGCGCCATGACGATCGGCCGCGCCCCCGAGAACGACATCGTCGTCTCCGATGTCTTGGCCTCACGTCAGCACGCCAGCTTGGTGCCCACCCAACTGGGCACCGAGATCCGGGACAACAGCGTCAACGGAACGTTCGTCAACGGCACCCGGGTCGGGTCGGCCATCCTGTCCGAGGACGACATCGTCACCATCGGAAACGTCGACCTGATGTTCCGCGACGGCACCCTGACCGAACACAGCAGCGCCGCCACCCGCACCGGCGGTCTCGAAGTGCGCAACGTCAAGTACGTCGTCGACAACGGCAAACAACTGCTGGACGACATCTCGCTGACCGCGCGCCCCGGCACGTTGACCGCCGTGATCGGCGGTTCGGGCGCCGGAAAGAGCACCCTGGCCCGGCTCATCGCCGGTTACACCACCCCGACCTCCGGTTCAGTGACGTTCGAGGGCCACGACATTCACGCCGAGTACGCATCCCTGCGCAGCAGGATCGGCATCGTCCCGCAGGACGACGTGGTACATCGCCAGCTGACCATCAACCAGGCGCTGGGCTATGCCGCCGAGCTGCGGCTGCCCCCCGACACCAGCAAAGCGGACCGTGCCAAGGTCGTCGCCCAGGTGCTCGAAGAACTCGACCTGACCAAGCACGCCGATACCCGCGTCGAAAAGCTGTCCGGGGGACAACGCAAACGCGCCTCGGTGGCGCTCGAGCTGCTGACCGGGCCGTCATTGCTGATTCTCGACGAGCCGACCTCGGGTCTGGATCCCGCGCTGGATCTGCAGGTCATGACGATGCTGCGCCAGTTGGCCGATGCCGGTCGGGTCGTGCTGGTGGTGACCCACTCGCTGTCCTACCTGGACGTGTGCGACCAAGTATTGCTCATGGCTCCCGGCGGCAAGACCGCGTACTGCGGCGCGCCCGACCAGATCGGCGGGGCGATGGGCACCACCAACTGGGCGAAGATCTTCACCCAGGTCGGCGCCGACCCCGACGAAGCCAACCGCCGCTTCCTGGAACAGAACGAGGCCGAGAAGCGGTCCCAGAAGTACCTGCCGGACAAGACCGACGAGCCGAGCAGCCTCGGCGAACCGGTTCACACCAGCGTGCGGCGCCAGATCTCGACCATCGCCCGGCGGCAGGTCCGCCTGGTGATCGCCGACCGCGCCTATTTCGCTTTTCTCGCGCTGCTGCCGTTCATCCTGGGCTCGCTGTCTCTGACCGTGCCGGGCAACAACGGTTTTCATTTACCCGCACCCACCGCGGGCACACCCGACGAAGCCGCGCAGATACTGGCCCTGCTGATGCCGGCGGCGGCATTCATGGGCACCGCCTTGACAATTCGCGATCTGGTCGGCGAACGCCCCATCTTTCAGCGCGAGCAAGCGGTGGGGTTGTCGACCACCGCCTACTTGCTCGCCAAGAGCGCGGTGTTCTGCGGGTTCGCGATACTGCAGTCGGCGATCGTCACGGCAATCGTGGTGATCGGCAAGAGCGCCCCCACACGCGGCGCGGTGTTGTTCGGCCACTCGACCATCGGGGCCACCGTCGAGCTGTTCGCGACCGTCGCGGCGACGTGCGTCGCCTCGGCCGTTCTCGGCCTGGCGATTTCGTCGCTGGTGCGCTCGAGCGAGCAGATCATGCCGCTGTTCGTGGTGACGGTGATGGCGCAGCTGGTGCTGTGCGGCGGGATGGTGCCGGTGACCGGCCGGCTCGGTTTGAACCAGCTTTCGTGGGCGATGCCGGCGCGCTGGGGCTACGCCGCGGCATCGTCGACGGTGGATCTGCGCCACCTGGTGCCCGATTCGCTGCTGTCCCAGGATCGGTTCTGGCAACACACGTCGAAGATCTGGCTGCTCGACATGGGCATGCTGGCCGCCCTGTCGCTCTTCTACGCCGGCTTCGTGCGATGGAAGATCCGCTTGCGCCGATAACGAATCGCCCAGCAGCGGTAGGGTGACACCATTCACCCGCCGAAGCACGAGACGTTCGACCTCCTGGCCCGCACCAACACCGATCCCAAGGGCATCGTGCGGACCGTCGACGAGTACGCAGTGCAGCCCTGGGGCCTCTACATCGCCCGCCCCACTCCCGGTCGCGTCCAGTTCCATTACCTCGAGTCGTGGCTACTGCCGTCGTTGGGCTTGCGCGCCACCGTGTTTCACTTCAATCCCGGGCATGAACGCGACCATGACTACTACCTGGATGTGGGCCAATACCTGCCCGGCCCCACCGTGTGGCATTCCGAGGACCACTATTTGGACATCGAGGTCCGCACCGGCGCCAGTGCCGAACTCACCGATATCGACGAGCTGCTGGACGCCGGCCGCCACGGATTGCTGACGCCCGAGGTGGCCGAGCGGGCGGTGCGACGCGCCGTGGCCGCCGTCGATGGCCTGGCCGCCAACGGCTATGACCTGTCGCGGTGGCTGGCACACCACGGCATGCCACTGACCTGGCGCGGACGGTAGCCGTTTTCTCGATCGGACGGCGGGTATGCCCGTGACATGCCTTTCGTCGTCCAGGACAGCAACCCCGACGACGACGCGCACCGCACCGTGGAAGCCCGCAAAGACAAACGCGAGGGCCGCATCTACCTGGACGTCATGCGCAACGGCTACGCGCAGACCGCCGTCGCGCCCTACTCGGTGCGCGCCCGCGCGGGTGCGCCGGTGGCCACCCCGCTGCAGTGGGACGAACTGGACACGCGCGGTCTGCGCGCCGATCGGTTCAGCATTCGCGATGTTCCCAAACGGCTCGCTGGGCAAGGCGATCCGTGGGCAGACATGTTTCGGCACTCCCGCTCGCTGACAGGGCCGCTCGAACGATTAGCGAAACTTCGTGCCTGAACTGCCGGATGTCGAAGGGTTCCGGCGGGAGCTGGCTAAAACCTTGCCCGGCCAACGAATTCAACACGTAGACGTCCGCGACCCCGGAATTCTGCGCAACGCCACCGCCGCCGCCCTCGCCCGGCGCCTGGCCGGGCACCGCTTCGAAGCCCCGCGCCGGCACGGCAAATGGCTGATACTGCCGACCGACGGTCCGACGCTGCTGATCCACAGCGGCATGACCGGGCACCCGTACTACGCCAAAGCCGACGCCGAGCCGGAAAAGTATGAGCGACTGGTGGTGTCGCTCGACCAAGGTGAACTGCGCTATGCCGACCTCCGCAAGCTGCGCGGGGTCTGGCTCGCCGACGACGACGAGCTCGCCGACCTATTGGGTTCGCAGGGGCCCGACGCGCTGGGCATGGGCCTGCGAGAGTTTCGCGACGTGATTGCCGGGCGGCGCAAGGGGTCCAGGCCGCTGAAGCCGACGCTGATGGACCAGTCGGTGATCGCGGGGCTGGGCAACCTGCTCGTCGACGAAATCTGCTGGCGGGCCAAACTGCGGCCCACCCTTCCGGTAGCGGAGCTGGGCGACGACGCCGTCAAGGATTTGCATCGTGCAATGACGCAAGTGCTGAGCACCGCGGTACGCCACGGTCGGGTTCCTGGCCTTTCGCGCTGGCTCACCGGGGCACGCGACGATCCGGACCCGCACTGCCCGCGCTGCGGCACCCGTCTCGACCACAGTCGGGTGGCTGGCCGTACGACGCTGTGGTGTGCGCGCTGCCAGCCCTGACTATTGGTTCGGAGAATCAGCTGCGCGTAATCTCGGCAATTATGAGCTGCGCGGCCCGTCGACTGCTGCCCTTCGCCGCGGTGACGGTCGTCGCCCTCGGCGCTCAGGTGGTGCCGCCGACCGCGCGGGCGGACCTGCACAACATCACTTACCGCACCAGGATCGACGCGCTGACGACGGGTACCCAGGCGACCTTCATCACCAACGGCGGCCAGACGAACACCACCACCCTGCCTTCCATGCCCGGCAATGTATTCGAGGCCAACACCGTGCTTCCCGACCCGCAGCAGGCCGGCATGCGGATCGTGCTGCATTTCCCTTACGCGGCAAACGTGCACTGCGAAATCGACTCCGACGACAATGTTTTCACCCAGACCGACCAGATGGTCAAACCCACACCCGGAAACGCCGACCCGAACAGCGGTGTGCTGCAGTGCGGCACGCCCTTGCCGGGCTGAACCTACCTGCAGCACAACGTACATCGCTCAGGGTTCGAGGTCGGTGGCCGCGCGGAACGACGCGTCCATGTAGAACGGTGTCGAGTCGTGCCGGTGCGCGATACGCCAGGAACCGTCGATGCGGCGCAGGCCGAAGGTCGAGCGGTACCAGGTCGAGTGCGATTCGCTTTCACCGGCACGGGTGAATGTCATCTTCGTCAGGGAATGGACGAACGCGAGGTCGCCGTCCTGCGTCACGACCGGGTCGCGGAAGGAGATCTCCATCGGGCGCTCGAATCCCGCGAACCACGCCTGGATTCCCGCCACGGTGCCGTACGGGGTGTCGGGGCCCTGCTGTAGCGGCGGCGCAAGCGAATACGCCACCATGTCGTTCGTGTTGAGCGCGAAAAGCGCCTCGGCGTCATGCGCGGCGTGCGCGGCCACGAGCTTGTCGAGAACAGCATGTATGTCGGTTCCGGTGCGGCTGATCTGCATGTTTGATCCCTTCTCGTGGGGCCCTTGAAGCGGTGCCTTTACAGGGGTGTCGAATCAGGCGCCCCGGTTTCGACACAGGAGCGCAATACTTTTTCAGATTCGCGGAGATGCCGGGAGGCCGTAGTGAAGTACATGATCCTGATCCAGAGCAATCCGCAGTTCCTCGAGCGCTGGAAGGCGTTGCCCGAGGACATGCGGGAGCGGTTCGGCCACGATCACGTCGCGCTCAGCGCGGAGCTCGCCGAATCCGGTGAGCTCGTGGCGAGCGAAGGCCTCGCGGATCCCGCTCTGGCGAAACGAGTCAAGGTCGACGACAACCAGACGGTGATCAGCGACGGGCCCTTCGCCGAGGCCAAGGAGCATCTGGCCGGCTTCCTGCTGGTCGACTGCGACGGCGAGGACCGCGCCCTGCAGATCGCGGCGCGGGTGCCCGATGCGGTGTGGGGTCTCGTCGAGGTCCGGCCGGTGCTGGATCTGAGGGGGATGGATATGTGAGCCCCGCTCCGCAATCCGATGACGCCCTCGGGCTGCTGCGCGAGCTCGCCCCGCGTGTGCTCGGCGTGCTCGTGCGCCGCAACGGCGACTTCGACGACTGCGAAGACGCGGTACAGGAGGCGCTGCTCGCGGCCTCCCGTAGCTGGCCGGTGGACGGCGTCCCGAAAAACCCGACCGGCTGGCTGATCACGGCCGCGTCGCGGCGGCTGATCGAGACCTATCGCAGCGAGGCCGCACGCCGGCGCCGCGAGCACTCCTACACGCTGGAGCCGGCGTTCGGGGCGGTGCCGGAGGTTGACGACACGCTGGCCCTGCTGTTTTTGTGCTGCCACCCCGAGCTCACCGCACCATCGCAGGTCGCGCTGACGTTGCGCGCGCTCGGCGGCCTGACCACCGCGGAGATCGCGCGCGCCCTGCTCCTTCCCGAAGCGACGGTCGGGCAACGAATCAGCCGGGCCAAGGCGCGCATCCGGGAAACGGGTGCGCAATTTCGGACGCCGACGGCGCGCCAGTGCGACGAGCGGCTGCCCGCGGTGTTGAGCACGCTATATCTGGTCTTCAACGAAGGCCACACCGCCACATCGGGAGAGGCTCTGAACCGGGTGGAGCTCACGAGCGAAGCCATCAGGTTGACCCGGCAGTTGCGGACCAGCCTGCCCGACGAGGGCGAGGTCGCCGGTTTGCTCGCTCTGATGCTGCTGACCGAGGCGCGGCGGAACGCCCGCACCGGCCCGGACGGCGCGCTGATTCCGCTCGCCGAGCAGGACCGCAGCCGGTGGGATCAATCCGCCATCGCCGAGGGTGTCGCGATCGTCGAAGCGACGCTGCCCGTGGCGAAGCCGGGTCCCTACCAACTGCAGGCAGCGATCGCCGCCGTGCACGACGAGGCGACCGACTTCGCCGCGACCGATTGGCCGCAGATCCTCGCGCTATACGACGTTCTGGTCGCCTTCACGCCCGGGCCCATGGTCGCGCTCAATCGGACCGTCGCCGTGGCAATGGTGCGCGGGCCCGCTGCCGGTCTCGACGCGCTCGACGAAGCCGCGACGGATCCCGCCCTGCGCGGCCACCACCGCGTGGACGCCGTCCGGGCGCATCTCCTCGATGAACTCGGCGAGCGGGACGCCGCGCGGGAGCACTATCTCCTTGCGGCCCAACGCACTCGCAGCCTGCCCGAGCGGCGCTACCTACTGGCGCGCGCGACGCGCTGACAGGGCGGCCTACGGCCGCCAGCCGGTCGAGTCCGCCCACTCCCACGCCCGCCGGTAGGCGTCGAGCATCCACGGCTCCTTTGCCTCGATGTAGGAAGCGGTCTCGCCGTCCGCTTGCTTTTCAGCCGCCTGCTTGACCGACAGGTAGGCGGCACGCGCATCGGGGTTGGCCTTGAGCCAGTCGACGAACAGCAGGGCGAACTGCTGATTGGGCCAGCCGTCCACCCGGATATGCACGTTCGTCGGCCGGCCTGGGTCGGCCGAGGCGTGAATGCGCTTGCGCCACAGGGCCGCTTCGTCGTCCTTGGCCACGTCCTCGCTGATGTGCTCGACCCGCGGGTACCCAGCGGACAGCAACGGCTCGACGAGTTCGTCTGCGACGGCGAGGGATTCGACGGTGATCTGGACGTCGATGACGTTCTTGGCGGCGAAGTTCGGCACGGCGGTCGAGCCGATGTGATCGACACGCAGCGCCCGGTGACCGCAGCTGGTCCGCAGGCGGTTCACGATTCGTTGCGCCTGATCCGCCCAACTCGGGTCGGGCGGCACCAACCGGGCCGGAACCCGGGCGATCTGGTGCGCGCTCAGGTTGTGCGCGAACGGGACGATGCGGTTGTTCCACACGTCGTGGGCGTGCTGGACCAAGTCCTCGGTGCTGCCCGAGTTGTCCAGCCAGATGTCGGCGACCGCCCGCCGCTGCTCATCGCTGGCCTGCGCGGCGATCCTCGCGCGGGCGTCATCTTCCGGCATGCCGCGCTGGTCGACCAGGCGCCGCAGCCGCACCTCGACATCGGCGAACACGATGACGACGAGCGGGAACAGCGGCGCCATCCCGGACTCCACCAGCAGCGGAATGTCTTCGACCACAACGGAATCCTCGGGCACCGAGGCGATGATCTCCGAACGGCGATTGCCCACCAGCGGGTGGACGATCCCGTTCAACGTCTTGCGAGCCTCGTCGTCGCGGAAAGCCTTGGCGGCCAGGGCCGGTCGATCCAGCGATCCGTCCGGAAGCAGAATGTCGCTTCCGAACGCCTCGACCAGCGAGGCCAGGCCCTCGGTTCCCGGCTGAACGACCTCACGCGCGATGACGTCCCCGTCGACGATGACGGCGCCGCGTTGCGCGAACGCGGACGACAGCGCCGACTTGCCGGCGCCGATGCCACCGGTCAACCCGATACGCAGCATGGCGTCCTCAGGTAAGGATCACGCGTTGCCGGCGAGTTTCTCCCGCAGAGCGGCCAATTGGGCATCGCTGGCCAGCGATCCGCCCGCCTTCTCCGGAGGAGCACCGTTGCCCGGCGACTGCTCGGGGTGCCCGGCGGCCTCGGCGGCGGCGAACTTCTCCATCTGCGTGGTGTGCATCTTGTGCCGGCGCTCGGCCTCGGCGTAGCGCGCCTCCCACTCGGTGCGCTGCTTGTCGAATCCCTCGAGCCATTCGTTGGTCTCGGAGTCGAAGCCCTCGGGGAAGATGTAGTTGCCCTGCTCGTCGTAGCTGTCGGCCATGCCGTACTTCGCCGGGTCGAACTCGTCGGTGTAGTCCTCGTTGGCCTGCTTGAGCGACAGCGAGATCCGGCGGCGCTCCAGGTCGATGTCGATGACCTTGACCATTGCGTCGTCGCCGACGGCAACCACCTGGTCGGGGACCTCGACGTGGCGCTCGGCCAATTCGGAGATGTGCACCAGGCCTTCGATGCCCTCCTCGACACGCACGAACGCACCGAACGGAACCAGCTTGGTGACCTTCCCGGGCACGATCTGGCCGATGGCGTGGGTACGGGCGAAGTGACGCCACGGGTCTTCCTGAGTCGCCTTGAGTGACAACGAAACCCGCTCGCGGTCCATGTCGACGTCGAGCACCTCCACGGTGACCTCGTCACCGACCTGGACGACCTCGGACGGGTGGTCGATGTGCTTCCAACTCAGCTCGGAAACGTGCACCAGACCGTCCACACCGCCGAGGTCGACGAATGCACCGAAGTTGACGATGGAGGAGACGACACCCTTGCGGATGGCGCCCTTCTGCAGCTGGTTGAGGAACTCGCTGCGCACCTCGGACTGGGTCTGCTCCAGCCACGCGCGCCGCGACAGCACCACGTTGTTGCGGTTCTTGTCGAGCTCGATGATCTTGGCCTCGATCTCCTTGCCGATGTACGGCTGCAGATCGCGCACCCGTCGCATCTCCACCAGCGAGGCGGGCAGGAAGCCGCGCAACCCGATGTCGAGGATCAGGCCACCCTTGACCACTTCGATGACGGTGCCCTTGACGGCCTCGTCCTTCTCCTTGAGCGCCTCGATGGTGCCCCAGGCGCGCTCGTACTGCGCGCGCTTCTTGGAGAGAATCAGGCGACCCTCTTTGTCCTCCTTGGTGAGGACCAGGGCTTCGACCTCATCACCGACGGAAACGACCTCATTGGGGTCGACATCGTGCTTGATGGAGAGTTCGCGGGCGGGGATGACCCCTTCGGTCTTGTAGCCGATATCGAGGAGCACCTCGTCCCGGTCCACTTTGACGATCGTGCCTTCGACGATGTCGCCATCGTTGAAATATTTGATCGTTTTGTCTATTGCGGCGAGAAAGTCCTCGCTCGAGCCAATGTCGTTGACGGCTACTTGCGGCGAGGTGACGGCGGGACTCGGCATGTTGTTGGGTTGCTCCGGACAGGTTTGGTCGTAGGGACAATTGGGATTTACCTGTCGAGGCTACTCGACTGTGCACATGCTGGCCAAACGCAGTGCCGACTGTTCGGGCCGAACGGTTGCCCGAATGTGACGCCACGGCGCATTTTCAGGCGGTTTTCGCCGTGACGTGTCCCCTGCAAGCGAGCGGTACCGCCGGCTCGGGGACCGTTATTGAGCAGCCGATACGCCTCGGCGGCCTCCGTGCGCCACACCGTCCGGATCGCCGCCTAATGCGCGGCGGAGTCCCATGAGCGGCCGTAACCCACCGAGACTTCGAGCGGGACGTCGAGCGGATAGGCGCAGCCCATCTTGTCGCGTACCAACGCCTCCAGCTGTTCTCGCTCGCCGGACGCGACCTCGAACAGCAGCTCGTCGTGCACCTGCAGCAATATCCGCGAGGAAAGACCGGCGTCTGCGATCGCCTTGTCGAGCTCGAGCATCGCCACCTTGATGATGTCGGCCGCGCTGCCCTGAATCGGCGCGTTGAGCGCCGCGCGCTCGGCGGCTTCGCGCACCTGACGGTTGCTGCTGTCAAGTTCCGGGAGGTAGCGCCGGCGGCCGAAGACCGTTGACGTGTAACCGTCCTTGCGGGCCTGGTCCACGACGTCCATCAGGTAGTCACGCACCCCGCCGAACCGGGCGAAGTATTGCTCCATCTGGTCTTTGGCTTCTTCGGTGGAGATTTTCAGCTGGGCGGACAGTCCGTAGGCGCTCAATCCGTAGGCGAGGCCATAGGACATCGCCTTGACCCGCCGGCGCAACTCGGCGGTGACCTCTTCGATCGGCACACCGAATGCCCGCGAGGCGACGAATGAGTGCAGGTCCTCCCCGGTGTTGAACGCCTCAATGAGACCCGCGTCCTTGGACAGGTGCGCCATGATCCGCATCTCGATCTGGCTGTAGTCGGCCGTCATCAGCTCGCTGTAGCCATCGCCGACGACGAACGCATCGCGAATCCGCCGGCCCGCCTCGGTGCGGATCGGAATGTTCTGCAGATTCGGCTCGGTCGACGACAATCTGCCCGTCGCGGCGATGGTTTGGTTGAACGTGGTGTGGATGCGCCCATCCGAGGCCACCGAGTTCAGCAACCCGTCGACGGTGACTTTGAGCCGGGTGGCATCGCGGTGGGCCAGTAGATGCTGCAGGAACGGATGGCCGGTCTTGTCGAAAAGCGATTGCAGGGCATCCGCGTCGGTGGTGTAGCCGGTTTTGGTGCGCTTGGTCTTCGGCATCTCCAGCTCGTCGAAGAGTACCGCCTGCAACTGTTTTGGCGAGCCCAGGTTGATCTGCTTGCCGATCACCGCATACGCCGCCTCGGCCGCGTCGCGGATCAGGTGGGCAAAATCGCTCTGCAGCTCGTTGAGCAGGTCCAAATCGACTGCGATACCGGCGTTTTCCATCCCCGCCAGCACCGCCTGCACCGGCAGCTCCATGCCGCTCAACAGCGAGGTGGAGTTGATGCGGGCCAACTCTTCGTCGAGCGCTTCGGCCAGATCCAGCACCGCCACGGCGCGCAAGATCAGCGTCTGCACCGCCTGGTCGTCGGTGCCCTCGGTATCATCGAGCAGCGAAAGCTGTTGCTGTTCAGGGTTTTCGGCGCGTAGTTCGCGGCGCAGGTAGCGCAGCGAAAGGTCGTCGAGGGAGAAGCTGCGCTGCCCCGGGCGCACCAAATAGGCCGCCAGCGCGGTGTCGGAGGTGACGCCGGCCAGCGTCCAGCCCCGTCCGGCCAGGTCGTGCATCGCCAGCTTGGCTTCGTGCAGCGCCTTGGGCGGGCCGGGGTCGGCCAGCCAAGACGCCAGCGCCGCTTCGTCTTCGGGATCCAGCGTCGCGGTGTCGATGTAGCGGCCCTCGCCGTCGGCGGAGACGATTGCCAGCGCGGTGGCGTCGGCGTCGTAGGCCAGGTGGGTACCGACGACGGCGAGGCCGAACCGCTTTCCCGAGCTGTGCTCGGCCAACCACACGGCCAGCTCGCCGGCTTGCAGCGCGCCGCCGCGCACGTCGAAACCCTCGTCCACCTCGGGCTCCACCGCGGCCAGCGTTTCGAACAACCGGTCCCGCAACACCCGGAACTCCAAGTCGTCGAAGAGCCGGTGAATCTGGTCGCGATCCCACGGCTGCAGCCGCAACGTGTCCGGGGTTTGGGACAACGGCACGTCCTTGACGAGATCGGTCAGCTCGCGGTTGCGGATGACGCTGGCCAGATGTTCGCGCAGCGCGTCACCCACCTTGCCGCGCACCGAGTCGACGTTGTCCACCAGCGCCTGCAGCGACCCGTATTCGCCGATCCACTTGGAGGCGGTCTTCTCCCCCACGCCGGGGATGCCGGGCAGATTGTCGCTGGGATCGCCGCGCAGGGCGGCGAAGTCGGGGTACTGCGTGGGCGTCAGCCCGTACTTCTCGACGACGGCATCCGGGGTGAACCGGGTCAACTCGCTGACCCCCTTGCGCGGATACAGCACCGTCACGTTGTCGCTGACCAACTGCAACGAGTCGCGGTCGCCGGTGACCACCAGCACCCGGTAGCCCTCGTTTTCGGCCTGCGTGGCCAGGGTCGCGATCAGGTCGTCCGCCTCGAACCCCTCCTCGGCGAGCACGGTGATCCCCAGTGCCGCGAGGACTTCCTTGGTGATGTCGATCTGGCCGCGAAACTCGTCCGGCGTTGCCGACCGGTTCGCCTTGTACTCCGGGTAGCGCTCGGAGCGGAACGTCCGCCGGGACACGTCGAACGCCGCGGCGATATGGGTCGGGGCTTCGTCGCGCAGCAGGTTGATCAGCATGGCGGTGAAGCCGTAGACCGCGTTGGTGGTAAGCCCGCCGCGGGTTTTGAAGTTTTCGGCGGGCAGCGCATAGAACGCCCGAAACGCCAGCGAATTGCCGTCCAGCAGCATCAGCGTCGGCGCGGTTTGTTCCTCGCTGGCCTTCGTAGTGGTTTTCGTGGCGGGCACGGGTCTCACTCTAAGCACCCGGTGTGACGGGCCAGGCGCCCCAGCCGTGCCACCAGGAGAACTGCAACACGTTTCAGTTTTGGGTTTGAGCTGGGTAGTCTGGCCCAGTGCCAGAGGTCACCAGTCATGAACCCGCGATCGACGGGTGGTTCGCCACCGATGACGCCGGAAATCCCCATCTGATCGGCAGCAAGTGCCCCGAATGCGGCACCTACGTCTTCCCGCCGCGAGAGAACAACTGCCCCAACCCTGCCTGCGCCAGCGATGCCCTAGAGTCCGTAGCTTTGTCGACCCGGGGAACGCTGTGGAGCTACACCGAAAACCGGTACCCGCCACCCGCGCCCTACCCGGTGGCCGACCCGTTTGAGCCGTTCGCCATCGCCGCGGTGGAGTTGGCCCACGAGGGAATCATCGTACTCGGCAAGGTGGTCGAGGGCACGCTCGCGGCGGACCTGAAAGTCGGCATCGAGATGGAGCTGACCACCATGACCCTGTTCACCGACGACAACGGCGTCGAACGCCTCGTGCACGCGTGGAAGGTGGCCTCATGAGCGCTCCGGAACCGCTCTACATCCTAGGCGCCGGGATGCACCCCTGGGGCAAATGGGGCCGCGACTTCACCGAATACGGCGTGGTCGCCGCGCGCGCCGCGCTCGCCGAGGCCGGGCTGGACTGGCAGCAGATCCAGTTGGTCGCGGGCGCCGACACCATCCGCAACGGCTACCCGGGCTTCATCGCGGGGTCGACGTTCGCTCAGAAGCTCGGCTGGAACGGCGTGCCGGTCAGCTCGAGCTACGCCGCCTGCGCCAGCGGTTCGCAGGCGCTGCAGAGCGCCCGCGCTCACATCCTGGCCGGCTTCTGCGACGTCGCGCTGGTCATCGGCGCCGACACCACGCCGAAGGGCGCGTTCGCCCCGGTCGGCGGTGAGCGCAAGAACGACCCCGACTGGCAGCGCTTTCACCTCATCGGTGCGATGAACCCGGTGTATTTCGCGCTGCTCGCGCGCCGGCGGATGGACCTCTACGGCGCCACCTCCGAGGACTTCGCTGCGGTGAAGGTGAAGAATTCCCAGCACGGCCTGCAGAACCCGAATGCCCGCTACCGCAAGGAATCTTCGGTCGAGGACGTGCTGGCCAGTCCGGTGGTCTCCGACCCGCTACGGCAGCTCGACATCTGCGCCACCTCCGACGGTGCCGCGGCGCTGATCGTGGCCAGCGCCGAGTTCGCCCGCAAGCACCTCGGCTCGCTCGACGGCGTGCCATCGGTGCGTGCGGTCAGCACGGTCACCCCCCGCTATCCGCAGCACCTGCCCGAATTGCCTGATATCGCAACGGATTCCACCGCTGCCGTGGCTGCACCGGAGCGGGTGTTCAAGGATCAGATCCTCGACGCGGCCTACGCCGAGGCGGGCATCGGGCCCGAGGACGTGAGCCTGGCCGAGGTCTACGACCTGTCCACCGCGCTGGAACTCGACTGGTACGAGCACCTGGGCCTATGCGCCAAGGGTGAAGCCGAGGAGCTGCTGCGCAGCGGCGCGACCACGATCGGCGGCAGGGTCCCGGTCAACCCGTCGGGCGGGCTGGCGTGCTTCGGCGAGGCCATTCCCGCCCAGGCGATCGCCCAGGTCTGCGAGTTGACCTGGCAGCTGCGGGGCCAGGCCACCGGCCGGCAGGTCGAGAACGCCAAAGTCGGCGTCACCGCCAACCAAGGCCTGTTCGGGCACGGCTCGTCGGTGATCGTCGCGCGTTAAGGTCTACCGCCGCTGGCATTGTGCAACCACGGCTTTCAGTGTGCGACCACGGTGGCTGGCGTCGGCGTGTCTGCACCACCAGCTCACACTGGACGCCGTGGGTTCACACTCACGCGTCTTTGGACGGATCCAAGGTCTCCAGGACGACTTCGGCCACCCGCTTCATCGTGGTCCTGCGGTCCATCGCGGCCCGTTGAATCCACTTGAAGGCCTCGGGCTCGGTCATGCCCTGTTCGCTCTGCAGCAGCCCCTTCGCGCGCTCCACGAGCTTGCGGGTCTCCAGCCGGTCGGACAGCGAAGCCACCTCGCGTTCGAGCTCGGCGATCTCACTGAAGCGGCTGACGGCCAATTCGATGGCCGGGATGAGGTCGCTGATGGTGAATGGCTTGACCAGATAGGCCATCGCGCCGGCGTCCCGCGCCCGCTCCACCAAGTCGCGTTGGCTGAAGGCGGTCAACACCACAATCGGGGCGATCCGCTTGCTGGCTATCTCCGAGGCCGCGTCGAGGCCGTCGCGTCGCGGCATCTTCACATCCATGATCACCAGATCCGGCTGATGGCGCTCGGCCAGTTCGACGGCTTCCTGTCCGTCGCCGGCCTCCCCGACGATCTCGTAACCCTCCTCTCGGAGCATCTCGGCGAGATCCATTCGGATGAGCGCTTCGTCTTCAGCGATCAGGACCCGGCGCGGCACAGCGGCGTCGGTGTCGGTCGTGGGGCCTGTCATGACGGATATTGTGTCGTGAACGCCTCAGGCCAGCCACCTCGGGGGCGGTGGGACAGGTGAGCACTCCTGATCCTCTATGGTGGGAGGCTGCCTCTAAGGTAAGAGGCCGCATGCCCTCGTATCCCAACTGGCAGAGGAAACGGATTCAAAACCCGTCCAGTGTGAGTTCGAATCTCACCGAGGGCACCAGGAAAGACCAGCTCAGTCGGCGTTTTCAAGCCTGGTCCCGCCCGCAAAATCGGCTAGTCCGCAGCAGCGTCGAAAACGTCCGCGACTCCGGATCTGATTCTTAATGTCGCCCCTCAGAGCGGCATCGCCGCGTCACGCATTACCCCCGCTTAAGGCCTGCTTTCACGCGGAATCAGGGTCGCACATACACCATTCCGCCGATAATCGCTTCACCAACTCGGTCACCGAATGGCAACTGCTGGATATCAATTCGCGCAAGAACATAGGAGTTCAGCGTGACATAGCTCACGATCGACGGAGCAAATTCGCGGCACCTTAACGCAGAGGTGGTACCTGATGTTGTGTCGGCTTGGTCGTGTGGCTGGTGCCGCCGGGGCTGCCCTGCTGGTGCTGTCAGCGTTCACTGCGCCGAAAGCGTCCGCCGCCGTCGTGATGAGCCCGAATCTGTTGATGAATCCGGGTGCCGAATTCGGCGATCCGTCTCTGTCGGCATACAGTTCGGTGTCCATCCCGGCGTGGACCGTGACCGGCACACCCACCGTGATCAAGTATGGCACCATGCGCCGGCTGCCGTGGCCGCTCGGGTCGCCGGGGCCGACTCTCCCAGCGGCCCTGGGATTTCCACGGTCGCAGAACGGACCCCCCGACGGCGCCGTGCAATTCTTCGGCGGTGGAAACGTGGCCACATCAACGCTCACCCAATTCGTCGATCTGTCCAGTGCGGCACCGCAAATCGACACCGGCACAGTGCCATACAGCCTGAGCGGATGGCTCGGAGGCTTCCTTGAAGACCCGTCCGAAGCCTCGGTCACTGTCACTTTCGTTGCCGCCGACCACCAATCCCCGCTGGGCGCCGGCAAGATCGGTCCGGTCACTGTGCTGGATCGCCGCTTGAAAACGGCGCTTCTGCAACGTGATACCGCCGGGATGATTCCCCGGGGAACCCGCAGCGCGAGCGTGGTCGTGACCCTCAAAGACAGAAACCCGGTAATCGGCAACTACAACAACGCCTACGCCGACAATCTCTCGTTCACGGTCGGCACCCCGCTGCCTCCCCCGCCGCCGCCGACACCACCGACGTCGAAAGTCGGCCCCCTGGACCACGTATTCATGATTTATCTAGAGAACCATGGCGTAAAAGATATCGTCGGCAGCCGCAATGCGCCATACACCAACGGCCTCATCAACAACTACGGATATGGCGAAAACTACTACGCGCAAACCCATCCGAGCCTTCCGAACTACTACCCGATCCTCGGTGGATCCGATTTCGGCTTCAACTACAACTGCGAGTTGGACTGCTTCGACCAACCCAACCTGGCCGACAACGTCGAGAGGGCGGGCAAGGGGTGGGCCTCCTACGAGCAATCGATGCCCACACCGTGTTCCACGCAGTCCTCGGGCCCCTACAGCCCCGGCGAACTACCGTTTCTGGCCTTCCACGACATAGTCGCCAACACCGCTCGCTGCCAGGCACACGTGCTGCCACTGGAGCGGATGGCCACGGATCTCGCCACGGCCGCCACCACTCCGAACTATGTGTGGTGGGCTGCGGACGAAAACCACAACATGGAAGGCCCGGTCAACCTTGAGTTCATCCTCAGCCTGCTGACGAATCATCAATACAACATCAAGTCTGGCGACCAGTTCCTCGCGGCCACACTGCCCACGATCCTGAACTCGCCCGCATTCCAGACGCAACGCAGCGCCATCTTCATCACCTGGGACGAGGACTACAACAACCTGTCACTAGGCATCGGCAACGAAGGCAACCACGTCCCCATGATTGTCATCCCGTCACCGAATTCCGGTATGCGACAGGGCCACATCGTTGCAGCCAAGTACAATAACCACTACAGCCTGCTCCGCACGATCGAAGACTCCCTGCAACTTCCCCGACTCACAAACAATGACAAATTCGCCCAGCCGATGAACGAATATTGGCAGGTGGGCTAGAGCGGCCCCGTCACCCAATGCGACGGCTAGCCCTGCCGCCCCCCGCCCACCGGTCAGCGCTGACCAAATCACGACGGCATCGCATGCGAGCCGCGCCAACCGGGATGACGCCCCAGCGCGCGATTGAATCCGCTCTGGGCTATTTGACAAACCCCGATGTAAGTAATCGTGCAAGATTGGGTGGTAGCAATTTTTTCACGTTTTGCCCGCGGTAGTTATTTCGCCGGGCGGAAAAATGGTCCTCCACGCCCACCGCGCCATCCGAAGATGCCGACATCGGCACCGGTTATCGAATAGTGACCATTCGCAGGCGCAATTTGGCGCGTCGTTAGGTGGAGTCGCCGGTGTCCTCTCATACGCTTTGACGCATGTCGCCGCGGTGCAGGGGTGATCGCGTCGGCTGCCAAAGATTGGAGAACGGAAGTGTCACATTTACAGCAAGCCATTTTTGTGGCGTTGGCGCTGCTGGCCCCGATCTGTGCGGCGAAACAGCCGATCGCGTGGTTTGCTCGGTGGCGCGCAATGAAAAAGAGCCGGTTGCGGCCCAAGCGCCGAGAACACCTCCGGCCCATCGCAGATGTCAGGCCCAGCGCCCGATCGGTTGCTCGCAGGCCTCGCCCGGAATCGCTGC
The DNA here is from genome assembly GCF_036273375.1 of Mycobacterium sp. Lineage (GTDB taxonomy): Bacteria > Actinomycetota > Actinomycetes > Mycobacteriales > Mycobacteriaceae > Mycobacterium. The sequence goes on along the minus strand of NZ_DASUHS010000209.1, from coordinate 35,413 downwards.
GGCGAAAATCCGATTTGGTCGGAATCCGGCCTGTTGGCGACTCGGTGCGGTATGCCAAACGGCGATCTCCGATGGCGAGCTAGTACCGGGATTCACCCGGCCGGGTGGTCTGCTCATTCCCGATTTTTCCTAAGACAGCCGACAAGCCGCTGCTCAGCGGTTAGGCTTACACCCGTGGCGGCCAGGAAATGTGGTGCCCCACCAAGGCGCCTAGACGGCTCGTTGGAGCGCCCGGACTGCGTGGCCGCGGCGCGCGCTCAGTCACGCGACCGCAATCAGCACTATGCCGACAGCGCCGCACGCCAGTATCGAGTGCTCACGATCGCTGCCTGGCTGGCGGTCGTAGTGAGCACCAATTTCGTCGTGCTGCAGGTGGTCACTGGTGCCTGGATATGGCAGATGCTTCTCCTCAACGTCGTCTCGGCCTTGATCTTCGCGGGCGTGCCGTGGCTGCACCGCTTCGGTGATCTGGTTGCGCCGCTGACCTTTATCGGCGCGGCCTACGTCACCGTCTCTGCCAGCTGTTGGGATGCGGGCACATCATCGGGCTCCCAATATTTCTTGGTGGTGGGTGCCTGCCTGGTGGTGTTGCTGCTGGGCCTTGAACACATCGTCTTGGCCGCAAGCCTGGCGGCGATCGCCGCCGGCCTCGTCATCGGGTTGGAATTTCTCGTTCCCCGCGATACTGGTCTGGTGCCGGCGTGGGCACAGTCCATGATGTTCATCGTCACCATCATCTCCGCCTGCGTCATGGTGTTCATCACAGTCTGGTACGCGCTGCGCGACACGCAGCGTGCCGAGACGGTGATGGAAGCCGAGTTCCAGCGGTCGGAGGCGCTGCTGGCCAACATGTTGCCGGGCAGCATCGCCGAGCGTCTCAAGAGCGCCGACCGAAACGTCATCGCCGACAAGTACGACGAGGCCTCGGTCTTGTTCGCCGACATCGTCGGCTTTACCGAACGTGCCAGCAGCACAGCGCCGGCCGACCTGGTGCAGTTCCTGGACCGGCTGTACAGCGCCTTCGACGAGTTGGTCGACAAGCACGGCCTGGAGAAGATCAAGGTCAGCGGAGACTCCTACATGGTGGTCAGCGGCGTCCCGCGGCCGCGGCCGGATCACGCCTTCGCCTTGGCCGATTTCGCGATTGATATGGCCAATGTTGCTGCTGCACTGGATGATCCGCATGGCCAGGCCGTCCCCTTAAGGATGGGCATGGCCAGCGGACCCGTCGTGGCCGGCGTCGTGGGTTCGCGCCGGTTCTTCTACGACGTGTGGGGCGACGCGGTTAACGTCGCGTCGCGGATGGAGGCCACCGATTCGGTGGGCCGAATCCAAGTGCCCGAGGCGATGTACGAACGCCTCAAACACGACTTCGTTTTGCAAGAGCGCGGCCGCATCGAAATCAAGGGCAAAGGCGTTATGCGCACCTGGTATCTAATCGGCCGCAGGGCAGGCGAAGAACCCACCGACCTGCGTGCCGAGGATCCACGCACGGTCCACGTCTGACCAAGGTCCCTGTACCGCGGCGCACGTTTGTGCCAGACTGCGGCCATGACTATCTCCCCTGGCTCTCCTGGAACCCACCCTGTTCCGAGCTTGCTGCCGCATCTGTGGAAATCCGCTCTGCTGTCGGGAATTCTGTCGCTTGTCCTCGGTGTCCTGGTGTTGGCGTGGCCGGGAATTTCCATCCTGGTCGCCGCCGTCGCGTTCGGCGTTTATCTACTGATTACCGGTATCGCGCAGGTCGTCTTTGCGTTCTCACTTCATGTCTCGGCGGGAAGCCGGATCCTGCTGTTCATCAGTGGCGCAGCCTCGTTGATTCTGGCGTTGCTGGCTTTCCGCCATTTTGGTCAGGGATACGCAATCCTGCTGCTGGCCATCTGGATTGGCATCGGGTTCATCTTCCGCGGTGTCGCAACAACGATTTCGGCGATCAGCGACCCGCACCTACCGGGACGAGGCTGGAACATCTTCGTCGGCGCGATCAGCCTGCTCGCCGGCATCGTCGTCCTGGCCTCGCCGTTCCAATCCATCGTCACCCTGACCATCGTGGTCGGCGCGTGGTTCGTGGTCATCGGCGTGTTCGAGATCGTTTCGTCGTTCGGAATCCGCAAGGCGTCCAGGACCCTCGCCGGCTGAGGAGGCCGCAGGTAGCGCTGGCGCCGACTCATCTACTACACTCTGTCGTAGCCGTTGATCGGCCCTCCGCAGTCTCGGGAGATGACAGATGAATGTCGTCGATATTTCGCGGTGGCAGTTCGGTATCACTACCGTCTACCACTTCATCTTCGTGCCGCTCACCATCGGTTTGGCGCCCCTGATCGCCATCATGCAAACGGTGTGGGTGGCCACCGGTAATACCGCCTGGTACCGACTGACCAAGTTCTTCGGCAAGCTGTTCCTGATCAACTTCGCCATCGGCGTGGCGACCGGGATCGTCCAAGAATTTCAGTTCGGGATGAACTGGTCGGAGTACTCGAAGTTCGTCGGCGACATCTTCGGTGCGCCCCTGGCGATGGAGGGCTTGTTCGCTTTCTTCTTCGAGTCCACATTCATCGGGTTGTGGATCTTCGGCTGGAGCAGACTGCCGAAACTGATACACCTTGCCTGCATCTGGATCGTTGCGTTCGGCGTCAACGCGTCGGCGTTCTTCATCATCGCGGCGAACTCGTTCATGCAGCACCCGGTCGGCGCGCACTACAACCCGGCGACGCGACGCGCCGAGCTGGACGACATCTTCGCCCTGCTGTCCAATAACACTGCGCAAGCGGCGTTTTCACACACCGTGACCGGGGCGCTGCTGGTCGCGGGCACGTTCGTCGCCGCAGTCAGCGCTTGGTGGATGGTGCGCTCACGCCCGCCCGGGTCGGCCAGGCCCGAAGCACAAATCGATGCCCGCACCGTGTTTCGCCCGGCGGCCATCCTGGGCTGCGGCGTGGTGCTGCTCGCCACTGTCGGCCTGTTCTTCACCGGTGACCGTCAGGGCAAGCTGATGTTCGTGCAGCAGCCGATGAAGATGGCCTCGGCCGAGGCGTTGTGTCATACGCAGACCGACCCCGATTTCTCCGTGCTGACGATCGGAACGCACAACAACTGCGGCAGCGTTGCCGAAGTCATCAAGGTGCACTACGTGCTGCCGTTCCTGGCCGAGGGCAAGTTCAGCGGCGTGACGCTGCGCGGGGTCGACGAGTTGCAACAGGAGTACCAGCAGCGCTTCGGACCCGACGACTATCGGCCGAACCTGTTCGTCACGTACTGGTCCTTCCGGGCGATGATCGGATTCCTGGTGATCCCAGTGTTGTTCGCCCTGACCGTACTTTGGGTTACCCGCGGCGGGCGAACACCCGAGAGCCGCTGGATGTCCTGGTTCGCGCTGCTCACCATTCCCACGCCGTTTCTCGCCAACATTTCGGGGTGGGTATTCACCGAGATGGGCCGCCAGCCATGGGTGGTGGCACCCAATCCCACTGGGGACCAATCGATTCGGATGACGGTCCGCGAAGGGGTGTCGAATCACGTGCCCGGCATGGTTATCACCTCGCTGGTGACCTTCACCCTCGTCTACGCGGTGCTCGCGGTCCTCTGGTTCTTCTTGCTCAAGCGCTACGTCGTCGAAGGGCCGCTGGAACACGACGCGGAACCCGCTCCCCCACAGGCGCCCAGCGATGACGAGGTGGCACCTCTGTCCTTCGCGTACTGACGAGGGCTTACCGACACCGAAAGGAGTTGAGACGGTGGGACTGCAGGAGTTGTGGTTCGGCATCATCGCAGTGCTGTTCCTGGGATTCTTCATCCTCGAGGGCTTCGACTTCGGCGTGGGCATGTTGATGGAGCCGTTCGCACGCATCGGCATCGGTGAGCCCGAACCGCTGCGCCGCACGGCGCTCAACACCATCGGACCGGTGTGGGACGGTAACGAGGTTTGGCTGATCGTCGGTGGCGCGGCCATGTTCGCCGCCTTCCCCGGCTGGTACGCCACCGTGTTCTCCACGCTTTACCTGCCACTGTTGGCGATCCTGTTCGGCATGATCGTGCGCGCGGTGGCGATCGAGTGGCGCGGCAAGATCGATGACACCAGATGGCGCGGCTGGGCCGACGTCGGCATCGCGGCCGGGTCGTGGCTGCCGGCCGTCTTGTGGGGTGTTGCGTTCGCCATCCTGGTGCGTGGACTCCCGGTAGAGGCGAACGGCCACATTCACCTCTCGATCACCGATGTGCTCAACGCCTACACGGTGCTGGGCGGCTTGGCCACCGCCGGGTTGTTCTTGTTCTACGGAGCGACGTTCGTCGCGTTGAAGACCTCCGGCGCAATCCGCGACGACGCGTACCGATTCGGCGTCTGGTTATCGCTTCCCGTCACCGGACTGGTTGCGGCCTTTGGACTTTGGACGCAGCTGGCTCATGGCAAGGGCTGGAGCTGGTTGGTGCTGGCCGTTGCGGTGGCGGCGCAACTGGCGGCAGTGCTGCTGGTGTGGCGGCGCGCCTCCGACGGCTGGGCGTTCACCTGCGTCGCACTGGTGGTCGCGGCCGTCGTGATCCTTCTCTTCGCCTCGCTGTATCCGAACCTGGTGCCCTCCACGCTGGACAAGCAATGGAGCCTGACCATCTACAACGCCTCCTCCACCCACTACACCCTCAAAGTGATGACGTGGGTGACGGCGTTCATGGCTCCGCTGACGGTGATCTACCAAGCCTGGTCGTATTGGATATTCCGGCAACGGATCTCGGCCGACCGGATACCCGCGCCCGTCGGCCTGGCAAGGCGCGCGTCCTGAGCGGTACGGAACGTACCAGCCGGGCGCCCCTGGACCCGAGACTGTGGCGGGCGTCGGCGGCTCTGCGCCGCTACCTGGTCGCCGTGGTGGGCTGCGGCGTGCTGATCTCCGGCTGCGCGATCGGCTCGGCGATCGTCTTGGCGAGCATCGTCGCCCGCGCCGTCGGGGACCCCGCCGCCCGGAGCTTGCACGCTTTTTTGGCTCCGCTGTCGATCCTGTTGGCGCTTTGGCTAGTCCGCGCGTTGGTGCATTGGCTTCAGGCCCGGTTGGGGCAACGCGGAGCCAGCGCGGTCATCGCCGATCTGTCCGGGCAGGTGCTTGCCACGGTGACCGCCAGGCAACCCAGTGAACTCGCGAAGCAACGCGACTCCGCCGTCGTCGTGGTCACCCGCGGGCTGGATGGCTTACGCCCCTATTTCACCGGCTACCTGCCGACGTTGCTGCTGGCCGCGATCCTGACCCCGGCCACCGTCGCCGTGATAGCGGCCTACGACCTGAAATCGGCGGTGGTCGTGGCGATCACGCTGCCACTGATACCGATCTTCATGGTGCTGATCGGACTCGCAACCGCTGACCGGTCGGCCGCGGCGCTGGCCGCGATGACGACGCTGCACGCCCGGTTGCTGGACCTGATCGCCGGCATCCCCACCCTGCGCGCGCTGGGGCGCAGCTCCGGGCCCGAGCACCGCATCGCCGAACTGGCTGCCGCGCACCGCCGTTCGGCCATGGCGACGCTGCGGATCGCCTTCTTGTCGGCCTTGGTGCTGGAACTGTTGGCCACGCTCGGGGTGGCGTTGATCGCCGTCGGGATAGGCCTTCGACTGGTGTTCGGCGAGATGCCCCTGACCACCGGTTTGACGGTCCTGCTACTGGCGCCGGACGTCTACTGGCCGCTGCGCCGCATCGGGGTGGAATTTCACGCCGCGCAGGACGGCAGGACCGCCGCCGGAGCGGCGTTCGCCCTCATCGGCGAGCCGATCGCGTCGAAGGCCAGGACTCAGACGGTCACCGCGCGCGGCGCGCGGATTCGCCTCGAGCATCTGAGAGTGGACGGCCGCGACGGCCAGGCGCCGCGCGATCTGAGCGCGGTCATCGAACCCGGGTCGGTTACGGTGCTGACCGGACGCAACGGTGCCGGCAAGAGCACCACCCTGCAGGCGATCGCCGGCATCAGCGCGCCCTCGTCGGGCCGGGTCGTCGTGGACGGCGTCGACGTCGCCGACCTGGAGCCGACCCGATGGTGGGCGCAGCTGTCCTGGCTTCCGCAACGCCCGGTGCTCGTGCCGGGCACCGTCGCTGAAAACCTGAGGCTGCTCGGGAACCTCGAAGACGCCGAAAAGGCTTGTGCCGATGCCGGGTTCGACGCGGTATTGGCCGAGCTGCCCGATGCGGGCAGCACCGCGCTCGGGCGCGGCGGTGTCGGGTTGTCACTGGGACAACGACAACGGCTGGGTCTGGCCCGGGCGCTCGGGTCGACGGCCGCCGTGCTGTTGCTCGACGAGCCGACGGCGCACCTTGATGCAGCCACCGAGGAACGCGTCTTGCGGGCCGTCGTCGAGCGGGCGCGGGCCGGTGCGACCGTGATCGTCGTCGGCCACCGTGCGCCCGTGCTGGCCATCGGCGACCAGGTCATCGAAGTCGTCGCCGAGCGGGGGGTGCGTTATGCACCGGCCTGATTCAGCGTCGCGTCGCCGCGCTGGGCTCCTGCTGGCCGCCGCCGACCTGCTGCGCCCGCGGCTGCCCCGCGTGCTGGCGGCGATTGGGCTCGGCGTGCTCTCGCTAAGCAGTGCACTGGCCTTGGCCGGGGTTTCGGCATGGCTGATCACCCGGGCCTGGCAGATGCCGCCCGTGCTGGACCTGTCGGTGGCGGCGGTCGCGGTTCGCATGTTCGCGATCTCGCGGGGTGTGCTGCACTACTGCGAACGACTGGCCACCCACGACACGGCCCTGCGCGCGGCCGCCACCGCGCGGGTACAGATCTACCAGCGGCTGGCGCGCGGACCGGCGGCGGCCTCCATCCGGTTGCACAGCGGTGAACTGGTGGCCCGGGTCGGCGCTGACGTCGACGAGCTGGCCAACGTCCTGGTGCGCGCCCTGGTGCCGATCGGCGTCGCAATGGTGCTCGCGCTGGCGGCAACTGCGGTCGTCGGTGCCATCTCACCGTCGGCGGCCGTCGTGCTCGCCATCTGCCTGCTGATCGCCGGGTTTGTCGCTCCCCGGCTCGCAGGTCGCGCCGCCGCTACGCAGGAAGACCTTGCCCGGCAGCATCATTCGGGGCGTGACACGTCGGCCATGATCGCCCTCGAACACGCGTCCGAGCTCCGGGTGGCCGGTCTGCTTCCCGATATCATCGCCGAATCACAACGCCGCCAACGCGCTTGGGGCGATGCGCTGGACGCCGCGGCCAAGCCGGCCGCCATTGCCGAGGCGATGCCCACCGCGGCGATCGGGGCCAGCGTGCTGGGCGCGGTGGTGTCCGGGATTGGGTTGGCGCACGCGGTCGCGCCCACCACGCTGGCCGTGCTGATGCTGCTTCCGTTGTCGGCCTTCGAGGCGATGACGCCGTTGCCGGCCGCCGCCGTTCAACTGACCCGGTCGCGGATCGTCGCGCGCCGACTGCTCGAACTGAGCCCGCCCGGGCCCGGGAACGCGACGGCGAGCGCGCCCACTCGCTCGGGGGCTCCTCCCGCGTGCGCGGAATTGTCCGCGGACGTGCGTTCGGGTCACGACGATGCGGCACGCTCGACCCGCATCAAGGTGGACCTGGCGCCGGGCGCGCGGCTGGGCGTCACCGGTGCCAGCGGCTCCGGGAAGACGACCCTGCTGATGACGCTGGCCGGCCTGCTGCCGCCACTGGACGGGCGGGTGAGGCTGGACGATACCGACGTGAGCGAGTTCGACGAAGGCGATTTGCGCGGCGCGATCGGCTTTTTCGCCGAAGACGCCCATATCTTTGCCACCACCATTCGCGACAACCTGTTGGTCGCGCGGGGAGACTGCCCCGACGACGAATTGACGGCAGCACTGGAAGCGGTCGGCCTGCACGCGTGGATCGCCGGTCTGCCCGACGGTTTGTCCACGGTGCTCACCGGTGGGGCGCAAGCCCTTTCGGCCGGCCAGCGCAGAAGGCTATTGCTCGCCCGGGCGGTGATCTCGCCCGCGGGGATCGTGCTGCTCGACGAGCCCACCGAACACCTCGATGCCACCGACGCGGAACAGATTTTGCGAGGTCTGTTGGACCCGCACTCGGGGTTGATTTCTCCCCAGCGGACGGTGGTGGTGGCGACTCACCATCTGCCCGAGGGGCTGGGCTGTCGGCAATTAGACCTCGATGACAAGCAGACGCAGGCGCACTCAGAGGTGTCGCCGGCGCGGCATGAACTCCAGCGACAACAGCACGAACAATAACGGGATGATCTGCATCATGGAGATAACCGCGTAGCGCCGGGCGCCAAGGGCATGCCACTTGCGTAGATACCGGTACAACGACTCGAGGGCGATCAACGGATCGAGAACGTGGGTCAACCGATAGAAGACGCGCTGGGTCCAGCCGCGGTTCTTGTCGTCGAAAATCTCGGGGAACGCGGCGAATGCAAGCGATACCCGCTGCGCCCCAGTCTCTTTGCCCGCCATGATCATGTCGACACTGAGCCGCTCGTCAAGTCCGTTGGGGGCACTGCGCCGGCGCCACGGCACGTCGAGGGTGATGTCACTACCCGCGCCCGCCGTGGCGTACCGGTGAAACGCCTGCACGGTGCCCGCTTTGTCCCTCGCGATGATCAGCTGGATTCCGGGGAATCGGCCTTCCAGGACGCCGTCGAGGTTCATGTGGAATCCGCGGTCGGCGTGGGCCCCCTTGGATGACTCCCGCACCACCTCGGTCAGTTCGCCCAGCAGCTTGTCGTCGAGTTCCTGCTCGGCCACGATTTCGGTTGTCACACCGCAGTTGTGGGTGCGTTGCACCGCTTGACGCAGGTTGCGGAACTTGCGGCCCACCATATCGAAGCCGGGCACGTCGACCACTACATCGCGGCCAATCGGTATGGGCCGCAACGATTGTCCCAGTATCGTCGAATCGTTCCACAGGCTCAGCCGCCGCTCGCCACACCCCACCACGGCGATGCGCCATCCGTGGGTGTGGCAGGTAGCGGCGAAATCGGCTACCAGTTCCGGGAAGTGCGCCTCATCACCGATCGGGTCACCGCCGACCACGGCGATTCCCATCCGTGTCCGGTAAGCCAGCGCCGCGGTGCCGTCGGGGGTGAAGTGATAGCTCTTGCCGGTCTGCATGGCGAACGGCGCGATCGCGTCGCCGCCGGTCGAGTTGACCAACTTCCACACCCGCGGCAGATCACCGGGCCGAGGATATGAGGGCGTCGGCCACATCAACACCATGCCCGAGCCGGCGATCACCATGTCGCCAAACAGATCGAAAGACAGCACATGCAGGCCCAGCCCGACCAGCACGAAAAGGGCGGCAGCGATGGCATGCATCGTCGTCACGGGCCGACCCAGGAAGATGCCGCGAGCCATCCAGGCCACCGCCACCAGCACGGTCAGCGACCAGGCCAACCGGTCGGTGTAGTCCCAGCTCGGCTGGGTGTGGTGCCGGGCGAGTATCCCGATGAACCAGCATGCGGCGCAGAACAGCGCCAGAGCACCGATCAAGCGGGCCGCGAGTGAATCGACCGACACGACAACGCGTTCGCGCGCGCGGGTTCTTGCCACCGTGACGTCCACCACTGGCCCGTTCACAATCACCTCCCGATGCGCCGACACCTTGTCTGCACCGAAATACCCGGATAGGTCAAAGCTACGCCCGGAGATGACCGTTTCGGGGCCGAATTCGACGGGAAGATTCCCCGGCTATTCGGTCACGGTTTAACGGCCCGAAGAAGGGAAGTATTTGAGCACGCCCTCTTGCACCACCGTGGCCAGCGGTTGCCCGGACCGATCGAAGAAGTGCCCGGTGCCCAGCCCGCGCGAATCGGCTGCTACCGGCGACGATGTGGAGTACAACACCCAGTCGTTGAAGTTGACCTGCCGGTGAAACCAAATGGAATGATTGGCCGACGCGGCGAATATACGGTCGAATCCCCAGGAAAGACCGTGCGTTGTGATTACCGAGTCCAATACCGTGGTGTCCGACGAATACACCATTGTTGCCGTGTGCAATAAGGGGTCGTCGGGAAGGTCGCCCAGGGCCTTGACCCAGACCCGATTGTGCGGGAGCCGGTCGCCCTTCGTGCGCATCACCCATGCCGGGTCGTTGGTGTAACGCCATTCGATGGGCTGCAGTGCATTGACGAAGTGCGGAACCGTCTCCTCGTAGCCACGCAACAGTTCGCCGATCGTGGGCTGCGTGTGCGGCTCGGCCACCTCCGGCGGCTCGACGCCGTGTTCCAGGCCGCGGCCGCCGGCCATGTAGGAGATCAGCGCCGAGGACAGCAGCGTGCCGGATTGCATCGCGTCGACGCGCCGATTGGCGAAGCGGCGCTCGTCGCGCAGCCGGGTCACGTGGAATTCGATGTCCTTGCCGGTGTCGCCCCCGTTGATGAAGTGCACCGACAGCGCGCTCGGCGGCAGGTCGTCGCGAAGCAGGCTGCGACTGCTCGCGACGAACGACTGCGACATCAGCTGGCCACCGAAGGTCCGCATCGGGTTCTTGCTCGGATGCGAGCCGATGAACAGGCCGTCGTCGACACGATCGAGGTCGAGTGTCGCCAGCAGCTCCGCGAAATCCGAATGGGTCTGTGTCGCGGCTTCTTCTGGCTCTTCAGACTCACAGCCGGCCGCCACACCTTCTCCTCTAGTTAGACGTCGTCCTCCCCGATCCGGTGCACATGGATGAGGTTGGTGGACCCTACTGTGCCAGGTGGCGCGCCGGCGACGATGACCACTAGGTCGCCACGCTTGTAGCGACCGAGCTCCAGCAGCGACTTGTCGACCTGGCGGATCATGCCGTCGGTAGAGGTCATCATCGGGACGATGAACGTCTCGGTGCCCCAGGTCATGGCCAGCTGGCTGCGCACCTCGGGCCATGCGGTGAAGGCGAGCAGCGGCAGCGGGGTGTGCAGGCGCGCGAGGCGTTTGACCGTGTCGCCGGACTGGGTGAATGCGACCAGTGCCTTGGCGTCGAGCCGCTCGCCGATGTCGCGGGCCGCGTAGGAGATCACCCCGCGTTTGGTGCGCGGCACGTGGGTCAGCGGCGGCGCGGCCGTGGAATTGTCCTCGACCGCGCAGATGATGCGCGCCATCGTCCGAACGGCCGCCAGCGGATACTTGCCCACCGAGGTTTCCCCGGACAGCATCACCGCGTCGGCGCCGTCGAGGACGGCGTTGGCGACATCAGAGGCCTCAGCCCGGGTCGGCCTTGAGCTCTCGATCATCGAATCGAGCATCTGGGTCGCAACGATCACCGGTTTCGCGTTCTCCCGGGCCATCTGGATGGCCCGCTTCTGCACCAGCGGAACTTCTTCCAAGGGCAGTTCGACGCCCAGGTCGCCGCGGGCCACCATGATCGCGTCGAAGGCCAGCACGATGGCTTCCAGATTGTCGACGGCCTCCGGCTTCTCCAGCTTCGCAATCACCGGCACCCGCCGGCCGACGCGGTCCATCACCTCGTGCACCAACTCGACGTCGGCTGGCGAACGCACGAAGGAGAGCGCGACCAGGTCGACACCGAGTTCCAGCGCGAAGGTGAGGTCTTCGATGTCCTTCTCCGACAAGGCCGGTGCGGACACGTTCATGCCGGGCAGCGAGATTCCCTTGTTGTTGCTGACCGGCCCACCCTCGTCGACCGTGCAGATGACGTCGTCGCCCTCGATGCCGTCGATGATCAGGCCGACCTTGCCGTCGTCGACCAGAATCCGGTCACCGACGGCGGCGTCCTCGGCCAACTTCTTGTAGGTGGTCGACACCCGGTCGTGGTCGCCTTCGCAGTCGGCGACGGTGATCCGCACCGTTTCGCCGTCGGCCCAGTACGTGGGCCCGGTGGCGAAACGTCCCAGCCTGATCTTGGGGCCCTGCAGGTCAGCGAGCACGCCGACGGCTCGGCCCGTGGCGTCGGAAGCGGACCGCACACGCTCGTAGGCGGCTTTGTGATCGGCGTAGTCGCCGTGGCTGAAGTTCAACCGGGCGACGTCCATCCCGGCCCCAACCAGGGCCAGAATCGCGTCATCCGAACTGGTCGCAGGGCCAAGGGTGCAGACGATCTTTCCGCGTCTACTCACGCCGACCCAGCATAGTCGTGTGTGCCCCCCGCGGCCCGCACATAACCGCCGCCGCGCAGTGTGCTTTCACCCACCAAGAACGGTGGGAAACAACGGGAAGGCGGGCAGGTTACGCAGCACCGTCCAAGCGATCGTCGCGACGACGACCGTCAGCAACGCCGCTCGGGACGGCAACCCCTTGCCGCGGGCGCGCCGCACCAACATCCATGCGGCCAGCAGCGGGATTCCTACCAGCACGAAGACGTTGTCGTGGATGCCGGCCATCAAGTCACCGTGCAACAGGTCGTGCGTCATCCGCAGGCCACCGCAAAACGGGCAATTCCAGCCGGTGAGCCACTTGAACGGACACGCCGGGTAGATCGAACTCGGGCTGTGTGGGTCGGCTAGCGCGACATAGCCGAGCGCGCCACCCAGCGCCACGCCGGTACCGGCCGCGATGAAGAGGCGATGACGCCGCTGGCCGTGCGGATGGGGTTGTCCCGGAGCGTGCGCGGGTGGATGAGGTTGCATCACCTACCCGCTGACCTTGCGTTGGTCACGCTTTCAGCATGCCAGATCCGTTGCGCTCCGCCGTGCGAATCGGGGCACGGCGGCGGTTAGCGGCCCGGCAAGCGGTTCCGCAATCGCGAGGCCCATCGCCGACGGCCTTCAGGCTGGGCCGGGGTCGTTACGGCGGAGTCTTCAGCGACGGGGTTTTCGGGTTCGGGTTCGGTGGCCGCCGTCAAGTCGACGTCGGCCGTTTCAGCTTCGGGGGTTTCGGCTGTTTCGGCGACAGGTTCGTCGTCCGAATCCTCGTCCACGGGCTCGTCTTCCGTTGCGGCTTCCGGTTCTTCGTCTTCAGCCTCGGTTCGCGGTTCCTCGGCTTCCGGCTCATCGCCCTCGGTCTCTGCGGCTTTCGCTTCCGGTTCCTGGATTTGGGCCTCGGGCTTGTCGGCTTCGGACTCCTGGGCGTCGGAATCCTCCGCTACCGCTTCGGCTTCCGCTTCTGGCTCGTCCGGTTCCGCTTCGGACTGTTCGGCTTCGACTTCGGCTTCTGACTCTTCCGCCTCTGGCTCTTCCGCTTCCGCCTCTTCCGGTTCCGCCTCTTCCGGCTCCGCCTCTTCCGGTTCCGACTCGAGCTCTTCAGCCTCGGCTACGGGCTCGTCCGACTCGGAATCCCCGGCTAAGGCCTCGGTTTCGGCCTCGGCTTCCGGCGCTTCGGCTTCCGTTTCGGCCGCGGGCTCGTCTGCCCCGGCATCGCTCGGCCCCACCTCGGCGGGCGGTTCCGCCGAGTCCGCCGAGCCTGGCGGCGCGTCGGCCGCGGCCACAGCGCCCGCCGCAGCCGTCGCGACGGCCACCGTTGCGGGCTCATCCTCCGACCCGGCGTCGGCCGCTCCCTCGTCGAGATACTGGTTGCCGCGCAGGCTCTCGGGATCTTCGCGGCCCTTTGGCGCCGCCATCAGATACACCACGGCCCCGATGAACACGAAAGTCGATGTGAACGAGTTGATCCGGATGCCGGCGATGTGGGTGGCGGTGTCGTCGCGCAGCAGCTCGACACAGAACCGCCCCACGCAATAGCCCGCCACATACAGAGCGAACAGTCGGCCGTGGCCCAAATTTAAGCGCCGGTCGGCGTAGATCAACGCGACGAAAACCAGGACGTTCCAGATCAATTCGTACAGAAACGTCGGCTGCACCACGAATGCGATCTGGCCAGTCGAGACGCCATCCAGCGAATGCGGGTCGATGTATCCCGACGGGTCTCGGCGGTAGAAGACCTCCAGGCCCCACGGCAGCGTGGTTTCGCGGCCATAAAGCTCCTGGTTGAAGTAATTGCCGAGCCGACCGATCGCCTGCGCCAGAATGATTCCCGGAGCCAGCGCGTCGGCGAACGCCGGAAGCGGAATGCCACGCCGGCGGCAACCGATCCAGGCGCCAACGCCTCCGAGCGCTACCGCGCCCCAGATGCCCAAGCCGCCGTCCCAGATCCGCACAGCCGCTCCGAGTCCCGCGCCACCGGGACCCCAGTAAGTGCGCCAGTCGGTGGCCAGGTGGTAGAGCCGACCACCGATCAACCCGAACGGCACGGCCCACAGCGCGATGTCGTAGATCACGCCGCGCTCGCCGCCGCGGGCTTCCCAGCGCCGGTCACCGATCAGCAACGCGGCCACAATGCCGGCGATGATGAACAGCGCGTAAGCCCGGATGGGCAGCGGCCCGAGGTGCCACACACCCTGCGACGGGCTCGGGAAATAGGCCAGTAGCTTCGTCACGAGGCGGCCGCCCTCTGCCGCACACCGGCGGCGAGTTCCTCAGTCAATGCACGCAATGCAGTCAACCCCCCGTCTCCCAGTGCCGACACCAGCGCGGACCCGACAATGACACCGTCGGCGTAACTGCCGATCTGGGCGGCCTGCTCTCGCGATCGCACCCCCAGACCGACACCAACCGGTATGTCGGATACCTCCCTGACCCTGCTCACCAGCTCGGGCGCCGCGTTGGACACGACGTCACGGGCCCCGGTCACGCCCATCGTCGACGCCGCGTAGACGAAGCCACGCGACGCCTCGACCGTCATCGCCAACCGCTGCGGTGTCGAGGATGGCGCGACGAGAAAGATCCGGTTCAGCCGATACTCCTCGGAGACCGCCAACCACTGCCCGGCCTCATCCGGGATGAGATCGGGCGTGATCAGGCCGTACCCGCCGGCCGATGCGAGATCCCGCGCGAACGCCTCAACCCCGTAGCGCACCACCGGGTTCCAGTAGGTCATCACCACGGCGTGGCCGCCGGCCGCGCTGATCGCCTCGACCGCGGCGAGTGTGTCGCGAACGCGCACTCCCCCGTGCAGCGCGATCTCGGTGGCCTTGGCGATGGTCGGGCCGTCCATGCCGGGATCCGAATAGGGAACCCCGACTTCGATGATGTCGCAACCCGATTCGACCAGTGCGGTCATCCCGTTCACCGACGTCGGCACATCGGGGTAACCGGTGGGCAGATAGCCGATCAGCGCCGCGCGGTTGTCTTTGCGGCAGCCATCGAAGATAGACCCGAGCTTGTCCGTCTCGCTGTGTTTGACCGTCATCGATCGCTGGATCCCAACAGCCCGAACCATTTCGCGGCGGTTTCGACGTCCTTGTCGCCGCGCCCGGACAGGTTCACCACAATGATCGCGCCCCGCCCCAATTCGGGGCCTAATTTCAGAGCACCGGCTACCGCGTGCGCCGATTCGATCGCCGGAATGATCCCCTCCGTGCGGCACAGGACGCGGAACGCATCCATTGCCTCGGAGTCGGTGATCGGACGGTATTCGGCGCGCCCCGTCTCGCGCAGATGCGCATGCTCTGGACCCACTCCCGGGTAATCGAGACCCGCTGAGATGGAATGAGATTCGATGGTCTGTCCGTCCTCGTCCTGCAGCAGATACGAGAACGATCCCTGAAACGCACCGGGTGAGCCGCCGCTGAATGTCGCAGCGTGCCTTCCGGTTTCGACACCATCACCGGCCGCCTCGTATCCGATCAACCGCACGTCCGGGTCGTCGATGAATGGGTGGAAGATGCCGATGGCATTGGAACCGCCACCGATACAGGCCACCACGGCGTCGGGCAACCGCCCCGCCTGGGCCTGAATCTGGGCGCGCGCCTCGAGGCCGATGATGCGTTGAAAGTCGCGCACCATGGCGGGAAACGGATGCGGCCCGGCCGCGGTGCCGAAGCAGTAGAAGGTGTTGTCGGCATTGGTAACCCAATCCCGAAACGCCTCATTGATGGCGTCCTTGAGCGTCTTCGAACCGCTTTGGACCGAGACGACCGTGGCTCCCAGCAAGCGCATCCGAGCCACGTTGAGCGCCTGACGCTCGGTGTCGACGGCGCCCATGTAGATGACGCATTCGAGGCCGAACAAGGCACACGCGGTGGCGGTCGCCACGCCGTGCTGGCCGGCCCCGGTCTCGGCGATCACCCGCTTCTTGCCCATCCGCTGGGCCAGCAACGCCTGCCCGAGCACGTTGTTGATTTTGTGAGAACCGGTGTGGTTCAGGTCTTCTCGCTTGAGGAAGATGCGGGCGCCGGCCTGTTCGGACAGCCGGGGGGCCTCATACAGGGGTGACGGTCGGCCCGCATAGTTCGTTTGCAAGTAATCCAGGGTGTCCAGGAAATCCTGGTTGACACGTTCCTTCTCGTAGGCGGCGGTGACCTCTTCGATCACGGCCATCAACGCCTCGGCGACGTAGCGCCCGCCGTACACACCGAAATGGCCACCCGCATCGGGTTCGTGACGGGTGGGTTCGGCGATGGCTGCGCTCGGGAGCGGAAGGTCCGGGCGGGACAGGTCCACCATCACCAAGGCTCTACGCGGGGATGGCTCATGGGTTCAACGTATCAGCGCAGGGGCTTTTGGAGTGACCTAGTGACTAGCGAGCCGGTTTCGGACAGGACGGATGGGTGCCCGCGGTAACCAGGTCGGCGACCGCGGCGCGTGGATCACCGCTTTTGACCAGGCCTTCGCCGACCAAGACGGCGTCGGCGCCCGCACCGGCATAAGCCAGCAGGTCTCCGGTACCGCGCACACCGGACTCGGCGATCCTGATCACGTTGCTGGGCAGCCCGGGAGCGATGCGCGCGAAGGAATCCCGGTCCACCTCCAGTGTCGCCAGATCGCGCGCGTTGACGCCGATTACGTTGGCCCCGGCCTTGAGCGCCCGGTCCGCTTCCTCTTCGGTGTGCACCTCGACGAGCGCTGTCATGCCCAGCGATTCGGTGCGGTCCAGCATCGACACCAACGCCGACTGCTCCAGCGCGGCGACGATGAGCAGCAGCATGTCGGCGCCGTGCGCACGCGCTTCGTGAATCTGATAGGGCTGCACGACAAAGTCTTTGCGCAGAATCGGTATCGAGACCGCCGCGCGAACCGCGTCGAGGTCATCGAGCGAGCCGTGGAAACGGCGCTCCTCAGTCAAGACGCTGATGATGCGCGCGCCGCCATCTTCGTAGGCGCGGGCCAGCTTGGCCGGATCGGCTATGGTCGCCAGGGAACCCGCCGACGGGCTGGCGCGCTTGACTTCGGCGATGACGCCGATTCCAGGCTCGCGCAAGGCGGCCATCACATCGCGTGGCGGCGGCGCGGCCGCCGCGGCGGCTTTGATCTCTGACAGGCTGATGAGCGCTTCGCGCGCGGCAACGTCGGCCCGGACTCCCTCGAGGATGGAGTCAAGCACGGTTGCCGGACTCATGCCTGTCGTTTCCCTTCGCCCTGTCGCCCCGCTGTCATCCCACGGCCACTTCGTGTCCCCAGCCGATTGCGACGACGTCAATGAAGGGTAGCGGCCCACGGCTTGCGGCCCGTCACCGACCCTCGGTGTCAGACTCGCCTGCCCGATCGGTTGGGTCGCGTCCCTCGTCAAGCGCGTCCCAGATCATCCGCTCCGACATTCCCGGCGTCTCCGGCTCCTCCAGCATCGCCCCGTCGGCCTGTTCGCGTCGCGCAATCGACCGGCGCGTCGCCGGTGCCGCGTACTTTATGGCGCTCGACCGGGCCGACCCCGAGTCCGACGCGGACCGCATGAGTAAAACGGCGGCAAACAGGGTGCACGCCGCGGCGATTACCGTGACGCCCGCGCCCCAGTACCGCCGCTCGCTCCCGACCAGCGACATCACCGAGACGTGCGCCAGCTCCGCGCCGCGGACCGCCACGTCGGGCACCGCCCACAGGCTGACGCCGAGGTAACCGACCGCCAGACTGATTACCGCCAGCAGGCCCGCGAGCGCGCGCAATAGCCACCCCCGCACGGCGATGGCGGCGACGGCCGCGGCGAGTAGGAGCAACGCCAACGGCAGCAGCGCCGTCGACCACGCGGCGCCGGCCAAGGTCACCTGTTTGGGCGGCCCCAACCCGTCGAACGACCGGATGACGACCCACGGCAGGCGCGAGGCCACCCACAACGTCCCGGCGGCAACCACCAGCACTACCTGGGCAATTCGGATCAGCCACCGGCTCTTCGGCCGTCCGGTGTCAGCGCCGGCCTCACTCATCGACCGCGGGTTCGGTCAGCGTCTCGGCGGCCGCGATCGCGCTGAGCACCGCGCGGGCCTTGTTGGTCGCCTCGGTGTACTCGTAGGGGCCGTTGGAGTCCGCGACTACCCCACCACCGGATTGCACGTAGGCGGTACCGTCGCGCATCAAAGCGGTGCGAATGGCGATCGCGAAGTCGGCGTTGCCGGCGAAGTCCAGGTAGCCGACCACGCCGCCATACAGGCCGCGGCGAGTCTTCTCCACCTCTTCGATGAGCTCCATGGCCCGGACCTTAGGTGCGCCCGAGAGCGTGCCGGCCGGGAAGCAGGCGGTCACCGCGTCCAGCGCGGTACGGCCCTCGCCGAGCGTGCCGGTCACAGTCGACACCAGGTGCATGACGTGGCTATAGCGTTCGATATGGCTGTAGTCCTCGACGCGCACGGTGCCCGGCGCGCAGACCCGGCCCAGGTCGTTGCGGCCCAGGTCGACCAGCATCAGGTGCTCGGCGCGTTCCTTCTCGTCCGCCAACAGCTCCTTCTCCAGCAGCTGGTCCTCTTCGTCGGTGCCCCCGCGCCACCGCGTTCCGGCGATCGGATGGGTGGTCGCGGTGCCGTCGGCGACGGTGACCAGCGCCTCGGGGCTGGAGCCGACGATTGAAAAGTCCGTTCCGCCAGCGTCATTCGGGACCTGCAGCAGATACATGTAGGGGCTCGGGTTGGTGACCCGCAACATTCGGTACACGTCGATCGGATCGACGTGGGTGTCCATTTCGAACCGTTGCGAGGGCACCACTTGGAAGGCCTCGCCCGCGGCGATCTGGTCGACGAGGTAGTCGACGATCTTTCCGTACTCCTCGACGCTGCGCTGCGCGCGGTAGCGCGGCTCGGGCCGCTCGAACGTGCCGACGGTGGACGACAACGGCTGGCCCAGCGCCGCGGTCATCACGTCGAGGCGGGCGATCGCGTCGTCGTAGGCCTCGTCGACCCGCTCGTCGGTCCCGTTCCAGTTCACGGCGTTCGCGATAAGCGTGATGGTGCCCTCGTGGTGATCGACCGCCGCCACATCGGTGGCCAGCAGTAGCAACATGTCGGGGAGCTGGAGGTCGTCGACCGCCAGTTCAGGCAGTCGTTCCAGGCGCCGGACCATGTCATAGGCGAAGAATCCGACCATGCCCCCCGAAAGCGGCGGCAGCCCCGGGAGCGGGCCGGTGTCCAGCAGCTCGCACGTGGCCCGCAGCGCCTGCAGCGGGTCGCCCCCGGTCGGTGCGTCTTGCGGCACAACGCCCAGCCAGACGGCTTCACCGTCGCGCACGGTCAATGCCGACGGCGCTCCCGCACCGATGAACGACCACCGCGACCAGGAACGGCCGTGCTCGGCCGATTCCAGCAGAAAAGTGCCCGGGCGGTCGGCGGCGAGTTTGCGGTAGGCCGACAACGGCGTCTCACTGTCGGCCAGCACCTTGCGGGTCACCGGGACCACGCGGTGCCCGGCTGCCAGCTGGCGGAAATCCTCTCGTGAGGTCGTCGCGGCGAGGTGGGCGTGCACCGAACCATCCTCCCAGACGCGTTGCTGTGCTCCGGCCCAGCCTGACGACGATGCAGCCCGGGACGGGGTGAGGAGGAGTCAGGCAATCAGACCCAGCCTGACGCCGACGGCGGCGTAGCGTGTCCGCCATGAAACCTGGTGACACCGTCGCGGACTTCGAACTACCCGATCAGACCGGGACGCCGCGCAAGCTCAGCGAACTGCTTTCCGGGGGGCCCGTCGTCCTGTTCTTCTACCCGGCCGCGATGACGCCCGGCTGCACCAAGGAAGCGTGCCATTTCCGCGACCTGGCCTCCGAATTCGCCGCAGTCGGGGCGAACCGGGTGGGGATCAGCGCCGACGCCGTACAGAAGCAGGCCAAGTTCGCCGACATGCAGAAGTTCGACTACCCGCTGCTGTCGGACGCCGACGGCACCGTCGCCACCCAGTTCGGCGTCAAGCGCGGCCTGCTCGGCAAGCTGATGCCGGTCAAACGCACGACATTCGTCATCGACACCGACTGCACGGTGCTCGAGGTGATCTCCAGCGAGTTCAACATGGACAGCCACGCCGACAAGGCGCTGACGACGCTGCGGGCCCGCGCGTAGCCGTCAGGGGTTGATCGCCAGGAACACGTAGGCGGTCAGCAGCACCAGATGCACCTCGCCCTGCAGGCGGGTCGCCCGCCCGGGCACCACCGTCAGCATGCTGATCACGACGGTCAGGGCAAGCAACACCAGCTGGACGGCGCCCAGGCCGAGCACCAGCGGCCCTTTGAGCCATATCGACGCCAGCGCGATCGCGGGAATGGTGAGTCCGATGCTGGCCATCGCCGAGCCATACGCCAGGTTCAAGCTGATCTGGATGCGGCCCTGCCGCGCCGCCCGCACCGCAGCGAGCGTCTCGGGCAGTAGCACCAGCGCCGCGATGATCACGCCCACGAACGACTGCGGAAAGCCGACCGCGGTCACCGCGCTCTCCACGGCCGGTGACTCCTCCTCGGCCAGGCCCACCACAGCCACCAGGGCGCCGAGCATCAGCGCGAGGCTCGTCAGCGCCGCGCGGGTGGTCGGCGGATCCGCATGGCTTTCGTCGGCGAACAGGCTCTTCTGGCCCTTCTGCGCAATCGGCAGGAAGAAGTCGCGGTGCCGCACGGTCTGCGTGAACACGAACATCAGGTAGAGCAGCAGCGAGGCGACCGCGGCGAAGGTGAGCTGCCCGGGTGAGAACTCCTTGCCCACGGTGGTGGTGGTGAACGCGGGCAGCACCAGACTCAGCGTCGCCAGGGTGGTCACCGTCGCCAGCGCGGCGCCGCTGCCTTCGGCGTTGAACAACGTCACGCCGTAGCGCCGGGAACCGAGCAGCAGCGACAGTCCCGCGATGCCGTTGGTGGTGATCATCAGCGCGGCGAACGCCGTGTCCCGGGCCAGTGTCGCCGTCTCGTTACCGCCGGACGCCATCAGCTCGACGATCAGGGCGACCTCGATGACCGTCACCGCGGCCGCGAGCACCAACGATCCGAACGGCTCGCCGACCCGGTGTGCGACCACCTCCGCGTGATGCACCGCGGCCACCACGGCGCCGATGAGAAACAACGCCGTCAGCCCGACCAGCACGGGCCCGAGCGTCTTGCCCCAGATCAATGCCAGCACGACGACGGAAAGCACCGGCACAACGATGTTCCAGGACGACCATTTCGACATTGACTGCCATTCTTGTCGAAGTCGTGTGCCCACGCCTGCGGAAGTGACTCTGGACACGCCTGCCGGAACCGACCGCCGGCCCTCGGCTGGGCTCAGCGGCGATTACCTCGCCGCCGCGGCGGCCTCAGTAGCATGCTCACATCCCGAAAGTAGAGAAGGCTTCATCGAAAAGCCGGGCCGCTACGCCGTTTCGACGCATGGAGTGTCGGTTGATCGCTTGTTTGTCCTTGACAGCGTGGGGTACTGCTCACGCCGGGCACTCAAACTGATTCGGGATCAAACGAATAGGGGCACCGTGGCCAGCAACGAAATCGTCGCCGCCGTCGGGGATGTCGGCGAGTATGAGCAGGCATCATGACGGCGCCGCGGGTGCTTGTGGTGGTCTCAGCTGCCGATCGGATCCCGCTGCGAGACGGCGGCGACGAGGCGACGGGCACCTATTTGGGTGAGTTGATCGAGCCAACCGACGCCATGCGCGAGGCCGGCTTCGAGTTGTCGTTTGCGACACCGAGAGCCGCGATTCCCACGATCGATGGCACATCGTGCAGCCTGATGTACTTCGGCCTCTCCCGAAAGAGGCGTGACGCGGCGCTGACCAGCTACACGCGGCTTCTTGAACTCGGCCTCGCCCAGCCCGCCAAACTCGAAGAGATCGCGCACGACAGGCAGCGGTTGGCCGGTTTTGATGCTGTCTTCGTGCCTGGCGGGCATGCACCGTTGGTCGACTTGCTGTACCGCGACGCGTTCAGCGATGACTCACTCAACGACGACTTCGGTGCGCTCGTGGGGTACTTCCACGATGCGCAACGCCCAACTGGCTTGATCTGTCACGCTCCGGCCGCGCTGGCCGCTGCGCCCAGCGTCGATGGCCGCTGGATCTACGACGGCTACCGGATGACGTGCTTTAAGACCGTCGTGGACACGATGCTCTCGACCGTCCCGCTGGCCCGCCGCTTCCACGGACACCTCATCGACGATCCCACTCAGCTGCTGGCTTCCCGCGGCGCCAAGGTGGAGCAGACGGTGTTGCCGATGGGCAGCAAGGTCGTCGAGGATCGCGAACTGATCACCGGTCAAGATCCCTACTCGGCGAAGGCGCTCGGGGCGGTGTTCGTCAGCAGGGTCCGCGCCGCACGGGACTGAGCGCGGCGAACGAAACGCAGAGTGGCCGAATGATTACCACGGGCTCGAGCTGGATGTTGTCAGCGTCTCGCGCCACAGCTTGTGTCAGATCAAACGCACCTGAAGGCGCAGTTGCCCTGGCCTGTTCGGTGTGTTGCCGGAGCGGTTCGTTCGGCGGGTCAGCGCTCCGGTGCCAGCAGCACGTCGGCGTCGAAGCAGCTGTGGTCGCCGGTGTGGCAGGCCGCGCCGACCTGGTCGACCGTCAGCAGCACGGTATCGCCGTCGCAGTCCAGGCGCACCGAATGGACATACTGGGTGTGACCGGACGTCGCTCCCTTGATCCACTGCTCGCCCCGCGACCGTGAATAGTAGGTTGCCTCACGGGTTTCCAGGGTTCGGGCCAGGGCCGCGTCGTCCATCCAGGCGACCATCAGCACGTCACCGCTGCCGCGCTCCTGCACGACGGCGGTGAACAGGCCGTCGGCGTTGCGCTTCAGCCGCGCGCCAATCTGCGGGTCGAGCGTCATCGCACGGTGATCCCCTCTGCGGCCATGGCGGCCTTCACCTGACCGATGGTCAGCTCCCGAAAGTGAAACACGCTGGCCGCCAACACCGCATCGGCCCCGGCGGCGATGGCGGGCGCGAAGTGTTCGGCCGCCCCGGCGCCACCGCTGGCGATGACGGGCACCGTGACCGCCGACCGCACCGCCCGCAGCATCTCCAGGTCGAATCCGGCTTTGGTGCCGTCGGCGTCCATCGAGTTCAGCAGGATCTCCCCCACCCCCAAATCGGCTCCGCGCGAGGCCCACTCGATCGCGTCGAGCCCGGTACCGCGGCGCCCGCCATGGGTGGTGACCTCCCAGCCCGACGGTGTCGGCACCGCGCCCGGCGGCACCGTGCGGGCATCGACGGACAGCACGATGCACTGAGAGCCGAACTGCCGCGCCATCTCGGCCAGCAACTCGGGCCGGGCGATCGCGGCGGTGTTGATGGAAACCTTGTCGGCTCCCGCACGCAGCAATACGTCGACATCGGCCACGGTGCGCACCCCGCCGCCGACGGTCAGTGGAATGAAGACCTGCTCGGCGGTGCGGCGCACCACCTCGAGCATGGTGGCCCGTCCCGACGACGATGCGGTCACGTCGAGGAAGGTCAGCTCGTCGGCGCCTTCGGCGTCGTAGGCGGCCGCAAGCTCCACGGGATCGCCGGCGTCCCGGAGGTTCTCGAAGTTGACACCTTTGACCACCCGGCCGCCGTCGACGTCCAGGCACGGGATCACTCGCACCGCGAGGCCGTTGGGGTCCGGGGGCATCTCAGTAGTCCTCCGGTCGTCCGGTGGCGCGCAGGATTTCGAGGATCTCGGCGTGTGCGGCGGGACCGGCCGCCAGGGCGGAATCCGACGTGGGAGTCCACGGCTCACCGGCCAGATCGGTGACGACGCCACCGGCGGCATGAACCAGCGCGACCCCGGCGGCATGGTCCCACACGTGGCCACCGAAACTTATTGCCGCACCGAGTATTCCGTCGGCGACGAACGCAAGATCGAGCCCGGTGGAGCCGTGCATCCGTAGACGCGACGAGACCCGGCTGAGGTTCTCCAGCAATGCGATTCGATAGCGTCCGGGGAATCGGCCCCGCGCGTCCGCGCTGAACGACCCGGCGCCGACCAGGGCGTCGGCCAGGTCGATGGAGGTCAGCGGCGGCTGCGGCACCCCATTTTTGCGCAACGGACCGCCCGCCACCGCGGTATAGCGCTGGTCCATGAACGGCAGCCAGGTCAATCCGGCTACCGGTTCGCCGTGGTGCAGTAGGCCCAGCAAAATGCCGGCCATCGGCGATCCGGCCGCGTAGTTGAAGGTGCCGTCGACGGGATCCAAAACCCACACCCATGGCGAGTCGACGGCCGAGCCGCCGAATTCCTCGCCGTGCACCCCGATCCCGGTCGCCTCGACGAGCGCGGCGACCACCTGCCGCTCGATCGCGAGGTCGACATCGGTGGCAAAGTCGTTGCCCTTCTTGCGGACCGCGGAATCAGCGCGGTGACCGGCGAGAAAGGGCTCGGATGCGTCGTCGAGGATCGCCGACGCCTGCGCCACCAACGTGTGCACATCCATGCGGTGCTACTCCGCCACCGCGGCCAGCGCCTGCGGCAAAGTGAATCGCCCTGCGTAGAGGGCCTTGCCGACGATGGCGCCCTCGACCCCGCGGCCCGTGAGGGTGGCGATGGCGCGCAGGTCGTCGAGGCTGGACACGCCACCGGAGGCGATCACCGGGGCGTCGGTGCGTTCGGCGACGGACGCCAGCAAGTCCAGATTGGGCCCGCCCAACGTGCCGTCCTTGGTCACGTCGGTGACCACGAACCGCGAACACCCTTGCCCGTCAAGGCGTTCCAGCACTTCCCACAGGTCACCCCCGTCGGTTTCCCAGCCCCGCCCGCGCAGCCGGTGCTCACCGTCGACGATCTGCACGTCCAGACCCACGGCGACCTTGTCGCCGTGTTCGCTGATCGCCCGGGCGCACCACTGCGGGTTCTCGAGGGCCGCCGTGCCCAGGTTCACGCGGGCGCAGCCGGTGGCCATGGCGGCGGCCAGCGAATCGTCGTCACGGATCCCGCCGGACAGCTCCACCTGCGCGTCGAGCTTGCCGACCACCTCGGCCAGCAGTTCGCGGTTGGAGCCGCGCCCGAACGCCGCGTCCAGGTCGACCAGATGGATCCATTCGGCGCCGTCACGCTGCCAGGTCATCGCGGCGTCCAGCGCCGAGCCGTATTCGGTTTCACTGCCCGCCTTGCCCTGCACCAGACGCACGGCGCGGCCGTCGACCACGTCGACCGCGGGCAACAAGATCAACACATTCCCTCCTGTGTGCCGAGATTGCAACGGGTTACGTGCATCCCCGGCTGTTGCTTGGTAGAAAGCGCTTTCGCGAGGTCCTTCACAATCCCTGTACCCAATTGCTCAGCACGGCCGCGCCGGCATCCCCGCTCTTCTCCGGATGAAACTGGGTCGCCGACAGTGGCCCGTCCTCGACCGCCGCCAGAAATGGGCCCTCGTGGGTGGCCCACGTCAGGACCGCCTCGGGCGAACCCTCCCACTTCTGCGCGGCGTAGGAGTGCACGAAGTAGAACCGGGTGTCGGCATCGAGCCCCCTGAACAGCACGGTGCCGGGCCCGGATTCGACGACGTTCCAGCCCATGTGCGGAATGACCGGCGCCTGCAGTCGCGTGACGTATCCCGGCCACTGACCGCATCCCTGCGTCTCCACACTGAATTCGACGCCGCGGGCGAACAGGATCTGCATGCCGACGCAGACCCCCAGCACCGGGCGACCGGCTGCGACCCGCTCGGCGATGATGCGCTCCCCGCCGATGCCGCGTAGCCCGGTCATGCAGGCCTCGTAGGCGCCGACGCCGGGCACCACCAATCCGTCGGCGGCAGCCGCGGCATCGGCGTCGCCGGTCACCTCGACCGACGCACCGACCCGCTCGAGAGCGCGCTGAGCCGACCGCAGGTTGCCCGAGCCGTAATCCAAAACCACAACGGTTTTCGGCCGAACAAGCGAGGTCACAAAATCCCTTTGGTGGACGGCACGTCCGAGACCCGAGGGTCGGACTCGACCGCCTGGCGCAGCGCGCGGGCAACCGCCTTGTACTGCGCTTCGGTGATGTGGTGCGGATCGCGCCCGTAGAGGACGCGCACGTGCAGCGCGATGCGCGCATTCATGGCCAGCGATTCGAACACGTGCCGGTTGATGACGGTGTGATAGGGCACCGAGTTGCCGGCAATGGTGGTGTGCTGCAGGTGATCCGGTTCTCCGCTGTGCACGCAGTAGGGCCGGCCGGACACGTCGACCGCCGCGTGGGCCAGCGTTTCGTCCATCGGGATGAAGGCGTCGCCGAACCGGCGGATGCCCCGTTTGTCACCCAGGGCCTGGCCGAGCGCCTGCCCCAGCGCGATGGCGGTGTCCTCGATGGTGTGATGTCCCTCGATTTCGACGTCGCCCTTGGTCCGCACGGTCAGGTCGAAGCTGGCGTGACTGCCCAGGGCCGTGAGCATGTGATCGTAGAACGGCACACCGGTGTCGATGTCGACCTGGCCGGTGCCGTCAAGGTCGAGTTCGATGACGATGTCGGATTCCTTCGTGCGGCGCTCGATGCGCGCACGGCGGGTAGCGGTCGCTGTCACGGTGCTCCTACGGGGCTGGGGGTAACTGGTGTGAGTTCGGTGGCGGCGATCTGGGCGCTGGCGCGCAGAAAGGCGTCGTTCTCCTCCGCGAGTCCGGTCGTGGCGCGCAGGTAGCCGGGGATTCCGACGTCGCGGATCAGCACGCCGGCATCCAGATAGCGCTGCCAGGTGGCCGGCGCATCGGCGAATTCCCCGAACAGTACGAAGTTCGCGTCGCTAGGAATCACCCGAAAACCCATGCCGGTCAAGGCGGTTGAGACGCGCTCGCGTTCGGCGATCAGTGTCGCCACACTGCCCAGCGTGTCATCGGCGTGCCGCAGCGCGGCGCGTGCGGCGGCCTGGGTGAGCACCGACAGGTGATACGGCAACCGCACCAGCAGCATCGCGTCGATCACCGCCGGAGTGGCGATCAGGTAGCCCAGCCGGCCACCGGCGAACGCGAACGCCTTGCTCATGGTGCGCGAGACGATGAGCTTGGTCGGGTACTCCCCCACCAGTTCCACCGCGCTGGGCTGCGAAGAGAATTCGCCGTAGGCCTCATCGACGATCAGGATGCCGGGCACCACGTCGAGCAGCCGCCGCAGGTCCGGCAGCGAAACACTCTGCCCGGACGGGTTGTTCGGGCTGGCGAGGAACACCACATCGGGCCGGCGGTCGGTGATGGCGCCCACGGCGACGTCGACAGCCAGGCTGAAATCGTCGGCCCGGGCGGCCTGCAGCCATTCGGTGCGGGTGCCGTCGGAGATGATCGGGTGCATCGAGTAGGACGGGACAAACCCGATGGCGGTGCGCCCCGGACCCCCGAACGCCTGCAGCAGTTGTTGCAGGATCTCATTGGAACCATTTGCCGCCCAAAGATTTTCGACTCCCAGCTGGACGCCGGTCTGGGCGCTCAGGTAGGCGGCCAGGTCGGTGCGCAGGGCCACCGCGTCGCGGTCGGGGTAGCGGTGCAATTCGGCGGCGACCTCGGCCACCGACCGCACCACGTCGTCCACCAGCGCCTTGCTGGGCGGGTGCGGGTTCTCGTTGGTGTTCAGCCGCACCGGAACGTCCAATTGCGGTGCACCGTAAGGCAATTTGCCGCGCAGGTCGTCGCGCAGCGGCAGGTCATCCAGTCTCGGTTGGCGCGTGGGCCTCTCGGTGCTCATCGCTCGAACCTCCGCCGTACCGCTTCACCGTGTGACGGCAGGTCTTCGGCCTCGGCGAGCACGATCACATGCCCGGACACGTCTTTCAGGGCCGCCTCGGTGTAGTCGACGACGTGGATGCCGCGCAGGAAGGTCTGCACGGATAGGCCGCTGGAATGCCGGGCGCTGCCGGCGGTCGGCAGCACGTGATTGGATCCGGCACAGTAGTCACCCAGGCTCACCGGTGCATACGGGCCGACGAAAATGGCTCCGGCCGAACGGATTCGGCCCGCTACGGCGGCCGCGTCGACGGTCTGGATCTCCAGGTGTTCGGCGGCATAGGCGTTGACGACTTCGACTCCGGCGTCCACGTCATCGACGAGGATGATGGCCGATTGGCGTCCGCCGAGCGCTGCCGTCACCCGTTCGCGGTGCACGGTCGTCTGTAGCTGGACGGCCAGCTCCGCGTCGGTGGCGGCGGCCAAGTCCGCGCTGGGAGTGATCAGCACGGCGCCCGCCATCTCGTCGTGCTCGGCCTGACTGATCAGGTCGGCGGCCACGTGCGCGGGGTCGGCGGTGTGGTCGGCCAGGATGGCGATCTCCGTCGGGCCGGCTTCGGCGTCGATTCCGACGTGCGACCGGCACAGCCGCTTGGCGGCGGTGACGTAGATGTTCCCGGGTCCGGTGACCATGTCGACGGGCGCCAACGGGGCGCCATCGAGGTCGGTGCCACCGTAGGCCAGCAACGCGACCGCCTGCGCGCCGCCCACGGCCCACACCTCGTCGACACCCAGCAACCGGGCCGCGGCCAGGATCGTCGGGTGCGGCAGGCCGTCGAACTGGGCCTGCGGTGGGCTGGCCACCACCAGCGAGGCGACGCCGGCGGCCTGCGCCGGCACCACGTTCATCACCACGCTGGAGGGGTAGACGGCGTTGCCGCCGGGCACGTACAGACCCACCCGGTCGACCGGGACCCACCGCTCGGTCACCGTCGCGCCGGGGCCAAGGGTGGTCGTAACGTCGGTGCGACGCTGGTCGGCGTGCACGGCGCGGGTGCGTTCGATCATCACCCGCAGCGCGTCGGCCACACCCGCGTCCAACTCGGTCAGGGCCTTCTCGAGCGCGGCATCGGGCACTCGGACGGCCCGTGGCCGGACCCCGTCGAAGGTGGCGCCGAAGTCCAAGGCGGCTTCTGCGCCGCGATCCGCGACGGCCTGCACGATCGGACGGACCGTGGGCAGCACCGTCTCCACGTCGGCGCCGCCGCGGGGCAGCGCCGCCCGCAACCGGGCAGCCGTCAACTCCGCGCCCCGTAGGTCGATACGGGTCATCGGCGACGGTTGGATGGTGCTCACGGTGTCCATTGTCCCAGAGGAACTCAAGTCAATATCCGACCGGTACAGTGCCGGTATTGAGGCCATACCCCGCGTTGCCGACTCTGGGAGCCGCCATGTCCGCCAAGGATCACCCCAACAACGCCCCGGGCGTCCCGATGGTCTTCCCGCCCTGGTTTGAGCGCTTCCAGATCAAATACTTCAACCCGGCAATGAAGCCGATTGCCCGCTTTCTGCCCGGGACAGCGACGATCCAGCATCGCGGCCGCACCTCCGGCAAGCCGTACGAGACCGTCATCACGCCCTACCGCAAGGGCAATGTGCTGGCGATCGCGCTGGGTCACGGCAAAACGAACTGGGTGAAGAACGTGCTGGCGGCCGGTGAGGCGGACGTAAAATTCAGCCGCAACCGGACGGTGCACCTGATCAACCCTCGGATCCTGCCCGCCGGCTCGGACGGGGACGGCCTGCCGGGGATGGCGCGCATGCAGCTGCGCCGGATCGGGGTATTCGTCGGCGATATCGTCTGAGGCCGTTCCGGGGCGCCCGCGCCGCGTTGAGTGTGCGCTGGTGGCGTTGAGTGTGCGTCCAGGGCAGCACACGCGGACAAGTCCCGCCCAGGATGCACACTCGAGCAACGTAGCGCAGCAACGCAGCTCGGCAGCGCAGCAACGCAGCAGCGCACCAGCGCAGCGGCGCACCACAGCCACCTACATATCGAGGCCGATGTCGAGCACCCGCACCGAATGGGTCAGCGCGCCGACGGCCAGGTAATCCACGCCGGTCGCGGCGTAGGCGGCCGCATTGTCCAGTCGCAGGCCGCCCGACGATTCGAGCAGGACCGCGGGTGCGCGCGCATCGCGGCGCTGCACGGCCATCTGCGTCTGCCACACCGGGAAGTTGTCCAGCAGGACCAGCTCGGGCTTTTCGGGCAGCACCTCATCCAGCTGCTCGAGTGAATCCACCTCCACCTCGCAAGGCAGATCCGGTGCCGCCTCGCGCACGGCCCGCAGCGCGGCGACCACCGATCCCGCGGCCACCACGTGGTTGTCCTTGATCAGGGCCGCGTCGCCGAGCCCTAGCCGGTGATTCACGCCGCCGCCCACCCGGATCGCGTATTTCTGCAAGGCGCGCAGGCCGGGCAGGGTTTTACGGGTATCGCGCACCTTGGCTTTGGTGCCGTGCACGGCGGCGACCCAGTGCGCCGTCGTGGTGGCGATCCCGGACAGGTGGCAGATGAGGTTCAGCATGGTCCGCTCGGCGGTCAGCAGGCCGCGGGTTTCGGCTCGCAGCGTCAGCACCGACTCACCCGGCTCCAGGTGGGCACCGTCCTCGACGCGGTCGACCACCTCGTAGCCGCAGGCACCGAGCACCTCGTCGAGCACCAGCAAAGCGATATCGATGCCGGCGACCACGCCGGGCTCGCGGGGCACCATGGCCGCGGTCGCCACCGCATCGGCGGGCACCGTCGCCAGGGTGGTGACGTCCGGTCCGTAACGCAGGTCCTCGGCCAGGCCGCGCTTGATGGTCTCGCGCGCCGCGGTCAGTTCACAGTCGTCCATCGTGGTCATACGACGGCCGCCAAGGCCTCCACCAGCACCGCGTCCTCGTTGTCGGCCAGGCGCAGCACAGTGCTGCGACCCAGCTCGGAAGCGGTCTGCGGGTACTCCTCGCGATGGTGGCAGCCCCGGCTCTCGGTGCGGGCCAGGGCGGCGGCCGTGACCGCGCGGGCGGCGACGGCCAGCGCGACATCCTCGAAGTCGCGGCGGCCGGACACCGGGCGGATCTGCGCCTGTGACAGCACGGTGGACAGCCGGGTCAGCCCGGCGGCGTCGCGCACCACCGAAGCGTCCCGGCTCATCGCGCGCTGCAGTTCGGCGCGCTCGGGCGCGGTGTGGACGACCGGCTCGGGCGCGACGGCGTGCGCCCGCCCGGTCGTCGCGGCATGTGTGGCCGCCAATCTGCCGGCCCGCCCGCCGACCACCAGACCTTCCAGCAGGCTGTTGGACGCCAGCCGGTTGGCACCGTGCAGTCCGGTGCGTGCCACCTCGCCCGCGGCGAACAACCCGGGCAGCTCGGTTTGGCCGTACACATCGGTGACGATGCCGCCACAGCTGTAATGCGCCCCGGGGACGACCGGAATGGGTTGCCGGACGGGATCGATTCCGGCGGCCCGGCAGGCGGCCGTCACCGTCGGGAACCGGTTGGCGAAGTCGCCGATGTGGCGCGCATCGAGGAAGACGCAGGCATCGCCGGTGGCCTTCAACCGGGCGTCGATGGCCGCGGCGACGACGTCTCGGGGTGCAAGATCTCCCATCGGATGAACGCCGGCTGTCACCGAATCACCTTGCCGGTCAATCAGTTTCGCGCCCTCACCGCGGATGGCCTCGGTGACCAGCGGACGCCGCCCGCTGGCGGCGTCCGGGGCGAAGAGCATTGTGGGGTGGAATTGGATGAACTCGAGATCGCTGACCGCGACACCGGCCCACAAGCCCAGAGCGAGTCCGTCGCCGGTGGAGCCCTCGGGGTTGGTGGTCGCGCCGTACAGGTGCCCGAGGCCGCCGGAGGCCAAGATCACCGAAGGTGCGCTGATGATTCCGTACCCGCTCGGGGTGCCGACCAGGACACCGGTCACGGCGGCACCGTCGTGCAGAACCCGCAGCGCCACATGGCCCGTGCGGATGTCCAGCCTGCGCGCGGCGTGGTCGAGGGCGCGCTGCACTTCCGCACCGGTGGCGTCGCCGCCGGCGTGCACGATGCGGCGCCGGGAGTGTCCACCCTCGCGGGTCAGCGCCCACTTGCCGGGCGTTGATTCATCGAATCGTGCTCCGTCGCCGACCAACTCGGCGACCGCCGCGTATCCGTCGGCGATGATCGAGTACACCGCCTCGGGATCGCACAGACCCGCGCCCGCGACCACGGTGTCGGCGACATGGGCTTCCACCGAGTCGTCATTGTCGGGCAGCACCACCGCGATGCCGCCCTGCGCGTAGTGCGTCGCGGTCGCCCCGCGAGCCTGGTCGGCCTTGCTCAGCACCACGACGCTGCGCCCGGCGCGATTGGCGGCCAGCGCGGCGGCCAGTCCCGCGACGCCGGTGCCGACGACGACGACCTCGGCGCTGTGCGTCCACTGGGGGCTCGCCGTCATTCGCCACCACCCGGCTGCCCGATCTCGATCATTCGCTGCACGCTGCGCCGCCCGGCGGCGGCGACATCGGGGTCGACATCGACTTCGTCGGCGCCCTCGACGAGGCAGCGCAGCAGCGCGGCAGGGGTGATCATCTTCATGAACTTGCAGGAAGCCCGGTCATTGACCGCGCGGAAGTCGACTTGCGGTGCGGCGCGGCGTAATTGATACAACATGCCGATTTCGGTGGCCACCAGCACCTTGCGGGCGTCGGTCTGGTTGGCGGCCTCCAGCATGCCGCCGGTGGACAGGATCTTCACCCGGTCCGGCGGGAAGGCGCCCTCGCCCGCGAGATACAGCGCCGAAGTGGCGCAACCACATTCGGGGTGCACGAAAAGCTCGGCATCGGGATTGGCGCGGGCCTGGTCGCCCAGTTCGTCGCCGTTGATCCCGGCGTGCACGTGGCATTCGCCCGCCCACACATGCAGGTTCTCGCGACCGGTCATCCGACGCACGTGGGCGCCGAGGAATTGATCGGGGCAGAACAGCACCTCGCGGTCCGGGTCGATGGACTTGACGACCTCGACCGCGTTGGACGAGGTGCAGCAGATGTCGGTGAGCGCCTTGACCGCCGCCGTGGTGTTGACGTAGGAAACGACGACCGCGCAGGGGTGTTCGTCCTTCCAGGCGCGCAGTTCGTCGGCGGTGATGGAGTCCGCAAGCGAGCACCCGGCGCGCTGGTCCGGAATAAGCACCGTCTTGTCGGGGCTCAGGATCTTGGCCGTCTCGGCCATGAAGTGCACACCGCAGAACACGATGGTGTCCTCGGGCGCCTCGGCAGCGATCCGTGACAGCGCCAGTGAGTCGCCCACGTGATCGGCGACGTCCTGGATCTCGGGCAGCTGGTAGTTGTGCGCCAATACGGTGGCGCCGCGCAGCTTGGCCAGGCGGCGAACCTCGGCCGCCCATTGCTCATCACCGGCCACACCGGCGTACCCGGCGGGTGAATTCGTGATGTCGTCAACCATGCTTTCGGCGAGCGTGTCCATGCGATTAATAATCGTCATGGCGGCTCCTTTCAGCCCAGGAGGTTTTCGACTTATAATCGAAAACATGGCCTATGGTAGCACCGCCCACGAAGTGCTCGCGGTCGTGTTCCAGGTTCGCGGAGTGACCGAACAGGTTACGAAGGGACGCCACACGGCGAAACCGCAGCTGAACGTGCTGTTATGGCAGCGCGCCAGGGATCCGCAACAGGGCAGGTGGTCGTTGCCGGGCGGCCAGCTGCGCAACGACGAGGACATGATCACTTCCGTCCGGCGGCAACTCGCCGAGAAGGTCGACCTCAAAGAGCTGGCACACCTGGAACAGCTCGCGGTGTTCTCCGACCCGCACCGGGTGCCGGACACGCGCGTGATCGCGTCGACCTTCCTGGGCCTGGTGCCCTCCCCCGCCAGCCCCGAGCTGCCGCCGGACACCCGCTGGCATCCGGTGAACTCCCTGCCGCCGATGGCCTTCGACCACGGTCGGATGGTGGACAACGCCCGCACCCGGCTGAACGCCAAGCT
Source organism: Mycobacterium sp. (assembly GCF_036273375.1). Lineage (GTDB taxonomy): Bacteria > Actinomycetota > Actinomycetes > Mycobacteriales > Mycobacteriaceae > Mycobacterium. The sequence continues at coordinate 1,723 of NZ_DASUHS010000209.1, read as the reverse complement.
GTCCTATACCAATATCGGCTTTGCTTTGGCGCCAAGGGAATTCGCGCTTTCCACGCTGCGCGACATCTACGGCGCCGCGCTGGGCTATCAGGTCGACGCGACGAACCTGCAGCGAGTGCTGGCCCGGCGCGGCGTGATCACGGCGACCGGCACCATTGCACAATCCGGGCGCAGCGGCGGACGTCCGGCCGCAATGTATCGGTTCACCGACGCGGCGTTGCGGGTGACCGACGAATTCGCCGCGCTCAAGCCGCCGGGGCTGCCGGGCTAGGCTGGTGGGAAGCGTCATCGGGCGACGGAGGGCAATTCGAATTGAGTAGCGCTCCGACCTCACCAGTGTGACGAGAAGTCGCTCACACTGCGGCGATTACGTTTTGGTTACCTGCCGTTCGTGCGGGAGAATGCCGGGTGGCCACGAAGGGAGCCTCAATGGCTGAGCTCGGCAACCTGGCAGGCACGCACGGCGCGGAATGGATCGCGCGGCCGCCACACGAGGAACTGCAGCGCAAGGTGCGTCCGCTGCTGCCCTCGGACGACCCGTTCTACCAGCCGCCGCTGGGCTTCCAGCACGCCGAGCCAGGCACCGTGCTGCGTTCGCGCGACGTGGAGCTGGCGTTCCTCGGGCTGATCCCGCAACCCATGAAAGCCGTCCAGCTGCTCTACCGGACCATGGACATGAACGGCGAGCCGGAGGCCACCGCCACTACGGTGATCGCCCCCGCCGGCCTCGCTCCGGGTCAGTCCTGCCCGCTGCTGTCGTACCAGTGCGCGATCGACGCCGTCTCGTCGCGCTGCTTCCCGTCCTACGCGCTGCGGCGCCGGGCGAAGGCGCTGGGCGCCATCGGCCAGTTCGAACTTTTCCTGATCATCGCCGCCGTAGCCGAGGGGTGGGCCGTCTCGGTGCCCGACCACGAGGGCCTGCGCGGCCTGTGGGGCGCGCCGTACGAACCCGGCTACCGCGTCCTGGACGGCATCCGGGCCGCGCGGAGCTCGGAACGCCTCAACCTGTCCTCCTCGGCCCCCGTCGGGCTGTGGGGATACTCCGGTGGCGGACTGGCCAGCGCGTGGGCCGCCGAAATGTGCGCCGAATATGCGCCCGAACTGGACATCGTCGGGGCGGTCCTGGGCTCACCCGTCGGAGACCTCGGTAACACCTTCCGCCGGCTCAACGGCAGCTTCCTGTCGGGGCTTCCCGCGATGGTGGTAGCCGCGCTCGCGCACATCTATCCCGATCTGGACCGGGTCATCCGAGAGCACACCAACGAGGAGGGACGCGCCCTGCTCGACTCGCTGGAGAAGATGACGACGGTGGAAGCCGTGGTGCGGATGGCCGGCAAGAACATGGGCGACTACCTCGACGAGCCGCTCGAGCAGATCCTGTCCACTCCGGAAGTCACCTACGTCTTCGACCACATCAAGCTGGGTGCCGCGGTCCCGACGCCGCCGGTGCTGATCGTGCAGGCCGTGCACGACTACCTGATCGACGTGCACGACATCGACGTGCTTGCCGATGCGTATTCTGCCGGCGGCGCGCACGTCACCTACCACCGCGACGCCTTCAACGAGCACATGATGCTGCATCCGCTGTCGGCGCCGATGGCGCTGCGCTGGCTGACGGATCGCTTCGAAAGCCGCCCGTTGACCGAACACCTGGTCCGGACCACGTGGCCGACGATGTTCAACCCGATGACCTACGTGGGCATGGCCCGGCTGTGCAAGATCG
>NZ_DASUHS010000208.1:0-12834 GCF_036273375.1 Mycobacterium sp. | reverse complement strand
AGGTCGTCGAAATCGAGCAGGGCGACGTTGTCGTCGCGGGCCTTGAGCGCCTCGTAGGCGGCGTAAACGGTGGCGACCCGGGCGGCGTCCAGCGGGATGTCGCGCGCGGCGTCGGCCACCGCGGCCGGGTATTGCTCCGGCCCGATCAACGACGCTTTGGCCCACTCGATCTCGCCGGCCAGGTCGCGCACGTCGTCGGTGCTGGCGTTGATCCGGGCGCGGCCGGCCGCCCGGGCGACGACGGCGAACTTGCTGTCCAGCAGCTGCCACCCGGTGTCGCCGACCACCCGCGGCCAGAAATACCGCAGCTGCCGGTGGGCGGCCGCGTGGAACGTCAGGGCCGAGACCGCGCCGACGGAGGTTTCCGCGCCCGCGGCGGCGTCGATCGTCCGCAACCTCGAGCGCATCTCCCCCGCCGCACGCTGGGTGAACGTGACGGCCAGCACCTGCCCGGCCGCGACGTGACCGGTGGCGACCAGCTGGGCGATCCGGTGCGTGATGGTGCGGGTCTTTCCCGTTCCCGCGCCGGCCAGCACGCAGACCGGGCCGCGGGGAGCCAGCACGGCCTCGCGCTGCTCGTCGTCCAGCCCGGCTGTCAATGGATCGGCGACCGTCGGCATGGCGTCCATCTTGGCAGCGGTCGCCGACAAACCCGGTGCATCGCCACGCCTTAATCGGCGAAACTGGCGTGTCGCCCGGTGAGTCGGCGGATCCCACCGCGTATCCCGGCATCCCGCTTCGCGCCTGAGCGTTACCCCCAGCGTGGAATGCCTCGTAGCCGGGCTACGTTAACCAGCTATGACCTCTGCCCCGCTCACCGTCTACACGACTTCCTGGTGCGGTTACTGCCATCGCCTCATGACGGTGCTGAAGTCCAACGGAATTCCGTACGAGGCGGTCGACATCGAACACGACGCGACGGCGGCTGATTTCGTCAGCTCGGTCAACGGCGGCAACCGGACGGTTCCGACGGTGAAGTTCGCCGACGGGTCGACGCTGACCAATCCGACCGCAGCCCAGGTGAAGGCGAAGCTGGCCGATGCCGGCAACTAAGCGCCCGGTCAGTCGATCGCGGCCCAGGATTCGATGATCACGCGGGCGATCGAAATCGACCCGGGCAGTAGCAGATTCGACCCCGACGAGCTGGACCAATCCCCCGCCGCCAGCGCGGAGCGCACCTCATCGCGCGTGAACCAGGCCGCCTCGGCGATCTCGCCGTCATTGAACGAGAATTCTTCGGCCGGGTCGCCGACGGCGTGGAAGCCGACCATCAGCGAGCGCGGGAACGGCCACGGCTGACTGCCCAGGTACCGCACGTCGCGGACGCTCAGGCCGATCTCCTCGCGGATCTCCCGGGCGACGCACACCTCGAAAGACTCGCCGGCCTCGACGAAACCGGCCAGCAGCGAGAACATCCGCTCCGGCCACACCGCCTGGCGGGCCAGCACCGCGCGGTCATCGCCGTCGTGGACCAGACAGATCACCGCGGGGTCGATCCGCGGGAACTCCTCGTGACCGGTGACCGGATTGACGCGTGACCAGCCCGCGCGGGCCGGTCTCGTCGGCGAACCGTCCACAGAGCTGAAACGGGCCTTCTCGTGCCAGTTCAGCAGCGCGACGGCCGCGGACACCAGCTGACTGCTGGTGTCGTCGAAGATCGGGCCGAGACTGCGCAGGTTCACCACCTCGGCCTGCGCGTCGGTATCTTCCGGAGCCTGCAGCGCGCCGCGGACGCCCCAGACGTGACGGCCGTCCTCGAGGCGCCCCAGAAACACGGCCTCCGGCGGCGGCTTGTCGCCCACTTCAGCGGCGGCACGGAGCACCACCCGGCCGTTGGCGGCCAGCACCTGATTGCGCGAATCCACCCGCAGCAGCGCCGCATCCGCCCAGCCCGCGGTGGCCGCCTCGACGTCGGTGCGCAGCTGATCGGCGCGGTCCGCACCCACCCGCGACAGCAGCGGGACGCTGCGCAGCTGAAAGTCCGCGATCGGCCTCAATGGTCGGCGTTTCGGATGTAGAGCAGTCGGTCATTGGCCTCGATGGCATCCACTTCCGGTGCGCCGATGCGCAGTAGGTGGCCGTCGCGCACCACGCCGAGCACGATGTCGCGCAGGTGCCGCGGCGATCCGCCGATTTCGGTCTGCTCCACTTCACGCTCGGCGATGGCCAACCCGACGTCGGGGGTCAGCAGATCCTCGATCATCTCCACGACGCTGGGCGTGGTGGTGGCCAACCCGAGAAGCCGGCCGGCGGTCGCCGAGGACACCACCACCGAGTCCGCGCCCGAATGCTGCAGCAGGTGCTGGTTCTCGGTCTCCCGGATCGAGGCGACGATCTTGGCGTGGGGGGCGATCTCGCGCGCCGTCAGCGTCACGAGCACCGCAGTGTCGTCGCGGCTGGTGGCGACGATGATGGACGCCGCATGCTGGGCGCCGGCCAGCCGCAGCACGTCGGCTTTGGTGGCATCACCATGCAGGGTGACCAGGCCCGCGCTTTCGGCGTGCATGAGCGTGCTGCGATCGGTGTCGACGACGACGACCTCTGTCTGAACGGTCTCGTCACCGAGGATCGCGGCGACCGCCGTTTTCCCCTTGGTTCCGTAACCGATCACGATGGTGTGGTTGCGCACTCTGCTCCTCCAACGCTGAATCTTCCACCCGTGGCGGGATCGCTCGGAGAGCACTTCGAGCGTGGTGCCGACCAACACGGCCAAAAACGCGATGCGCATCGCGGTGAAGATCAGGGTGTGCACCAGACGCGCGGTTTCGGTGTACGGCGTGATGTCGCCGTAGCCGGTGGTCGACAGGGACACCGCGGAGAAGTACACGCAGTCTAGGAAGGTCAGCGGTTCGTTACGCACGTCACGGTAACCGTCGCGGTCCAGGTAGACGATGACGGCGGCGGCGAACAGCACCACCAGTGCGATGGCCAGGCGGCGGGTGATGACGCGGATGGGACTCGCATGCTCCTCGGGGATGCGCACCACGCCGATCAGCTGGTGACCGCGCTGAGCGGTCAAGGCTTCGTCCAGGCCGCTCAGCTTTCGGGACCTACCGTTGCCCACGGCGGTCCGTCATCGGCTTACCTTCTGCGCACGAGACACGCACGGGTCTTATGTAACCACGGCCACAGCTCCATCAGTACTCGGGCGGCGCACGTCACACCCGGACGCGACCGGCGCCGTCGGGATCCATCAGCAACCCCGCCACCTCGGCGACGCTCGGCAGTTCCTCGGGGATCACGGTCGTGCGGGCACGCACGTAGTAAAAAGCGGTGCGCACCGAGGATTCCGGAACGCCGGCCAACGCCGCCCAGGCCGAGCGGTACACGGCGAGCTGGATGGCGGCTTGCCGCATCGCTTCCGGCCCGCGCGGCGGTTCACCGGTCTTCCAGTCCACCACGGTGGCACCGTCGTCGGGGTCGGCGAAGACGGCGTCGATGCGTCCGCGTACCAGTGTGTCGCCGATCGGCATTTCGAATGGTACCTCCACGGCTACGGGAGTCCTTGCGGCCCAGGGTGATTCGCTGAATGCATCCTGCAGCGCGGTCAATTCCGCGGCGTCTCCGGCATCGGAATCCGCCGCGCCCGGCAGATCGCCTAGATCGAACAGACACTCGGCGCAATAGAATTTCTGAACCCATGCGTGAAAGGCATTGCCCAGCAATGCCTGTGGCTCCGGTCGAGACGGCAACCGGTGCATCAACCGCTGCGCGGTGCCCGCCGGGTCGCGCGCCAGGCCGACCAGGGAGCTGACCGACAACTGGCCGGGCAGGGCGCGGGCCGCCGGCTGCACCGAGCGGGCGCGCTCGGCCAGAAGTACGTCGACGTCGGCGGCCCAGCCGTCCACATCGACGCCCGTCTCGGTCGTCTCGGCCACCAGCGCCTGCCTCACCAGCGCGGCGCCATGCTCGACATCGACGCGCCGCCGGACCAACGGGTCGGGCGGCCATACCGCTTCGACGGCATTGTCGCGTAACGGGTTTCGTTCACCGTCGGCAGGTGGGGGCGCCCAGTGTTCCACCGTTCCGCAGGGGTCGCCGGCCGCGGCCGAATCGTCGATCACGGTCTTGATTTCGCATAGGAAGTCCGACGGGCCGCGCGGCTTGATGCCGGTGGCCCCCCAGTGGTGCCCGGACACCAGCAGGGTGTCCTCGGCCCGCGTGATGGCAACATACAACAGCCGCCGCTCCTCGTCGATGCGCCGCTGCTCGAGCTGGCGGCGATGCTCGGAGATCTTGTCCGACAGCTGCTTTCGGTTGGTGACGTCCGAGGTGTCCATCACCGGGATGCCCAGCGCGCCCGCGGCCGCGCGATCGCCGCGTAGCAGCGGCGGGAGTTCGGCGGGGTCGGTGAGCCAGCTGCTCTTCGACGCCGTCGACGGGAAGGTGCCGCCGGACAGGTGGGCCACCGCCACGACCTGCCATTCCAGCCCCTTCGCGGAGTGCACGGTGAGCACCTGGACGCGGTCGCGGGCAACTGTCAATGGCGCTGGCGCCAAGCCGTTCTCTACCGTCTCGGCGACGTCCAGGAACGCCAGCAGGCCGGTCACCGACGTAAACGCCGATCCGTCCGCCGGCGCGGTCACGGGGTCGGTGCGTTCCGCGTAACCGGTGACGACGTCGGCGAACGCATCCAGGTGCTCGGTACCGGCCCAGCCGGCCCCGACCGCCGCCGCGGCCCGGACTTCGCAGTCGATGCCCAGCACACGGCGCACCTCGGCGACCAAATCCGGCAGCGGGTGGCCGAGGTGGGCACGCAGGGCACCCAGTTCGGCGGCCAGCGCGGTGATGCGCTGATACCCCGCAGCCGAATACGCACCGGCCGTACCGGGATCGGCGATCGCGTCGGCCAGGCATACGGTGTCGGCGTCGGGGCCGGCCGCCCTCGCGATCGACTCGGGCGAGGACGCTTCGGCGGGCGCCACAGCCCCGCCGAGCGCGCGCGCACGCCGCCACAGCGCCGCGAGGTCGCGGGCACCGAGGCGCCAGCGTGACCCGGTGAGCACCCGCATCGCCGCCGCGCCGGCCGTCGGATCGGCGACCAGTCGCAGCATGGCCACCACCTCGGCGACCTCCGGAATGGCCAGCAGCCCGGCCAGCCCGACGACCTCGACGGGGATGCCGCGGGCGCGCAACGCGTCGGCGATGGGCGCGGCATCGGCGTTGCGGCGCACCAACACCGCGGCTGTCGGCGGACTGGCGCCGTCGTCGCGGGCCCGCCGGTATTGCGCGTCGAAATGGTCGGCGATCCACTCCCGCTCGGCCGTCACATCGGGCAGCAATGCGCAGCGGACGGTCCCGGGCGGGGCATCCGGGCGCGGGCGCAACGCGTGCACGGCCACCGATCGCCGTCGCGCCTCCGCCGAGACCGCGTTGGCCACCCGCAGGGTTCGCGGCGGATTGCGCCAGCTGGTGCGCAACTCCAGGATCGGGGCGGGGTCGCCGTCGGATCGGGGGAAGTCGGTGGTGAACCGCGGCAGGTTGGTCGCCGACGCGCCACGCCAGCCGTAGATCGACTGAATGGGGTCGCCGACGGCGGTGAGCGCCAGCCCGTCGTCGACTCCCCCACCGAATAGTGCTGAGAGCGCGATGCGTTGGGCGTGTCCGGTGTCCTGATACTCGTCGAGAAGTACCACCCGGTAGCGGCCACGCAGCTCCTCGCCCACTTGGGGGAACGTCGCCGCCAGCCTGGCCGCCGAGGCCATCTGCATCCCGAAGTCCATCGCCTTCGCGGCGCGCATGCGGTCGGTGAGCGCGTCGAGCAGTGGCACCAGTTCGGCGCGTTCGGTCTGGGTGGCCAGCAGCCGCAGCAGCCATTGGCTGGGACCGCGATCCCGTTGGTAGGGACCCGCGGGCAGGGAGTGGATCAGCCGCTCCAACTCCACGTGGGTGTCGCGCAGCTGGCCGGTGTCCACCAGGTGTTCGGCGAGTTGTCCCCACAGCCGTAGCACCATCGAGGTGACGGCCGCCGGCGTCTTGTCGGTCCGCAATTCCCCGGGATACCCGTTCACCACGTCGAAAGCCAGCTGCCACAATTCGGTTTCGCTGAGCAGCCGGGTGTCCGGCTCGACGGGCAGCAACAGCCCGTAGTCACGCAGTAACGAGCCCGCGAAGGCGTGGTAGGTGCTGACCGTCGGCGCGCCGTCGGTGTCGACGGCCGTATCGCCGGCGGCGCTCGGCGCGCCCAGGCCGACACCGGCCAGCCGGCCCAGTCGGGACCGGACCCGGCGCAGCAGCTGGCCGGCGGCCTTGCGGGTGAACGTCAATCCGAGCACCTCACCGGGTGCGGCATAGCCGTTCGCGATCAGCCACACCACCCGCGCGGCCATGGTTTCGGTTTTGCCGGCGCCGGCACCGGCGATGACCACCAGCGGTCCGGGCGGCGCGGCGATGACGGCGGCCTGCTCGTCGGTGGGCGGGAAAAGCCCCAGCGCGCCGGCCAATTCGGCGGGGCTGTAGCACGGCGGGGTCACCGCTGCGACCCGTCGGCGTAGGCCGGGCAGTTCGGCCGGACGGGGCAGTGCGTGCAGCCATCGTTGCGCCGCGCGATGAACTGCGGGCCGGCCGTCGCGCCGGCCGCACGCGCGATGACCCCGCGCCATTCGTCGCCGGCGGCGGCGGTCAGCGGATCCTGTTCGCGTTCGGCCACTCCGGACGCCCCGGTCTTGCCGAGGTACACCAGCCGCGCGCCGCCGGGCTCGACATTGTCGGTCCCGTTGCCGACCAATCCTTCGGCCACCGCCAGCTGATACATGGCCAACTGGGCGTGTTGTTGCGCATCGTCCTTGCTGACCGGTGTCTTGCCGGTTTTGATGTCGACGATCACCAGCCGCCCGGCGGCATCGCGCTCCAGCCGGTCGACCCGGCCTCGCAACCTCACCTCGCCGCCGTCGTCGGTGGCCGCCACCGTTCCCTCGATCTCGACCTCGACGCCGACCTCGGTCAGTGCGCCGCGCGTCTGCGCCCGCCACTCGATGAACGCCTCCAGCATGGCGCGGTGGCGGGCCAGCTCGTTGGCCGAATGCCATTGCGCCGCAACGGGCAGATGCTTCCAGGCGCGGTCCAGCCCGGCCAGCAATTCCGATTCGCTCTGGTTCGGTTCGGCGATCAGGGCGTGCACCACCGACCCGATCGCCGAGCGCACGTCGCGCGGGTCGGATCCGCCGTGCCGCTCGGCGAGCCAGCGCAGCGGGCAGTCGTTGAGGGTCTGCATGGTCGACGGCGTCAAGGTGACCACGTCGCCGCTGTCGCGCAGCGGTTCGCTGGTGCTGATCGGGGTCAGGCCGTGCCATCCCGCCGGGTCGGCGCCGGGTACGCCGGCTTTGGCCAGCCGGGCCAATTGGGTTGCCGCGCAGTCGCGGGCGCGTTCGTCCACCGCCCCGTCTGGCGCGCACACGACGCCGCGCAGCCGCCCCACCAGCGCGGCCGCGGACAACACCCGCGGCGCCGAGACAGGTTGGGCGCCGGCGGTATCGGCGTCGTCGTCGGCCCACCGCGCGATCTCGCTAAAGAACACCGACGGCAGCGCGGCCTGAAGACCGGCCCCACCGGTGTCGCTGTCGACGGCCGTCACCAGCAGCCGGCGCCGGGCCCGGCCCATCGCCGCCACCAGCAGCCTGCGCTCCTCGGCCAGCAGCGGCGCCCGCACCGAGGCATCCGCTCCGACCCCGTCCAGCACGTCCAGCAGCCGCTGGGTGGCCAGCACGCCGCCACGCGGAACGGTGTTGGGCCACAAGCCATCCTGCAATCCGGCGATCACCACGAAATCCCATTCGTGCCCCAGCGCGGCGTGCGCGCTGAGCACCCTGACCTGCTCGGCCGCGGCGACCGGCCCGGGGGTGACACTCGGCAGCGCCAGCGAGGCGATGTGCTCGACCAGACCACGCAACGACGCACCCGAGGTGCGCGACACGTAGTCGTCGGTGACCTCGAACAACGCGGTCACCGACTCGAGGTCCCGGGTGGCCTGGGCCGCGGCGCGGCCGCCGCGCTCGCTCACCGACAGCCAGCGCCGCTGCAGCCCGGACCGGCGCCAGGCGGCCCACAGGGTGTAGCGGGGATCGTCACCGGCGTGGTGCGAGCGCACGGCCGCGTCCAGCACCGCGCGGACCTTGCGCAGCGGGGCGAATTGCGGCCCCGGCGGCGTCGCGTCAGCGGACAGCGCCTCAACCAACAGGTCCGCGAAATCTCCCGGTGGGCGACCGGGATTGGCGCGCTGAAGTGTTCGGCGCAGCCTGCGCAACGAAACCGGATCGACACGACCGATGGGGCCGGTCAGCAACGCCAGCGCCTGCTGCCCGTCCAGCCCCTCGGCGGTGGCCAGCAGCACGGTGAGCAGGGCCCGCGCGGCCGGCTCCTCGCACAGCGGCCCGGGCACGGCGGGCGCGGCCACCGGCACTCCGGCGGCGGCCAGTGCGCGCGGCAATCGCGCGCCGGCCCGCGGCACCGACCGGACGATGACCGCCATCTGCGACCAGGGCACGCCGTCGATCAGGTGTGCGCGCCGCAGCGCGTCGGCGATGGTCGCCGCCTCGGCGTGCGCCGACGCCGCCAGACGCACTGCGACCGATCCCTCCCCCGCCCCGGCGCCCTCGATCGTCCGGCCGCCGCTGCCGCCGGGCAACCGGCCGGCGATGCCGCTGACCGCGCGCGCCACGGCGGGAGCGCAGCGATGCGACGTCGTCAGTGTCACCGAGGGCGCGTCGCCGCCGAGCAACTCGGCGGGTTCGCCGCCCCGGAAGCCGAACACCGCCTGGTTGGGATCCCCGGCGATCAGCGCCAGCTCGGCGCCCGCCGCGAGCACCTGAACCAGGCGGGCCGCCTGCGGGTCGAGCTGCTGGGCGTCGTCGATCAACAACACGCGGATCCGGCCGCGTTCGGCCGACAGCAACTCGGGATCGACGGCGAACGCTTCCAGTGCGGCGCCGACCAATTCGGCGGCGCCCAGCGCCGGTGTGGTCGCCTCCGGTGCGGCGGTGCCCACCGCCGCGCGCAGCAACATCACCTGCTCGTACTGGCGTGCGAATTGGCCGGCGGCGCTCCATTCCGGCCGCCGGCAACGACGGCCCAGCCGTTCCAACTCCTGGGGATCCACGCCGCGTTCGGCGCAGCGCGCCAACAGGTTTCGAAGCTCGGTCGCGAAGCCGGCGGTGCTCAGCGCGGGCCGCAGCTGGGCCGGCCACGCCGTCGCGGCGCGCGGTCCGTCCTCGAGGTCTCCGGCCAGCAGTTCCCGGATGATGGCGTCCTGCTCGGCACTGGTGACAAGCCGCGGGGGCGCCTCGCCGGCGCGCTCGGCGGCGCGTCGCAAAACCGCGTACGCGTACCCGTGCACGGTCCGTACCAGGGGCTCGCTGACCGCGGCCCGGCCCGGGCCGGTGGCTCGCGAGCGCAGCAACGCCGTCGTCAAGGCGCTGCGCTCAGCCATCCCAAGCCGGCCGGAACCGGTAAGCAGCAGAACCGATTCCGGGTTGACACCGGCGTCAATCTGGGCGACCGCGGCGTCGATCAGCAGGCTGCTCTTGCCGGTGCCCGGCCCGCCGAGAATACGCAGCTGACCGCGCGCACCGGGATCTAAGACGGTGTGCGCTTCGGCATCCCACGTGTAGGCCATGACGGCATGACATCACGAGGGTCCGACAGATCCTCTAACGCGCGACGAACGCGGCCTGCAGGACCTCCCAGCTCTGCTTCGAAAGTGCCCAGCCGCGCCTGATTCTGCCCACGAGCGCTCCCGTTGCGTCGTCGACAAGATCAAGCGGATCAGCGCACCCGGCCGGCACCTACCCTGGAGCGCGAGCGAAAGAAGACCGGAAGGAGGGTTGGAGACCATGCAGGACGACGAACGTGGCTTTCCCATCGACGAGGCGCCGGAAGGCGACGCGGTGGAACAACTGCGGCCCGCCGATTCCGACGACGAGACCGGTCTGGACATCGACTACGTGGCCGCCGGTGACCGAGATGCCAACGAGGCCGACGTGATCGAGCAGGCCTACATCGTCTCCCCTGAGGACGATCGGGATGACGACCGGTGAGGACCGCCCGCTGCTCCTGACAACGGCGGCTGGCACCATCGACGCGTGACCGCAAAGTTGCATGTGCACCGCTACGGCCCGCCCGGTTCGGTTCAGATCCTGGCGTTGCACGGATTGACCGGCCACGGACAGCGTTGGCGGCATCTGTCCGGCTTACTGCCCGGGATCGGCATCGCCGCACCGGATCTGGTTGGCCACGGCCGGTCCTCGTGGGCCGCACCGTGGACCATTGACGCCAACGTCGCGGCGCTGGCCGCGGTACTCGACGAGCAGCCCGACACGTCCGTGGTGATCGTGGGTCACTCGTTCGGCGGCGGGCTGGCGATGCATCTGGCCGCGACGCGCCCCGACCAGGTGGCGGGGCTGTTGCTGCTCGACCCGGCGGTCGGGTTGGACGGCGGGTGGATGCGCGAGATCGCCGAGGCGATGTTGTCGTCGCCCGACTATCCGGACGCCGAGGAAGCGCGCATGGAGAAGGTGCACGGCTCCTGGTCCGATGTGGAACCCGCCCTGCTGGACGTCGAGATCGACGAGCATCTGATCACACTGCCCGGCGGCCGCTACGGCTGGCGGTTCAGCCTGCCGGCGATGATGTCGTACTGGAGCGAGCTGGCCCGCGACATCGTGCTGCCGCCGGCGAAGACCCCGACCGTCCTGGTGCGAGCCAAGCGGACTACCCCGCCGTATGTCACCGACAAACTGATCGACGGCCTGGCGCAGCGATTGGGATCGGATTTCCGGCTGCTGGATTTCGACTGCAACCACATGGTGCCCTACGCCAAGCCCGACGAAGTCGCCGCGTTGACCCGCGAGCTGTTGGAAGCCCGCTGACCGTGGCACCGGTGACCGACGAGCAGGTCGAGCGGGTGCGTGCACTGGTCGCCGCGATCCCGTCCGGCCGGGTCGCCACTTACGGCGACATCGCCACCGTCGCAGGGCTTTCCAGCCCGCGCATCGTCGGCTGGATCATGCGCACCGACTCCTCGGACCTGCCCTGGCACCGGGTGATCACCGCCTCCGGGCGCCCGGCACGTCACCTGACGACCCGGCAGCTGGAGTTGCTGCGCGTCGAAGGCGTGCTGGCGACCGACGGCAAAATCGCGCTGCACCAGGTCCGCCACGAGTTTGTCGACGGACGCTAGAGCACCAGCCGGACCAGCGCCGCGGTGCGCGCCAGGCCGGGGAACGCCTCGGCGGTGGACCGCGGGTGCAGCGCGTGAACCGCGAGGCGAAACATCAACGCCCGCAACAACATCTGCGGCCATTCCGGCAGGGCGTTCCAGCGCTCGATCAGGCCGTCGTCGGCCTCTCCCCAAGACAGCGCGTCGATGACGACCACGCCGGCCGCCCACGAGGCGGGCCGCCAGTACGGGGTGATGTCGGTGATTCCCGGCGCCGCTGTGCCGACGAAAAGCACTGTGCCGTAGAGGTCTCCGTGGACCAGCTGGCTGGGGCTCTTGGTCGGCTTGCGCAAGGTGGCGAGCTGGTGGAGCACCTCCACCGATCGCTCGGCGTCCGCTATCGGGGGGGTTACCCTCGCACCCGGCGGTACCGAGGCCAACGGCCGTTCCTCCCAGGCCGCGCGATCGGCGGCGATGAAGATGTCGACGTCGCCCCACGGAGCAGCGGGCCCCTGGGTCAGAAAGCGGGGTCGGTCCAGTTTGCCCGTCGCCTCGTGCAGGCGTACCGCCGCCGAGACGACTTCGTCATGGCGGGGCTCCGGCGTCCCGGCCACGAAGGTATCCGCCCGCCACCCGGAGATGACATAGCGCCCGTCGGTCGAACGGACCGGCCGGGCGAGCCGAACGCCGTCGACGAACAGCGTCTCGCGGACCCGGGCGGACCAAGCCGCGCGCGCGTTGTCGGCCACCAGCGACAAGACCACTTCGCCACACCGGAAGCCACCCTCCCAGCTGGCACCCAGATAGACGGGTTTTACCCCGGCCAAGCCAAACGCCGACAGCACATGATCCGGCGGTGGCTCGACTGTCACACGGGTAACTCTAACGAGTCCAACAGGCGTTCTGAGTCAGTACATGATCATGTCGGGTTGCATCTGCTGCGCCCATGCCACGATCCCGCCCTGCAAATGCACCGCATCGGCGAATCCGGCCTTGCGCAGCACCGCGAGCGTCTGGGCCGAGCGCACCCCCGTTTTGCAGTACAGCACCGGCAGGCGGTCGTGCGGCAGCTTTGCCAGACCCTCGCCGGAATTGATCGATGACTGCGGAATCAGCTGGGCCCCTTCGATGTGCACGATCTCGAACTCCACCGGCTCGCGCACGTCGATCAGGGCCAGCTTCTTGCCGGAATCCAGCCACTCGCGCAATTGCCGCGGGGTGATGGCCGTCGCGTCGTCGTGCGCCGGGGACTCGGGCACCACACCACACAACTGCTCGTAGTCGACGAGCGCAGTGATCTTCGGCCGCGACGCGTCCGACGGGTCGCGGCGGATCGCGATGGTGCGGTACGTCATCTCCAGCGCGTCGTAGATCATCAACCGGCCCAGCAGAGAGTCACCGATCCCGGTAATGAGTTTGATCACCTCGGTGCTCATCACCGAGGCCACGGAGGCGCAGACGATGCCCAGGACGCCGCCCTCGGCGCAGGATGGGACGGAGCCGGCCGGCGGGGGCTCGGGGTAGAGGTCGCGATAGTTGAGTCCGCGTCCGTCCGGCGCGTCCTCCCAGCACACCGAGACCTGGCCCTCAAAGCGGTAGATCGACCCCCATACGTAGGGCTTCTTCGCCAGCACCGCGGCGTCGTTGACCAGATACCGGGTCGCGAAGTTGTCGGTGCCGTC
>NZ_DASUHS010000207.1:0-2888 GCF_036273375.1 Mycobacterium sp. | reverse complement strand
CTATTGGAGGTGCACTCCCGACACCCGCACATGAGTCGGCTGGTGACCACGGAAGCCGCCACCGCCAACCCGAGGCTGACCTACTCATATGAGGCCCACGTGGTCCCACTGCCGCTGGCCTGCTGGCCCCGGTCAAGACGTTGGTCGACCGCGGCGTGCTCACCGAGGTGGACATTCGAAGCCTGCACTTCGTGAGCGCCCCAAGGAGCGGCCGCGCCGTTCAGCATGGTGCCCTTCGCCAAGATGCTCAACCCCGGTGGACCCCCTGGACCCCGACGCCGTGCGCGAGCATGCGTGCCTGGTCTCCGACATGATCGCCGCCGGCCTGCGCGCCCGCGGAGCCTGACCAATACCCGGAGACGAAATTTGCTAGGTCGGTAGCAGCCAGTTACGGTCGCGGGGTATCGGGTCGGCCGACCGAGCAAGGTCGTTTGTGCGACCTGCGCGGTTCACGATTCGCACTGCCACTCGGCGACTCGGATCGAGCCGCGGGGAGGCGCTGCCCGGTGGGCCGTAGTCCGTCGAAGAGCAGGGTCAAGTAACGGCGGTTGACGGCGGTGTCGCGGCCCGTGTTGTGCACGATAGCCAGTGCCATCCAGACCACCGCCGTCATATCGTCGGCGGTCAGGTCCTGGCGCACCATTCCCGCGTCGCGGGCACGACCCAGTACTCGTTCTTTGGCCGCGGCGTAGGCGGCCATGGTGTCCATGCCCATGACCGCGTGCTCCTTTGCGAGTGACGTCAGGACCGGGTGAGCGGCGAACGCGTCGATGGTGGCGGTGAGTGTCGCGACGAGATCTTCCCAGGGGTCCGCTCCGTCCTCGACGATGGCACTGGCGATCTCGGCGGCGAAGACATGCTCGGCAACAGCCTTGATGAGTTCCTCACGGGTCCCGAAACGCCGGTAGAGCGTCGCGATTCCTACGCCTGCGCGGCGGGCGATGTCGTCCAGCGAGACCGCGGGACCGTCTTCTTCGAATGCGGCCGCGGCGGCGGTCACAATCCGTTGGTGGTTGCGCGCCGCGTCAGATCGCAGGCCGGGCGTGCTGCTGGCGGTCATTGGTAGTCGTGGGGCACGTTACCGGGCGAGGTCACTGCCGAGCGATGCTCAAAGCCCCGGACGGGCAGAGATCGACTGCGTTGCGGACCCGCATCTCGTCGTCAGCCGGTATCTGCTCGGTGAGCACCACGACAATGCCCTCATCGTCTTGATCGAAGACTGCGTCGGTGGTCATCACGCACATGCCGGCGCCGATGCAGATGTCGCGGTCTGCCACAACTTTCACGGGTCACCACCTCACCTTCAGCGACTCTGCGCCGTAAATGAGGTTCAGCTCGCGGAACGGCACGTCGGTGAGTTCTTCGTCGAGCGCCAGGTGTGGGAAGCGGCGCAGCAATGCCGGGAAAGCGATCCGCATTTCCATCCGCGCCAGCGGCGCCCCGAGGCAGTGGTGCACACCGTGGCCGAATGCCAGGTGACCGGGCGCGCCGCGGCTGATGTCGAAGGCGTCCGGCGCGTGGATGAAGTGGGGATCGTGATTGCCAGCGGGCAGCGAGAGGATCACGAGATGCCCGGCCGGGATGACCACGCCGCCGACCTCGACTTCGGACGTGGTGATCCGCGGAATCGCGTTCTGCACCACCGACAGGTATCGCAGCAGTTCCTCGATGGCCGGCCCGACGGCATCGGGGTCGTCGCGAACTGCGGCCAGTTGATCGGGGTGTTGTAGCAGCGCAATAGTGCCAAGGCTCAACATATTCGACGTTGTCTCATGTCCGGCCAGCAGCAGCAGTCCCCCGATGCCGACGAGTTCGTCGTCGCTGACTTCGGTGCCGTGCTCACGAACCAGCATGCCGAGCATGTCCTCGCCTGGCTTGCGCCGCGCCCGCTGAACGAGAGTCATCATGTATTCGCGGCTCGCGCGCTGCTCGGCGAAGCGCTCGGTGGTTGGGATTCTGAAATTGAGCTGGCGCGACGAGCGCCGCTGAAAGTCCTCGCGATCCTCGTAGGGCACACCAAGCAATTCGCAGATCACCAGGGACGGGATCGGCAGCGCGAAACTCGCGACGAGGTCGGCGGGCGACCCGGCCTGTTCCATTGCGTCCAGGTGCTGCTCGACGATCTCGACGATGCGCGACTCCAGGCGCTTCATCCGCCGGATTGTGAATTCGGGAGTGAGCATGCGGCGCAGCCGCTGGTGTTGTGGGGGGTCGATCCCGAGCAGGTTTCCGGCGCTGAGCTGTGCGTGCTCTTCAGTGGTGACCGCGGTGGAATCGGCCCCCCAGCCTGGTGGCTTGCGGTTAGAGAAGCGTGCGGGATCCGCCAGCGCCGCCTTGACGTCACCATAACGGGTCACCAAGTAGGCCGGTAATCCAAGGGGGGTGACGATCTTCTGTACGCCGACCGCATCACGGATAGCA
Organism: Mycobacterium sp.; assembly: GCF_036273375.1. Lineage (GTDB taxonomy): Bacteria > Actinomycetota > Actinomycetes > Mycobacteriales > Mycobacteriaceae > Mycobacterium. The sequence continues at coordinate 467 of NZ_DASUHS010000207.1, read as the reverse complement.
CCGAGCTCCGGAATCGGATCGAGAACAACACGCCGCATGTACTGCGGCACATCGGGTGCCTGCGTCATGCCGCCAAGTGTACGCCAGAAACGATAGTATTACTACCAGTTAGAAAACGTGGCCACTGCTACGGCCACGAATCCGTAACCAGCACAGCCGGGTTCGCCGGACCGGCCTGCATCGGGCAGGGGTGTGCAGCAGATGCGCCGCGCTTCATCCGGTATGACACCAAAGATGCACAGGACCTGCTCGGTGAGCTTGTCCATCCGCTGAAATGTTCACCAAGCGCCACCTGGAGGGCGAGACCAAGGGGCAGTGGTATCTGCGTCAGATGCTGGGCAGCAGCAACATTGACGCCGGCCCGGTGATGGCGTTCATGACCGGCAATCTCTCGTATCAGATTGAGCATCACCTGTATCGGATCTGCCGAGCACCGGCTGGCCGAGATCTCGGTGCGGGTGCGCTAG
>NZ_DASUHS010000206.1:0-15036 GCF_036273375.1 Mycobacterium sp. | reverse complement strand
GTTCCAGCGCCGACGCGATCCGGTCGGTTCGGGTGTCCTGCCAGACGATCGCGTTGTAATAGGGGCGCCCGGTCTTGCGATTCCACACCAGCGTCGTCTCGCGCTGATTCGTAATACCCAGCGCGGCAATGTTTTTCGAACTCAGATTGGCCCGGTTCAACACGGACATCAGCACCGAGGAGGTGCGCTCCCAGATCTCGACCGGGTCGTGCTCCACCCAGCCGGCCCGGGGCAGGATCTGTTCGTGCTCGAGTTGATGGCGGGCTACTTCGGCACCATCGTGATCGAAGATCATGCAGCGAGTGCTGGTGGTCCCCTGGTCGATGGCTGCGACGAATTCGGCGAACTCGGCCAACTGCTCTCCTCCACCCGTGAGCTCGGAACACGTTAGCGTCAAAAGTCCATCATGGTCTACCCGCGGCACCGACGAGGCGGGACTGCGACTCGTGAGAGCTTGCGTTACGGGCGTTAACCCTGTTGCATCGGCGTTGTGGGCGAAGAGGTCAAGCGCACCACGTACGACAGCGCGCATCGGCGGGAATACCGGCGCAAGGTACAGCTGTGCCTGGACGCCTTCGAGACGATGCTGGCCCGGTCAAGCTTTGATGCCGAGCAGCCGCTGACCGGCATGGAGATCGAGTGCAACCTCGTCGACGCCGACTACCAGCCGGCCATGTCCAATCGCCACGTGCTCGACGCCATCGGCGATCCGGCCTATCAGACCGAATTAGGGGCCTACAACATTGAATTCAATGTTCCGCCGCACGCGCTGCCCGGACATACCGCGTTGGATCTCGAGGCCGAGGTGCGGGCCAGCCTGAACGAGGCCGAGAATAAGGCCAGCGCCGCCGGCGGCGCCCACATCGTCATGATCGGCATCCTGCCCACGCTGATGTCCGAACACCTCGACCACGGCTGGATGAGCGAGTCGACGCGGTACGCCGCCCTCAACGACTCGATCTTCACCGCCCGTGGCGAAGACATTCCCATCGACATTTCCGGTCCCGAGCCGCTGAGTTGGCATACCGCCACGATCGCACCCGAATCCGCTTGCACCAGCATGCAATTGCATCTGCAGCTAGCGCCCGAGACGTTCGCCGCCAACTGGAATGCGGCGCAGATCGTGGCCGGCCCGCAGTTGGCGTTGGGCGCCAACTCGCCGTTCTTCTTCGGACACCTGCTGTGGGCCGAAACCCGCATCGAGCTGTTCACCCAGTCCACCGACACCAGGCCTGAGGAACTGAAAACTCAAGGCGTGCGCCCACGGGTCTGGTTCGGCGAGCAGTGGATCAGCTCGGTCCTCGACCTGTACCAAGAGAACCTCCGTTACTTCGGATCCCTGCTGCCTGAGGTGTCCGACGAGGACCCGGTGGCCGAGCTCGCCGCCGGGCGCATCCCGCAGCTTTCCGAACTGCGCCTACACAACGGGACCGTCTATCGGTGGAACCGTCCGGTGTACGACGTGGTCGACGATCGCCCCCATCTGCGACTGGAGAACCGGGTGTTGCCGGCCGGGCCGACGGTCATCGACATGCTGGCGAATTCAGCCTTCTTCTACGGCGTGCTGCGCAGCCTGTCCGAAGCCGACAACCCGCTATGGGACGGCATGGAATTCGGTGTGGCAGAAGCCAATTTCTTGGCGGCGGCACGTTATGGCATCGACGCCCGGCAGCACTGGCCCGGGGTGGGTGAGGTAAGCGCACGCGAACTGGTGCTCGACACGCTGCTGCCGATCGCCGATGGGGGCTTGCAGCGCTGGGGCGTCGACGCCGGGGTGCGCGACCGGTTCCTCGGAGTCATCGAGGGCCGGGCTCGAGCGGGACGCAACGGTGCCAGCTGGCAGGTGTCCACCGTGCGGGCACTGCAGGACGGTGGCATGAGCAGGTCCGCTGCGCTGGCCGAGATGCTGCGCCGGTACTGCGACCACATGCACGCCAACGAGCCGGTGCACACCTGGGAGTAGCTTGGAAACCATGTCGTCTGATGAAGTGATGGACTGGGACAGTGCGTATCGCGAGCAGGCCCACTTCGAGGGTCCACCGCCGTGGAACATCGGTGAGCCACAACCCGAACTGGCGGCGCTGGTCGCGGCCGGCAAGTTTCGCAGCGACGTGCTGGACGCCGGATGTGGGTTCGCCGAGCTGTCGCTGTCACTGGCCGATCAGGGTTACACCGTGGTCGGTGTCGACCTGACACCGACGGCCGTCGCGGCGGCTACCAAGTCCGCCCAGGAGCGTGGCTTGACCACGGCCAGCTTCGTTCAGGCCGACATCACCTCGTTCTCCGGCTACGACGGACGGTTCTCCACCGTCGTCGACAGCACGTTGTTTCACTCGCTTCCTGTCGAGGGTCGCGACGGCTACCTGAACTCGGTACACCGAGCGGCTGCCCCGGGCGCGAGCTTGTTCGTCCTGGTGTTCGCCAAGGGCGCCTTCCCGGCCGAGATGCAACCGAAGCCCAACGAGGTCGACGAGGACGAGCTGCGCGCCGCGGTGAGCACGTACTGGGAGGTCGACGAGATCCGCCCCTCCTTCATCCTGTCGAATGTCGTCGATATCCCCGACGCGCCTTTCGAATTCCCACCGCACGATCGCGACGAGAAGGGCCGGATCAAGATGCCGGCCTACTTGTTGACAGCGCACAAAGGTTAGCCGGCCGCGGTCGCCGCGGTGGCGGCGATGAGGGCCTCGGCGAACGTCTCCAGGTCGTCGGCCGTGGTATCCACGTGCGGCGAGATCCGCAGCACGGGTTCCGTCAGCTCCAGCGGCGCCCGCTGCACCCCGGCGAACGTGGTCAGGATCCGTCGCTCGGCAAGCAGCCAGGCCCGCACCGCCTGCGGGTCGGCGCCGTCGTTCGGGACCAAAGTGGTTATGGCACTGGGCTCCTCGACCTCTTCGACCACCGCCCAGCCGGCCACATCGGCCAGAACAGTGCGACTCAGGCTGCCGAGCTCGGCCAGACGCGCGCACACGACCTGCGGCCCGCACGCCAGATGCTCGCCCAGGGCCAGCGAAAACCCCACGCGCGCAGCAACATTGGCTTCGCCAAATTCCAGCTGTTCGGCAACCGTCGGCAAGCCGTCCTTCCTGGCCCAGTCCGGCGCGGGCAGCCGCGGCCGCAGGGTTTCCATCAGCTCGCGGCGCACCCCGAGCATCCCGACACCGCGAGGCCCGGCAATCCATTTGCGGGACGAGGAGTAGACCACGTCGGCGCCCGCCGCACAGTCCACCTGGCCCAGCGCCTGCGCCGCGTCGAGGGCGAGCGGCAACCCCAACTCCCGGCAGAGTTGGACGATCATCGAAACCGGTTGCACCACACCGCAATGACTGGCCACCGCGGTAAGGTGCACCAGGTCCGGCGGATCGGTCTCCAAAGCCAGCGCCGCGTCGTCGAGGGCGACCCGGCCGTCTTCCATAGTCGGCAGCAGCTGCCGGTCGAATCCGTGCGCCGCCATCAGGGCCAAGTTGGGCCCGTACTCGCCGGGCAGGCAGGCCAGCCTTTTTCGGTCCGCCGTTCCTGCCGGCCAGCTGCCCAGCAGCAGATCCAGAGCGTTCAGCGAACCGGTGGTGAAAACCATTTCGGCATCCGACATTCCGGTCAGCGCGCCGAACGCGACACGCCCGGCGTCGAGCACCGGTGTGGCCGCCTCCGCCGCAACATAGCCACCGACCTCGGACTCGTTGCGGGCGTGCTGCGCCGTGGCCTCGATCACCGCCAGGCTCTGGCGGGAACACGCCGCGTTGTCCAGGTGCAGCCCGGCCATCGGCGGACGGGCTGACCGCCATCGCTCGGCCAGCAGGTTGCCGCCGGTCACTTCACGGCCAACGACAACCCGAAGTCGGCCGCCTCGTCGGTCCACCACCGGGTGCGACGCAGTCCCGCGGCCGCCAATTCGCCAGACACCTTGTCGGAGTGGAACTTGCACGACACCTCGGTGAGCATTTCCTCACCGGCGTCGAAGTCGACGGTCAGCTCGAGCGCGCCGACCCGCACCCGCTGGCGACGGTCGGAGCGCAGCCACATCTCGATGCGTTCTTCCGCCGCGTTCCACCGGGCCACGTGCCGGTAGGCGTTGACGTCGAAGTCGGCGTCGAGTTCCCGGTTCACCACCGCGAGCACATTGCGGTTGAACGCCGCCGTCACGCCGGCGGCGTCGTCATAGGCGCGCACCAGCCGCTCGGTGTCCTTGACCAAGTCCGTGCCCAGCAGCAGGCTGTCGCCGGGCCGCATCTGCGCGGCCAATGCGGCAAGGAATTCCGCGCGCGGACCGGACGTGAGATTGCCGATAGTGGACCCCAAGAACACGAACAGCCGTCGCCCGCCTTCGGGGATCTCGGGCAGGTGCTCTTCGAAATCGCCGCAGACGGCCTTGATTTCGACCCCCTCGTATTCCTGTTGGATGGCCGCGGCGGCGATCGACAGGATGCTGGCGTCGACGTCGAACGGAATGAACCTGCGCAGCGAACCCCGTGCGCGCAGCGCGTCAAGCAACACCCGCGTCTTCTCCGACGTGCCGCTGCCCAATTCCACCAGGGTGTCGGCCTCGCTGACCGATGCGACTTCAGCTGCACGGGCGCGCAAGATCTCAGCTTCGGCGCGCGTCGGATAGTATTCCGGCAACCGGGTGATCTGGTCGAACAGACCACTGCCCACCGAATCGTAGAACCACTTGGGCGGCAACGTCTTTGGCGTCTTTTGCAGGCCGTCCAGCACGTCGCGGCGCAACGCGTGGTACGCCGAGTCGGCGGCCAGGTGGTTCGACAGCGACAGCGTCATCAAGATCCTTTCGACTGGTCCAGCGGGGTCAGCGTGACACCGGTCGCGGTGACGTCGACAAGGTGGCGGTCCGGCACGTCCTCCCAGTCGGAATCGTTGTCATAAGGTTCGCTGGCCAGGACCACGCCGTCCGGGCGGCGCAGGATGGACAGTGTGTCACCCCACGCCGTCGCTAACATGCGAGAGCCGTTGGCGGCCAGTATATTCAGCCGGGCGTTGGGGTCCGCCGCCGCTACCTCGACGATGGTCTCGCCCAGCGCGTCGAGGCCGCGATCAAAGATGACGGCCGCCAGTATCGCGCTGTCACAGACGGATTCGGCCCGTGACGTCGTCGGCAACGCGGCTCGGTCGACGATTCCGTTGTGCGACAACAACCAACGCCCATCGGTGAACGGCGCAGTCGCACTGACCTCGATCGGCATGCCGACGGTGGCCGAGCGGACCGCCGCCACCACACAGTGGCTGCGCAGCGCGGGCGCGACGGAATCGAAAGACACATCGCCCCACAGCGGCGCCTGGCTGCGCCAGCGGCGCGGCATCCCGCCTTCCGGGAAGCCTTTCGAGGAGGTGTCGAAAAACCCGACGCCCCAACCGTCGGCGTTGAGCAGGCAGTGCTTTTGGCGACGCGGCGCATAGGACTGCACGCGCAGCCCGAACGGCGGGTCGAGTACCAGCGAGGAAACCGTGACGCCGGTGCCCAGCCAGCCCAGGTGCCGGCACATCAGACCGGATCCCCGGCGTCGGAGACGTCCCAGGCCAACCGGACGCCGGAGAAGATCTGGCGACGGTAGGGGTGATCCCAGTTGCGGAAACTCGGCCGCATGATGCCTGGCTCCACGGCCCACGAGCCGCCGCGAAGCACCCGGTAATCGCGAAAGAAGAACGGCTGTGAATACCGCTCGTACAGCATGGGGACGAACCCCGGCCATGGCCGCAGCGGGGAGGTGGTCCACTCCCAGACCTCGCCGAGCATCTGCTCGGCCCCGTACGCCGAGGCGCCGCCGGGGTAGGCGCCGACGGGTGCCGGGCGCAACGCCGTGCCGCCCAGGTTGGCCAGTGTTTCGTCCGGTTTGCACTCCCCCCAGGGGTAGCGGCGCCGGGTGTTGGTGGACGGATCCCAGGTGCAGGCCTTCTCCCATTCCATTTCGGTGGGCAGCCGGGCACCGGCCCAGGCCGCGTAGGCCTCGGCCTCGAAATAGCTGACGTGCTGGACGGGTTCATCGGCCGGGATGTCCTCGACGTGGCCGAACCGGGTGCGGGTCGCGCCGTCGGAATTCCAGAACTGCGGCGCGGTCAGGCCCGCGCCCTGGCGGAGCTGCCAGCCGCGCTCCGACCACCAGCGTGGCTGGTCGTAGCCGCCGTCGTCGACGAATTGCCGCCATTCGCCGTTGGTGACCGGAACCCGCCCGATCCGGAACGCGGGCAGGTCGACGACATGGGCAGGTCGCTCGTTGTCCAGCGAATACGGCTCGCTGGCGGCGTCGACACCGAGAACGAACTCGCCGCCGGGGACCAGCACCGACGTGCCTGCCAACCCTGCCCGACCGCCCGGCAGCCCCGGGGCGTCAAGCAAAAGCGGTGCGCCGCAGCGCAAGTTCAGAGCCTGCAGCATCGTTTCGTCGTGCTGGTTTTCGTGGCTGACCACCATGGCATACACGAAGGCCGCCTCGTCGCCCGCGGGATCGTCGGGCAGCACGTCAAGCGCGTCGAGCACGGCGGACCGCACGGTTTGGCAATATGCCCGCGCTTTGTCCGGCGACAGCAGCGGCAGGTCGACCCGGCTGGCGCGGGAATGCACGAAGGCGTCGTAGAGCCCCTCGACGACCGGCGGCAACATCCCGGGCCGCGCGGGATCGCCACCCCGCAACAGCCACAGCTCCTCCTGCTGACCGATGTGCGCCAGGTCCCACACCAAGGGGCTCATCAACGGGTCGTACTGCCGACAGAGCTCCGCGTCGTCAAACTCAACCAGACGCAACGTCCGCGTCCGCGTCCGCGCCAAGTCGTCGGCGATGCACTCCCGTGACGTCACAGCTCCCCTTGCGAGCAACGCGCCGCCTCGGAGACCGTAGCCGCGAGGCCGTGCTCGATCACCTGGTCGGAGAACTCATCGCCAGGGCAGCGGCCCTGGTCGACGAGGCGGACCAACCGCTGCATTGAATCACCGAGTTCGGCCGGGGCTTTCGCGGCGGCGACGGCCAGGCACGCGTTGGCGGCCCCGTACAGCCGCCGATCCCGCAGCCCCACTCGGGCCGCGATGTCCCAGGCGGTGGCAACCGGTTCGACCGCCTCGGCCGCGATGTCGGCGGCCGCCGGGTCATCGAGCAGGACCGCCATTGTGAACGCCACCGCGGGCCACACCGCGTCCGGCACGCTGTCCAAATATCGGATCTCCAGCCACTGCCTGGGGCGCACCGGCGGGAACAACGTGGTCAGGTGGTACTCCAGGTCACCGACGCTGGGCCGGCGATCCCCAAGCAACACCCGGCCGTCGACCCAGTCGGCAAAGGGCACCCAATGCGTGACGGCCTCGGCGTCGGGGTTGTGCACCAGCATCACCGGGGCCTTGAGCGCATACCGGGCCCAGTCGGTGCCCGGGTCATCGCCGCTGGCCCCCAGGATGGGTCCGCAGCGCGCCGAGTCCATCCGACCCCACACTCGCTGCCGGCTCGACACCCAGCCCGTGAATTCACCGCCCAGCATCGGCGAGTTCGCCGTTATAGCGATCATGGTGGGCCCCAACGCATGTGCCAGGCGCACTCGCGCCGCCCAGCCGTCCCGCGGCCCGGCGTCCACATTGACTTGAATCGATGCGGTGGACGTCATCATCGCCGCTCCCGCTTCCCCCGAATCGCTGGTCGCGAAGAACCGTTCCATGGCGCGATACCGGGCGCCGGGGTTGATGCGCCTGGGCGGGCGCAGCGGGTCGGCGCCGAGGAAGACCAGCCCCAGCCCGGCCTCAGCAAACGCCGGCTGCAGCACGGCCTGATCCCGGCGCATGGCGTCGATGGCGGGTACTACGCCGTCGGCCGGCGGCCCGGACAATTCGACGGCGCCGCCCGGCTCCACGGTGATCCTGCTGCCTCCGGGTAACGCGGGGAGCGCGTCGAGCACGTCCGCGATCTCGTTCCAGCTCGGTCTGCGGTGCGGGTCGGCCGGGTCGTGGCAGTGGGCCTCAAGCTCCAGACCGACACGGCCCAGCGGGGCGTCCACCAGGCATCCCTCGGCGATGTACTGCGCGACGGCCGCAGAGTCGGCCAGCTCGGCGATGTCCAGCCCCGGGGCCGGGTCAGCACCGGCCACCCGCGACTCCGACCGCGACGCCGCGGAGGTGATCGGCGCGAACGTCATATCACGATCCCTTCGGGTCCGGGCAAGCCTGAAGATGGACCTGCGGACCGCTTCCCTGCGGCAGCTATTCGAACGATAATCGGCGCTACTTCGTCTAGTGCTTCATCTATCAGATGCCTCCGACATATTCCCTTCCCCGCACTTCCGCGCGCACGGGAAGACTGGTACCCAATCGCCGGATTATTGACCCAAGGCGTTCTGCATCGCCCCGGCTAGAACGTTCACCGCGGGCCCGGCGTTGCCGGATTGGCACACTTTCGCCTGCAGCAACACGTTTTCGCGCAGCCTGGTTTGATTGAAGCACCGGCGATCGGTGCCCGCCTCCTGCTTGGTCCAGTTCTCGTCGGCGGGGCCGGCCGGCCCGCCGTCGAACGACCACACCTGGGTGCTGCCGTTGTCCAGGTGGAGCGCGGTCGTCTGTCCCGAACAGCCCACCGTTCGATCCACCACCCGATGAAAAGCCCGACCCGCGGCGTCGCTGGTGGCGAACACCCCGACGGCCTGTTTGACCAGATGTGTCTGATCGGTGGCCGCCGTCTGGGTGAGGGCTCCGTTGAACGACGCCAGATCGGGATCGTTGTAGACCTCGGGCAAACCGATGTCGGCCCAGTTGTTGCACTCCGCGAGGTCCACCCAGTCGCCTTGTCCGGGCTGGGTGAACACCGACTCCCACCCCATGGGTCCGCCGACGATGTTGCCGACCGAGCCTTTGCCCAGGACCGCGTAGTTCACCACGCCCGGCTCCGACGGGTGCGCGGCCGCCATCGGCGCCACGACGGTCCCGGCCAAGGCCAAGCCGACGGCCATCACGGCCCCTTGCAGCTGGGCAACCTGCGTAACCCGCATGGTCATGCAGCGATCATGCCAGGCGCATGGACGTGCGGTCAGCCCCCGTTGCCTCGGACGCCTTCCTCGACCTTTTTCCCGAGGTCGGGATCGACATTGCGCCAGTACTCGAACACCCGCGACAGCACCGGCTCCTTGACGCCTTGGGACACGTGGCCAATGATGTTGCCCGCCAAGCGTTCCCGTGCCGCGTCGTCGAGGACTTCGCGGACCATGGTGCCGGCCTGCCCCCAGTCGTCGTCCTCGGCGTGCAGCGTGTACGCCGACCGGACCATGTCGCCGTCGGCATGCCAGCGGATCTCGGCGGCGCGTGCCGGGTCGGCGTGCGGCCCTCCATAGGAGTTGGGCGCATACACGGGGTCGGAGACGTTGTTGATCCGCATGGCCCCGTCTTTGGAGTAGCTGTTCACCTCGACTTTGGGGGTGTTGACCGGGATCTGCCGGTAGTTGGTCCCCAGTCGGGCGCGATGCGCGTCGGAGTACGAGAAGCCTCGCGCCTGCAGCATCTTGTCCGGGCTCAGGCCGGTGCCGGGCACGGTGTTGTTCGGCTCGAATGCCGCTTGCTCGATCTCGGCGTGATAGTCGGTGACGTTGCGGTTCAGCGTCATCCTGCCGACGTCGATCAACGGGTAGTCGCCGTGTGGCCACACCTTGGTCAGATCGAACGGGTTGAAGCGATAGTTTCTGGCTTCTTCATACGGCATGATCTGCATCTTCAGTGTCCAGCTCGGATGATCCCCGCGTTCGATCGACTCGAACAGGTCGCGCTGGTGGTAGTCGCCATCCTCGCCGGCCAACCGGTCCGCGTCCTCCTGGGTCAGGAACTCGATGCCCTGATCGGTGATGAAGTGGTACTTCACCCAGAAGATCTCGCCGGCCGCGTTGATCCAGCTGTAGGTGTGGCTGCTATAGCCGTTCATGTTCCGCCAGGTCTTGGGGATTCCGCGGTCGCCCATCAACCAGGTCACCTGGTGCGCCGACTCCGGGGAGAGACTCCAGAAGTCCCACTGCATGTTGTGGTCACGCACATTGCTTGCCTGCAAGCGCTTCTGGGAACGGATGAAGTGCTGGAACTTCAACGGATCGCGCATGAAGAAGACCGGGGTGTTGTTGCCGACGAGGTCGAAATTGCCTTCGCTCGTGTAGAACTTCAGCGCGAAGCCACGCGGGTCGCGCCAGGTGTCTGGGCTGCCCCGCTCGCCGGCGACGGTGGAAAACCTGGCCAACATGTCGGTTTTGGTGCCGGGCTGGAAGACCGCGGCCCTGGTGTACTGGCTGACGTCATTGGTCACCTCGAAATGCCCGAACGCGCCACCACCTTTCGCGTGCGGCTGACGCTCCGGGATGCGCTCCCGATTGAACATCGCCATCTGTTCAACTAGGTAGTGGTCCTGCAACAGAATCGGGCCGTCTGGGCCGATCGTCAGCGACTGATCGTCGCTCGGCGCTGCGATACCGGCGTCATTGGTCGTGAAACGCTCCGTCATTACGCTCTCCTCGTCACCATGCTGAAAGCCGCAATACCTCCGGGGTCGCACACCGCGGTACCGAATCCGCTTACACAGCAAGCATCTTCAGCACGGCGGTGAACTCCCCGGATCTTCCGGCCCGCAATCGAGTATTCCCCTTATCTTGATCTGGTCAAGAAAATGCGCGGGCAACTGTCGATCGGGTTACCCACTACGGGTTAGTACCCATTCCGGGCGTGGCTTAAGTGAGCGCTATCAGCGACGCGGCGCGGGCGCGCCGGGGGGCGGGCTGGCAGGCGGCTGCCCGGGACCGCTGACACCCGGACCGGCCGGTCCGCCGGGAGCGCCCGGACCGCCGGGGGGCATCGGAACGATCAACCCGGGTCCGCCGGGCCCATATCCCCCCGGTCCGTTGTCGGGTCCCGGACCACCGGGTCCGCCGTACCACGGTCCGTAGCCGCCGCCAGGACCGCCGTACTGCCCGGGCCCGTTACCCGGCCCGGGGCCGCCAGGTCCCCAGGGCCCATTACCCGGTCCGGGACCGCCGGGGCCGCCGGGGTGGAACATGCCGTGGTGGTACTGGCAGGGGTGCTGGTGCTTCCAGATGTAGGCACCGACGAAGAACAGCGAGGTGAGGATGAAGACGACGCCGGCGACGATCACCACCCAGGCCGCCGCCGTATAGAGCCGCGGGGGTTCCACCCGGTTCGGTGGTGGCGACGGTGCCCCAGCGACTGATGTGGCTGGCGTCGGCTCGGTGGTCGGCTCGACTCGTGGTTCGGGTGTCTCGCTCATGCCTTGCATAGTGCCCCGCATACCTGGTCCCTAACAGGTCTCGCCGACAAAAATGTTGTGAATCGAGATACGGCGGTTAGACACCGGTGACCGCAATAGGCAGGTGGCCCGGCGCTCACGTGGAGCGCCGGGCCACTGGTTGACGAACGTTTTTTCAGTTGGTCAGCACGATGACGCTCGGGACCTGTCCCAGCGCGCCGTGGGCCGCGGCCGCGGAGTGGAAGAGCGACGGCGGGAGCTGACCGGGGGCCATGCCACTAGGACGCACGCCGGACGGAGCCGGAGGAGCGGTGGTGGCTCCCGGACCGTTCTGTCCGCCCTGTCCACCCTGACCGCCCTGGCCACCCGGTGCGCCCGGACCACCGAAGTTGCCGGGACCGCCAGGACCGCGGTGGTGAACCATCGCGTGGTGGTGCTTGTGGTGGTGGCCGTGATGGCCGCCGCGGTGGCCGAGGATGAAGCCGGTGAAGAAGATGACCGCGAGGATGAACACGATCCCGGCGACGATGGCGACCCACGCGGCGATTTGGAAGACGCGCGGGGCCCGGTAGGCCGCTACCGCTTCCGCGGCGGCCGGTGCAGTTGCGGTGGAGTGCCGCACAGTGGGGGTTTCAGATGTTTCACTCATGAGACAAATGATGAAGCCGTTAACAGTAGTGGCTGCTATGCGCTACTTATGTAAGAGCTGTGAACTAAAGCCCCCGGTCAGCGGGTCAATGGCCGCGGGTGACCCGGGTGTGCCGCGACCCCCTGGCGCAATACGGCCGCTAATTGAGCCTGAAGGGGTTGAAGCCGCGTCTCGAAGGTCCGTTGCGGTTTGCTGGATGCTCGTGTGCTCGGTGTGACATTCTGTGCGAGTGTCCGCAGCAGGACCGCCTTCTGGTGTGGTGACGTTCCTGTTCACCGATATCGAGGGTTCGACCCGTCGGTGGGAAGCCGACGCCGACACGATGCGGGCGGCGCTGGTTGCTCACGATGCGGTATTGCGCCAGGCGATCGCGGCGCACGGCGGGTTCCTTTTCAAGCACACCGGTGACGGTGTATGCGCGGCATTCAGCTCCCCGAAAGCAGCGGTGGATGCGGCGGTGGCCGCGCAGCGGAACCTGGGTCTGCCGGTACGGATAGGTGTCGCGACCGGCGAAGCCGAGCTGCGGGACGGGGATTACTTCGGCGCTGTGCTCAATCGAGTAGCACGTGTGATGGCCGCCGGGCACGGCGGGCAGATCCTGGTGGCCGAGTCGACGGCTGGTCTGCTCAGCGGAGTAGACCTCGTCGATCTGGGGCCGCGACGGTTACGGGACCTGCCGACTCCGGTAGGGGTGTTTCAAGTCCAAGCATCCGGCCTGCGGACAGACTTTCCGCCGCTGCGGGCGTTAGATGCGAGCCGAGGGAATCTGCGATTGGCGACCAGCAGTTTCATCGGACGGGAGTCTGAAATTGGCGAGGTGCAAGCAGCGGTCAAAGCTCATCGGCTCGTGACGTTGACCGGTGTCGGCGGAGTCGGCAAGACCCGGTTGGCCTTGGAGGTCGCGAGGCGTCTCGTCGATGAATTCCCAGACGGCGTCTGGGTTTTCGAGTTGGCCGCGGTCACCGATCCGGCGGCGGTGCCCGATGCGGTCGCGGCTGTGCTAGGTATTACCCAGCAGCCGGGAAAGAGCATGAGCGAGTCGCTAGCTGCCGCGATGGAAGGCACCATCCGATTGTTGGTGATCGACAACTGCGAGCATTTGCGTGAAGCTGCGGCCGATTTGGTCGAGACGATTTTGGCGCAATCGGCGACGGTGAAGGTTCTGGCAACCAGCCGCGAAGGACTAAGGGTCGCCGATGAGCAAGCGTGCCTGGTGCCCTCTCTGGACGTCGCCGCAGGCACCGACTCTGCCGCGGTGGCGCTCTATGTCGAACGCGCACGAGGCGAGGGCTCGCAGTTCTCGGTGACCACACCCGATGAGATGGCCGCGGTGGTCGAGATCTGCCGCCGTCTCGACGGGATCCCATTGGCGATCGAGTTAGCGGCCTCCCGCATGGCGTCGATGACGGCTGCCGAGGTGAGGGACCGTCTCGATCAGCGGTTCCGTCTACTGGTGGGCTCGCGACGTGCTCTGGAACGTCACCACACCCTGCGCCACGCCGTCGCCTGGTCTTTCGAGCTCCTCGACGACACGGAAAAGGCTCTGCTGGAGCGGTGTTCGGTGTTCACCGGTGGATTCGACCTGCAAAGCGCTTGTGCGGTAACAGGATTCGATGACGCAGATGACCTAGTCGTCCTCGATCTGCTCGACGCACTTGTGCGCAAGTCGCTGCTGGCCGCCGAGCGATCAGCCGGACGGACCCGGTATTCGATGCTGGAGACCATCCGACAGTTCGCCGAGGAACAACTCGTCGCCCGCGGCGAAGCATCCGAGATTCGGGCCGCCCACTCGCGGTACTTCGCCGGACGGGAAGCCGACGTCATGGCCCTGTGGGACAGCCCCCGACAGCGTGAGGCCTACGACTGGTTCGCAACCGAACTGGCCAACCTGCGCACCGCATTCCGCTGGGCTGCCGACGACGGCGACCTCGACAGCGCCGCGGCACTGGCCTTCTACCCGGGATTCCTCGGCCTCTTGGTCGAACAGTACGAGCCCGGTGGGTGGGCCGAGGAACTCATTGAATCCGCACGAAGGGTGAATCATCGGCGGCTTGCGCAGCTGTACGCGCTCGCCGCGCAGTGCTACGCGGCGGGGCGATTAGGCGACGCTGTCGGGTATCTCGACGCCAGTCGGCAGTTAACGGACAGCGGAGGTTTCGACGAGGTTCCGTACGAGTTGCAAAGGTCGAGCGGCGTTGTGTACAGCCATGCCGGTCAGAGCGAGCGGTGGGCTGAGTTGTGCCGCAGTGCGATCGGACAAGAGGCGGGTTCTCAAACGGTCACCCGCGCATGTCTGGCCATGGCGCTCTACTTCTTAGGTAGAGGCGATGATGCGCGGGCGGCATCGCACGGCCTGCTGGACGCTGCAGATGCCGCTGCCAGTCCAAGCACAGCCTGCTTCGCACTGTTGGCGCACGGCCTTGCCTACCACGATGCTGATCCCGCCGCGGCCTATGACGCTCTTCGCCGCTCGCTGACGATCGCTCAGGAGAGCGGCAACCGACAGATGGAATCGGCATCGGCGTCAACGGTGTTGCTTGTGGCGACTACTTACCATGACCCCATCGAATGTTTCGAAACTCTGACGTTGTTAATCGGCCGCTATTACGACGTCGGCAACGTGGCTCTCTTGCTGAACCCGCTGGCAATGCTCGTGTCCCTGCTGGACCGGTTCGGACACCATGAACAGGCCGCGATCATTAGCGGGTTCGCTGCCAGCGCCTTTTCGCTCGCGAGTTATCCCCAGCTGAAACCGGCGATCGCCCACCTTCGTAATGTCCTGGGCGACCAGACCTACGAATCGCTCGCCCGCACGGGCGAGGCGATGACCATCGCCGAGATGGTGACCTATGCCTACAACCAAATCGACCAGGCCCGAACGGAACTCGAGCAGCGAGGCTAAAGCCTTGGCAAGCGACCATCTGGTCGACGTCACCTGGGTCGCCCGCAGCTTTACCAGCCCAGCGAAATTAGCTGACAATTCGTACAGGAAACATACAGGTTTGCAGAGCAAATGCTCAGCAATTTGAGTGCACCGTCGTTTCAGCAAACAGGGACGGTTTGTGGGGAATGTCACAAACTACTTGCCAAGTTGCTCGCATATACAACTTTATGCGTAAATACCAACGGTCCGAGGCGCCTTCAGCATCGACGGTGGAGCGCCGACCCGGG
>NZ_DASUHS010000205.1:0-2492 GCF_036273375.1 Mycobacterium sp. | reverse complement strand
GCCGTCGACCAGGACGGCAACGTCCTCGACATCCTGGTCCAACCTCGCCGGGACGCCAAGGCGGCCAAGCGGTTCTTCCGTAAGCTGCTGACCAAGCAGTGCCGGGTACCTCGGGTGCTGGTCACCGACAAGCTCGCCAGCTACGGGCCCGCCCACCGCGTGGTGATGCCCTCGGTGGAACACCGGCAATCGAAGTATCTGAACATTCATACTGAGTTCGCTGGGGCCCGGCCATCACCTCGGTAACTTAATCGGAGCAGCGCGCGTGCTGACTTCTGGCGTGTTGAGTGTGTGGGTGGCCGGGTACCGCACCTTGGGTCGTGCGCCCTGTTGAGAACCCGGTGACCGAGCGTCGGTGGTGACGATCGGATCCCTGATAGCGAATGTCTGGTGCTCGCACTTCTCGTTGGTGTGGTCTTGCCCTGGGCCGACAACCAAATCCAACGATAGGGGAAGGCACGAGATTGAAAATTCGGTTGGGAGTCGACGTAGCTTGCCGTGCTGCGCATCAAGCATCGCTGGCAGACGAGCAGGGAAGATTCTTGTTGGTGGGTCACCGGTTTCGCACCGACCCAGACGAGCTGGACACGCGGTGGGCGCGGCTGCCTAAAGACGCCGAGCGGATCGAGGTGGTGATGGAGCCGACCCGCAACGCCTGGGTCGCGCTGGCGGCCTGGTTCCGCCGCCACGGCGCGACGGTGGTGATGGTGCCACCCGAGCAGTCCGCTGATCTGCGTGATTACTACAACAAGCACACCAAGACTGATCGGCTCGACTCCAAAGTGCTTGCCCGGCTTCCCCTTTTGCACCCGGAGGGGCTGCACCGCGAGGACTCGCTGGGCCCTGGCGACGAGCTGAAGCGGGCGGTCAAGATCCGCTCTGGGCTGGTGCATCGGCGCACCGCGTGCATGGCCCGCCTTGATGCGCTGCTGGAGATCCTCGGGCCGGCGTGGATCGCCGCGCTGGGTTCGGATATGACGTTGACCGCGCTGCGGTTTTTGGCCCGGTACGCCAACCCGGTCCAGGTCAAACGCCTCGGCAAGGCCCGCCTGGCGGCGTTTTTCCGCCGCTCCAGCCGCCAGGCATGGGCAGACGAACGCGCCGACGCGGTCATCGAAGCCGCCGCGACCACGCTGCGGCTGTGGGGAGCAGACGGCGGCGAGCTCGACTTCGACGCGCTGGCCGCCGATATCGCCGCCGAAGCCCGGCTCGCGCTGACCCTGACCGACGAGATCAACGGGTTCGACAAGCGCATCGGCGCGCTCTACGACAAGGCCGACCCAGCCGGGATCGTGCGCTCGGTACCCGGCGCCGGCCGCGTCTGCGCACCCCAGATCCTCGGACGACTCGGCGACCCAACACGATTCGCCAACCTGGCCGCGGTCCGCTCCTTCGCCGGGCTGGTCCCGGCCGCCGACTCCTCCGGCCAAGCCGACGGCCACCGCGGACCGACCAAGGCCGGCGATTGCTGCCTGCGCGAGGCCCTGTTCATCGCCGCCGACCACGCCCGCAAGGTCGACCCCACCCTGGCCGTCCGCTACCAGCGGCTCATGCTCGCCGGTAAGCACCACGATTCCGCGGTCTGCACGCTGGCCGCGGTCCTGCTCACCCGAATCGCCGCCTGTCTGCGCGCCGGCACCCACTACCTATTGCGCGACACTGACGGCCGCGTCATCACCGAAGCCCAAGGACGCGCCATCGTCGCCGAACGCTACACCGTGCCACCCGAGGTCCGTGCCGCCCGGCGCAAGGTCACCCCCCACAGACACCCACGACGCAACGAGCGGAACGAGCGTGCCAAGACAGGAGTCGCCACGCGCTCCAAGGCATCGCCCGTTCCGCAACCAGCATGAACCGCCCACCGCTTTCGTCGCAACACTTGACATCGGTTGAGAACTCAACCGCGCCGAGAACTCCCACCAGCCGACCCGGCACCGCGAGCGGGCGATGAAACGCTTCAAGTCGATCCGGCACGCGCAACGATTCCTGTCCGCGTTCAGCGGCATCTCGCCGCACTTTCGGCCCCGTCGGCACCTGCTGTCGGCGGCCGACTACCGACAGGTGATGGCCGACCGCTTCGCGGTCTGGAACCAGATCACCGGGGCGACGACCACGGCCGCCGCCTGAATCGGCCACTGGGACAGGACGTTTCGTCCAAGCCACGGCTCATCATCACATCGGCCAATTAGGTTGGCTCAAGTTGACAATGCCGGCCATCCCGTTGATCATCGGAATCGCCGACTTCACCTGGCAGGCAGGCGATCTGACCTTCACCGGCATCGCGCTGAGGTCGATAGCCACGCTGGTGATGTATCACGGGATGCGCCTGCTCTCTCGGCGCAACCCGGCTGTGGCCGTCAGTTAGCCTGGCCCGAATTGTGGGCGGCCGCGCGGCGGCGCTGCGCATCCTCATACCGGCTGCGCGCGATGCCGGTTGCAGGTGTCAGCGGCGGAATCTGGTGCGGCTTCCCGAAGTCGTCGACGGCCACCAT
>NZ_DASUHS010000204.1:0-24420 GCF_036273375.1 Mycobacterium sp. | reverse complement strand
CGACCGTGCGCGGCGTGACACGCAATGCGTGATCCACACCGATATCCGTCCGGTGCGCCTGGAAGCCGACCCGGTGGCCATGTCGCGGATGATCCGTAACCTCGTCGAAAACGCTGTCCGCCACGCGGTTTCGTGTGTCGCCATCGAAGTCGGCCGCCGAGACGGAACGGCGATCCTCACCGTCAGCGATGATGGCCCCGGAATCGCCCCAGCCGACCGGAGCCGGGTGTTCGAACGTTTCGTGCGCCTGGATTCCGATCGGGCCCGTAGTGGGGGAGGGACCGGGCTGGGCCTGGCGATCGTCGCCGAGGTCGTTGCCGCGCATGGCGGCGTGGTGACCATCGACGCCCCGCCCCGCGGTGGAACCGAGATGGTTGTGACGCTGCCCGTGTCTCAGCACAGCAATCGGTAACCGACGCCCCGTATCGTCTCGATCGTGTTGGTACCGAAGGGAACATCGATCTTGCGGCGCAGATATCCCACGTAGACCTCGACCACATTGTCGGGACCGTGATGATGCGCGTCCCAGACGTTCCGCAATATCTCGGCCTTGGTGACCACCACGTCCTTGTTGCGCATCAGGAACTCGAGCACCCCGTATTCGCGCGGAGTCAGTGCGATCGGGGTCGAGCCCCGTTTGACCGTGTGCCGGGCGGGATCCAGGGCCAGCGTCCCCGCTTCCATCACGACCGGCCGCGCCGGTCCGCCGCGACGAATCAGCGCCCGCAGCCGCGCCACCAGCACGCGGAATGAGAACGGCTTCGTCAGATAGTCATCCGCTCCCAGATCGAAAGCATCGGTTTGGTCGTACTCACCGTCCTTGGCGGTCAGCATGAGCACCGGTGTCCACACGTTGTGCGACCGCATCCGGCGCAGCACCTCATAACCGCTGAGGCCGGGCAGCATGATGTCGAGAATGACTACGTCGAAAGCGTTTTCGGTGGCCTCCCGCAGGCCGTCGACACCGTTGCCGGCGGCAACGACGACGAAACCCTCGGCCTTGAGCCCCCTGGCCACGGTGGCGGACAGCCGCGGTTCATCCTCAACGAGCAGGACTCGCATGTTCCAACGCTACGTCGAGCGCCAGACGTACCCTCGGTCGGGCCAGCGGGCCTCGAACAACGGGTAGGGCCAGCTTCTCGACGAGCGGGACCAACGGACCGGTCGATCAGTGCGCATCCTGGCCCGGTTGCTCGACCCCGGTGTCCGGAGGGGCTTCTGCCGCACCATCTTTGGGCTGGCCGGGGTGACGACCGGGACGCTGCGGTATGACGACAAGCAGCACCGCGATGAGCGCCGCGAGCACCGCCGAGGCGAGCGGGCGGCTCCACGCCAGGCCGCCGTCGGCGACGGGCTTGTCGATGAAGTCGCCCACGGTCGCCCCTAGCGGCCTGGTGAGGATGAACGCGACCCAGAACAACGTGACGCGGGAGATGGACGTCCAGAAGTACAGGGCCGCGACCACGGCCAGGCCAACCGCGAAAACCAGCGCGCCGCGTTCGTACCCGAAATCGCGCGTGTCGGCCAGCCAATCGCCCAGCGCGGTGCCCAGCGTCTGCGAGAACGTGATCGTCGCCCAGTAAAAGGCCTCCACCCTGGGCGTCGAGACGGTGCTGACCGATACGGTGCCCTGCGACCACCGCCACAGGCCCAGCGTGGTCAGCAGGCACGCCAGCAGCAGCAGCGACCCGCCCGTGTAGCCGATGCCCAGCGATCGGTCCGCGAAATCGGCCAGCACGGTGCCGAACGTCGTCGAGGCCACGATCGTCGCCCAATACAGGGCCGCATGGAATCGCTTCGCCAAGATCTGCGCCGCCACCAGCGCCACCAGCGCGACGCCGAAAATTGCGACCCCGGCGGCGTAACCCCAATTCAGCGTCATCGTGACGGTGTCGCCGCCCGTCTCGCCCAACGTCGTCGCCAAGACCTTGATGACCCAGAAGCCCAGGGTGACCGCCGGCACCTTGGTCAGCGCGTGTTTCGAAACGTCAGTCATGCATGCCATCTTCCTTTATCGGGAGCTCACCCGCGGATCGCCAGGTTTTACGGCGTGGCAGGTTCTACTCACCGGGATCACAAAGCCGACGGGTTCTCGCAGGTGGCGCAATACCGCTGCGGGGCGCGGTTTTAGCTGGTCCGGCCCCAATGCGGCCCGGCGTAATACGCCCGGCCGCCGTGGCACGGCCTCATCGGTGACCCGAAAAGCGGTCCTGAGCTGGGTTAGCGTGACTCCCGTGGCGCAACCAGTACCCATCCGGGATATTCAAGACTCCCGGGCCGATCGCGCCCGCCGGGTCGCCGATGTGTTGCGCCAGCAGATCCATGCCGACGCCTACCTGGAGGGTCTGCCCGCCGAACTGGAGCTGGCCGCCGAATTCTCGGTATCGCGCAACACCATTCGCGAGGCATTGGCCGTCCTCAAGCATGAGGGGCTGATCGACCGGGGACCCAAGGTCGGCACGCACGTCGCGCAGCGCAAGTACGACCACGGGCTCGACGCGCTGCTGGGTCTGAAGGAGACGTTCAAGGACTTCGGGGAGGTCCGCAACGAGGTGCGCACCGCGATGCCTGTCACCGCGCCGCCGTCGGTGGCCCGCCGGTTGCGGCTGCAACCGGGCGAGCAGGCGGTGTTCGTCGAGCGGTTGCGCTACCTGGGCGACTTACCGCTCAGCCTGGACCTCACCTACCTAGCCCCGGAGCTCGGCCGCGAGGTGCTGAAGCATCCGCTGGAGACCAACGACCTGTTCGCGCTCATCGAGCAGGTGAGCGGGCAACGGCTGGGCTCGGCGGCGCTGGCGCTCGAGGCCATTCCGGCCGACGCGCATTCGGCGGCCACGCTGCAGGTGCCCGACGGCGCGGCGCTGCTGATGCTGGAGCGGCTCACCAGCCTCGCCGACGGCACACCGGTCGACCTGGAGTACATCCGGATGCGCGGCGATCGAATCACCATGCGGGGCAATCTCGTTAGAGCCGAGCCGATGAGGAGCAGCCCATGACGCTGATCAACAACAACCGCGCCGACGTGCCGGTCACGATCGACGAGTCGCTATGTATCGACGGCTGCACGCTGTGTGTGGAGGTCTGCCCGCTCGATGCGCTGGCCATCAACCCCGACACCGGCAAGGCTTTCATGCACGTCGACGAGTGCTGGTACTGCGGCCCCTGTGCGGCCCGCTGTCCCACCGGCGCCGTCACCGTCAACATGCCCTATCTCCTTCGCTGAAAAGCCTCCAACCCCAGGATCTTTCATGAAACGACGCGCCATCCGGCTGGCGTCGGTGGTGATCGCGATCGCCGCGCTCACCTCCGCCTGCTCACTGGAATCTCTGTCGCAGTCATCCGGTGTGGTCAACGTGGTGGTGGGCTATCAGTCCAAGACCATCAACACCGTCACCGCGGGTACCCTGCTTCGCGCCCAGGGCTACCTGGAGCGCCGGCTCGCCGACATCACCACCCGCACCGGCACCAAATACGCGGTGCGATGGCAGGATTACGACACCGGCGCCCCGATCACCGCGCAGATGCTCGCCGAGAAGATCGACATCGGCTCGATGGGCGACTATCCCATGCTGATCAACGGTTCCAAGACGCAGGCCAACCCGCTGGCGAAAACCGAGATCGTCTCCATCACCGGCTACAACCCCAAGGGGGCCCTCAACATGGTGGTGGTGGCGCCCGGTTCGTCGGCGACCACGTTGAGCGACCTGGCCGGCGCCAAGGTCTCGGCCAGTGTCGGGTCGGCCGGACACGGCACCTTGATGCGGGCGCTGGACAGGGCCGGAATCAAAGGTGTGGAAGTGCTCAACCAGCAGCCGCAGGTGGGTGCCTCTGCTCTGGAATCCGGTCAGGTGCAGGGTCTTTCGCAGTTCGTCGCCTGGCCGGGGCTGCTGGTGTTTCAAGGCAAGGCCAAGCTGTTGTACGACGGCGCCGAGCTGAACCTGCCCACCCTGCACGGGGTGGTGGTGCGGCGCTCGTACGCGACGTCTCATCCGGAGGTGCTGGGCGCCTTCCTGCAGGCGCAACTCGACGCGGGAGATTTCCTCAACGACAAGCCGCTGGAGGCCGCGCGCATCGTCGCCGAGGGGAGCGGTCTTCCGCAGGAAGTGGTGTACCTCTACAACGGTCCCGGTGGTACGTCGTTCGACACCACGCTCAAGCCGTCGCTGGTCGAGGCGTTGAAAAACGATGTGCCGTACCTGAAGTCGATCGGCGACTTTGCCGACCTCGATGTATCCGGCTTCGTCCAGGACGGGCCGTTGCGCACCGTGTTCGGCGCCCGCGGCCTGAACTACGACGCGGCCCGGGCCGCCACCGCCAACCCGTCCGCGCTCCGCGGGGATCCCGCGCTGGCAAGCGAACTGTGGCTGGACGGTTCGGATTCCACCCAGACGGTCGCCGACCCGACCAGTCTGCTTCGGGCGGCGCGGGACGCTACCGTCCGCGGCGCCAAAGTCCGTGCCGCCTATGTTCCCGATGCAGAGCTGGGCACCCGGTGGTTCGCCGACAAGGCGGTCTGGGTCAAGGACGGCCAGAACTATCTGCCGTTCGGAACGCCGGCCGGCGCGCATCGCTATCTCGCCGCGCACCCGGGCGGCGCCATTGTGAATTACGAGCAGGCCCTTGGAGGTTCGGTATGACTGCTTATCTCACCGGCGATCCGGCAGCCCCGGTAACCACGCAGGTCGTCGAGACGGTCCCGGCGACGGCCACCCCGCGACGTGTCGGCTCGCCGTGGCAGTGGCGGCTGCTGCGGCTCGCATCGGTTGTCGGCGCGATCGGATTATGGCAGGTGCTCACCGCCGACAAGGTCCGGCTGTTGCTGCGCTTCGACACGCTGCCCACCGTCACCGAGATCGTGCACGCGCTGGGACGCCGGCTCGGAACCTCCGAGTACTGGCTTGACCTGGCGCAGTCGCTGATCCGTATTCTCACCGGCTTCGGATTGGCCGCGGCGGTCGGTGTTGCGACGGGCGTGCTGCTGGGCCGTTCGCGATTGTTCGCCAACACTTTCGGCCCGCTGACGGAGTTGGTCAGACCGGTTCCGGCCATCGCGATGGTGCCGGTGGCGATCCTGCTGTTCCCGACCGACGAGGCCGGCATCGTGTTCATCACCTTCCTGGCGGCGTACTTCCCGATCCTGGTCAGTACCCGGCACGCGGTGCGGGCGCTGCCCACGCTGTGGGAGGACTCGGTGCGCACCCTCGGCGGCGGCCGATGGGATGTGCTGAAGCGGGTGGTGTTGCCGGGCATCCTGCCGGGAGTGTTCGGCGGCCTTTCGGTCGGTATGGGCGTGGCGTGGATCTGCGTGATCTCCGCAGAGATGATCTCGGGCCGGCTCGGGATCGGCTATCGCACCTGGCAGGACTACACCGTGCTGGCCTATCCGCAGGTGTTCGTCGGCATCATCACCATCGGCGTGCTGGGTTTCGCGACAGCGGCGGCCGTCGAGGTCGTGGGCCGTCGGGTGACCAGCTGGCTGCCGCGTGCGGGGGAGGAAGGGCGGCAATGACTTTGAAACAGGCCGGAGTGAGTCTCGAACTGGATCGAGTCCGCTTGTCCTACACCGGAGAACCGGTGATCGGCGGGCTGAGCCTGACGGTGCGCCCCGGGGAGATCCTGGTGCTCACCGGTCCCTCGGGCTGCGGCAAGTCCACGGTGCTGCGGGCCCTGGCCGGACTGCTGCGGCCCGACGAGGGCCGGATCGTCGCTGACGGCGACGAGGTGACGACCACCTCGGGCGACCGGGGCATGGTGTTCCAGGACAACGCGTTGCTGCCATGGCGCACCGTGCGCTCCAACATCGAGTTGGCCCTTCGGCTGCGCGGTGCCCCCCGGGCAGGCCGGCGCGCCGAGGCGGACCGCTGGATCGCCGAGCTCGGTCTCACCGGCTTCGGCGACTACCTGCCGAAGAGCCTGTCCGGCGGCATGCGGCAGCGCGTTCAGCTGGCCCGCGGGCTGGCCGGGGCGCCGCGCGCGGTGATGATGGACGAGCCGTTCGGCGCGCTGGACACCCAGACCCGTACGGCCATGCAGCGGCTGCTGATCGACACCTGGCGTGCCCATCCGACGACGATCGTCTTCGTCACGCACGATGTCGACGAGGCGCTGCTGCTCGGTGATCGCATCGCCGTACTGGGCAAGGCCGGTCAGCCGCTGCGCACCCTGATCGACGTGCCGGAGCCGCGCGTCGATCAGCAGCGCGCCGCGCTGCGCGCTGAAGTCATTGCGGCACTGAACCACCACGCGGAGGCGGCATGATGCAGATTCCCGAACCGGCGACCCCGGTCCGGCTCGACTGTGACGTCCTGGTCATCGGCGGGGGCACGGCGGGCACCATGGCGGCGCTGTCGGCCGCCGAGAACGGCGCGCAGGTGCTGCTGCTGGAAAAGGCCCACGTGCGCCACTCCGGCGCCCTGGCGATGGGTATGGACGGCGTGAACAACGCGGTGATCCCCGGCAAAGCCGAACCCGAGGACTACGTCGCCGAGATCACCCGCGCCAATGACGGAATCGTCAACCAGCGCACCGTGTATCAGACCGCCACCCGCGGCTTCGCGATGGTGCAGCGGCTGGAACGCTACGGCGTGAAGTTCGAGAAGAACGAGCACGGCGAATACGCCGTGCGCCGGGTACACCGCTCGGGCTCCTACGTGCTGCCGATGCCCGAGGGCAAGGACGTCAAGAAGGCGCTGTATCGCGTGCTGCGGCAACGGTCGATGCGCGAGAAGATCCAGATCGAGAACCGGCTGATGCCGGTCCGGGTGCTGGTGGACGGCGGGCGTGCGGTCGGTGCGGCGGCGCTGCACACGCGCACCGGTGAATTCGTCACGGTCGGCGCCAAGGCGGTCATCCTGGCCACCGGCGCCTGCGGGCGGCTCGGCCTGCCCGCGTCGGGCTACCTGTACGGCACCTACGAGAACCCCACCAACGCCGGCGACGGCTACTCGATGGCCTATCACGCGGGTGCGGAGCTGTCCGGCATCGAGTGCTTCCAGGTCAACCCGTTGATCAAGGACTACAACGGCCCGGCATGTGCGTACGTCGCCAATCCCTTTGGCGGCTATCAGGTCAACTCGCTCGGCGAGCGGTTCGTCGACTCCGACTACTGGTCGGGGCAGATGATGGCCGAGGTCAAAA
Source organism: Mycobacterium sp. (assembly GCF_036273375.1). GTDB lineage: Bacteria > Actinomycetota > Actinomycetes > Mycobacteriales > Mycobacteriaceae > Mycobacterium. The sequence continues at coordinate 17,283 of NZ_DASUHS010000204.1, read as the reverse complement.
CCGAGATCGACTCCGCGCGCGGACCCATCTATCTCAAGGTGTCGCACCTGCCCGACGAGACGCTGACCGCCCTGGAAAACATCCTGCACACCACCGAGCGGCCGACGCGGGGCACCTTCCACGCCAACCGCGGCCATGATTACCGAACCCACGACATCGAGATGCACATCTCCGAAATCGGCTTGTGTAGTGGGCATTCCGCATCGGGTGTGTGGGTCGACGAGCACGCCCGCACCACGGTTCCCGGCCTGTACGCCGCAGGTGACATGGCCTGCGTCCCGCACAATTACATGATCGGGGCGTTCGTGTTCGGCGATCTGGCCGGCACGCACGCGGCCTCGACACTGGCCGATGTCGCGGCGCCGCAACAGCTTCCGACCGAACAGGTGCGCGAGGCGCACGAGCTGATCTACCGGCCGCTGCGGCACCCGGATGGCCCGCCGCAACCCCAGGTCGAATACAAGCTGCGTCGGTTCGTCAACGACTACGTCGCGCCCCCCAAGACCGGGGCCAAGCTGTCCCTGGCCATCCGCACCTTCGAGCGCATGAGCGCCGAGATCGCCGAGATGGGCGCCCGCAATCCGCACGAGCTGATGCGCGCGGTGGAGGTGTCGTTCATCCGGGACTGCGCCGAGATGGCCGCCCGCTCGTCGCACACCCGCACCGAATCGCGGTGGGGCCTGTATCACGATCGCGCCGACCTGCCCGGCCGCGACGACAACCAGTGGGGATATCACCTCAATCTGCGCAAGGACGCCGGGGGCGAGATGGTGTTCCTCAAGCGGCCGGTGGCACCGTATTTCGTGCCCGTCCCGGAGCTCGACGGCCTGCCGCCCACCGACCAGACCGTGTACGCCGTGGAGCAGCCGCCGTTGGTCGGCGGCCAGGCGCCGGCCAACGCGGTGTCCCGAATCAGCTCGGCCACAACGGTGTTCGAACCGCCTTCACCGCGCATCGCCGAGGTCCTGGCGCTCGAGGAGCCCACGATGGCCGACCTGGGACCCTACCTTGCCGACGCGGATCCGGGGGTGCGCCGGACCGCGGTGTCGACGCTGACCGAGCACATTCCCGACGGCTACGCGCCGGCGCTGGTGGCCGCGCTGAACGACGACGATTCCGCGGTCCGACTTATAGGCGCCGATGGCATCCGCGAGCTGGTCGAGGTGCTGCCGGAGCCGGAAAGCGTTCGGGAGCACCTGGATTCAGTCGATCAGGTGGTGCGCGCGGCCTCGCTGTACGTGCTGGCCGCACGCCGGGCCGGTGACGTCGCGCAGTACCGTCGCGCCCTGGACGACGTCGATCATCGGGTCCGCATCGAGGCGGTGCGTGCGCTGGTGTCCGTCGACGACGTGGAAGGTGTCGTCGCCGCCGCCGGCGACGAGAACCGCGAGGTGCGCATCGCGGCGGCCGCCGGACTGGCGACGCTGCGCGGTGGTGCCGACGCAGTGCGCCGGCTGGTCGCCGACACCGACCCGCTGGTTCGCGCGGCCGCCCTGGCCGCACTGGGCCAATTAGGTTGCGGCCAAGACGATTACGCCACGATCAAGCAGGCGTTGCGGGCGCCGGCCTGGCAGGTGCGCGAAGGCGCGGCGCGCGCGCTGGCCGGCGCGCCGGTCGACTTCGCGGTCCCGCATCTGTCCGAGGCGCTGGGCGACGCCCATCTGGATGTGCGCAAGGCGGCAGTACTCAGCCTGACCCGGTGGGCGGGTGAGGCCGCCGCTCAGGACGCGTTGGGGCTCGCGCTCAAGGACGGCGATGCCGACGTGCGGGCCTATGCGCGGCGGGCGCTCGAGAAGGACGGCTTGGCGGAAAAAGCCTAGTCAACGCAGAATTTTGGCGTAGAGCAAGCTGTCCTGGGGCTCGGGCCCCATGGTGGGGTAGACCGCGTGCCGGGCCAGCCGTCCCTCCAAGAAGAAGCCGGCGTGCTCGAGCAGTCGCGCCGAGCGCTCGTTGTCCACACTGCAGGTGGCCCACACGCGATACACCTGGCGATCGGCGTCGAGCGCGGTGAGCAGCATGCCGAGCACCTCGGACATCAAACCCTTGCCCCACCAGCGTCGGCCCAGGCAGTAGCCGACCTCGACCGAGTGCGGCGCGGTGCGCCCACAGCTGGCCAGCCCGACCACCTCGCCGCGGTGCCGCGACTCGATGACCCAGGTCTTCTCGTCCGCGCTGGCGTTGAGCTTTTCGGTGATCACGCGCCGCGTCGCGGCCACGTCGGGGTGCGGCGCCCACAACAGATACTTGGTGACCTGCGGATCGCGGGCGACCCGCTGGAACAGCGCCCCGGCGTCGTCGAGCGTGGGCGGGCGTAGCAGCAGCCGCGGACCGCTGATGCGGTCGGGTGGGTATTCGGGCATCGGGATGTGACTTTAAAGGTCGAGGGCGCGATAGGTGTTGCGGACGAATCTCGGTTGTGCCGTGCGGAGTTTGGCCAGCGACGTGTTGCCGGCGACGGCCGTGGCGGCATCGACGGTCAGGTCCGGCAGATTCTGAATCAGGTAGAGCAGGATCAGCTCCGAGCTGGGGTCGGCCTGCCACCAGGTTCCGTACGCGCCGGGCCAGCTGAACGTGCCGGGACCGCCAGGCCCGAAAAGCGGTGTGCTCTTGGCCGGATCGGTCACCAGCGACAGGTTCAGCCCGAAGCCGCGGCCGACCCAATACGGCGCGCCCAGGAAGTTGTGTCGCTTCTGTTCCTCGGTGAGCCGGTCGGTCCGCATCGATCGGACAGCTTCTTCCGAAAGCACCCGCACGCCGTCGATCGTTCCGCCGTCGAGCAGCATCCGCACGAACCGCAGGTAATCGTCGGCGCTCGACCACAATCCGCCGCCGGCATTGCAGAACGAGGGCGGCGTGATGTGCGGTGGGCCCATCACCCCGTGGTGCAGCCGGCTCTGTTCGTCGAGCCGGTACATGGTGGCCGCGCGGCGCCGTGTGTCGGGGGAGACGAAGAACCCCGTGTCGGTCATGCCCGCCGGGCCCAGGATGCGTTCGTCGAGCACCTCGTGGAACGGCTTGTCCTCGATGCGGGAGGCGATGACGCCCAGCAAATCGATGGAGTGGCTGTAGGTGACGCGGTCACCGGGCTGATGCACCAGCGGCAGCTTGGCCAGCTCGGCCAGCCAGGCGTCCGGGCCCTGGTTGAATGGCAGCCGCAGGTAGGCCTTGGCGATCGGCCCGGACACCGAGAAGCCGTAGGCCAGGCCGCTGGTGTGGGTGAGCAGATCCTCGATCAGGAGGGTGCGGTTCACCGGGTGCGTGCGGTCCAGCGGGCCGTGCGGATCGTCGAGCACCCGCACGCCGGCCAGCTCCGGCGCCCAGCGGATGACCGGATCTTTGAGCGTCAGCTTGCCCTCGTCGACCAGGCTCATCACCGTCGCGACCGTCACCGGCTTGGTCATCGACGCGATGCGAAACAGCGTGTCGCGCTGCATCGGCAGACCGGCGTCCACGTCCCGGTAGCCGATTTCGTTGACCTGTAGCAGTTCTCCCCGCTGCCAGACCATTGTTACCGCACCGGCGAGCAGGCCGGCGTCGCACACTTCGCGAATGGAGGCGGCATTGCCATTGAGGGCCGAGCGATTCACCTGGTCAGGTTAGCGGGCCGGTGGCGGCGCCGCCGAGGGCGTCGCGCAGCGTCTATCGATGGCGTCTATCGACTCCAAAATTTCATGACGGTTTCGGTTGCGCAAAGGTACGGCAGCTTACCCGCGATCCGAGGTCCGATACCGCCTGTTTGGCTTTAGTGTGGGCTGTTATGGCTGGACTGAACAATTACGTGAAGCGCTGGCGCACAGCGCTTCACGCAACGGTGTCGGCATTGATAGTTGCCATCCTCGGACTCGCCATCACCCCCGTGGCTCATGCGGCTGCGGCCACCGCGACGTTGTCGGTGGAACATACGTGGCAGACCGGTTTCATCGCCCGCTTCGCCATCACCAACTCGAGCACGGCGCCGCTGACCGACTGGAAGCTTGAATTCGACTTGCCGGCGGGAGAATCCGTCTTGCACACGTGGAATAGCACGCTTGCCCAGTCTGGCACGCACTATGTTCTCACCCCCGTGAACTGGAATCGCGTCATTGCACCCGGTGGTTCAGCCACAGGTGGTCTACGAGGCGTGCTGACCGGGGCCTACTCACCACCGTCGAATTGCCTGCTCAACGGGCAATATTTGTGCACCTAATCAACCGCCTCCCGGCGGCCGTACTGCGGCGTCGCAGCTCTACACAGTCGCTGTGAGGCGGGCACACACCATGTGCGCCCCTTATCAGAGACTCATGAGGCGGGTGTGACTGGCGCTGGGGACGGGCGACGGGCGCCACACGCGCCTGGCGGCGTCACACTCGAAATAAGTGCTACGCTGCCTCGCAGTCGACATCCTTTAACGATCCGTCCGGCGAGGCGGAGAAGGAGGTCAAGTTTCGTATGGGTGCTGCGGGCGACACCGGCTCAGGCAGCGATTCCCGGGAGTTGATGTCGGCGGCCGACGTGAGCCGCACCATTTCCCGCATTGCACATCAGATCATCGAAAAGAGCGCGCTGGACGGTCCCGACTCGCCACGGGTGGTGCTGCTGGGCATCCCGACCCGCGGTGTCATCCTCGCCAACCGGCTGGCGACCAACATCGGCGAATACAGCGGCGTCGAGGTCGGCCACGGCGCCCTGGACATCACGCTCTACCGCGACGATCTGATGCAGAAACCGCCGCGGCCGCTGGAGAACACCTCGATTCCGGCCGGCGGCATCGACGACGCGTTGGTGATCCTGGTCGACGACGTCTTGTACTCCGGCCGCTCGGTGCGTTCCGCGCTGGACGCGCTGCGCGACGTGGGCCGGCCGCGGGTGGTGCAGCTGGCGGTGCTGGTCGACCGCGGCCATCGCGAACTGCCGCTGCGCGCCGACTATGTGGGCAAGAATGTCCCCACCTCACGCGGTGAGAGTGTGCACGTGCTGCTGAGCGAGACTGACGGTGACGACGGGGTGGTGATCTCACGATGACGCGCCATCTGCTGGCCGCCAGCGACCTGAGCCGCGACGACGCGACCGCCATCCTCGACGACGCCGACCGGTTCGCACAGGCGCTGGTGGGCCGGGAGATCAAGAAGCTGCCGACGCTGCGCGGCCGCACCATCGTCACGATGTTCTACGAGAACTCGACCCGCACCCGGGTCTCCTTCGAGGTTGCCGGCAAGTGGATGAGCGCCGACGTGATCAACGTCAGCGCGTCCGGATCGTCGGTGGGCAAGGGGGAGTCACTGCGCGACACCGCGTTCACACTGCGCGCCGCCGGCGCCGACGCGCTGATCATCCGGCACCCGGCTTCCGGCGCCGCGCATCTGCTCGCGGACTGGACCGGCGCGAAGGACGATGGGGGGCCGTCGGTGATCAATGCCGGCGACGGCACCCACGAGCACCCGACCCAGGCGCTGCTGGATGCGCTCACCATTCGCCAGCGCCTTGGCGGCATCGAAGGCCGTCGCATCGTGATCGTCGGCGACATCCTGCACAGCCGGGTCGCACGTTCCAACGTGATGCTGCTGGACACCCTGGGCGCCGAGGTGGTCCTGGTCGCGCCCCCGACGCTGCTGCCGGTCGGGGTCGAGGGCTGGCCGGTCACCGTATCCAACGACTTCGACGCCGAGCTGCCCGCCGCCGACGCGGTACTGATGCTGCGGGTGCAGGCCGAGCGGATGAACGGCGGGTTCTTCCCGTCGGTGCGCGAATACTCCTCGCTGTACGGGCTTTCCGATCGCCGCCAGGCGATGCTGCCCGGCCATGCCGTTGTGCTGCACCCGGGGCCGATGCTGCGCGGCATGGAGATCGCCTCGTCGGTGGCCGACTCATCGCAATCGGCTGTGCTGCAACAGGTTTCCAACGGTGTCCACGTGCGGATGGCGGTGCTGTTCCATGTGCTGGTAGGCACCGAATCAGCCGGAGAAGAGGGTGCGGCGTGAGCGTGCTGCTGCGCGGGGTTCGGTTGTACGGCGAGGGCGATCGCGTCGACGTGCTGGTCGATGACGGCCAGATCGCCGACATCGGCCCCGGTCTCGGCAAGGCCGGAGGCCTCCAAGAAGACCTGGACGTGATCGATGCCACCGACCACGTGCTGCTGCCCGGCCTGGTGGACTTGCACACCCATCTGCGCGAACCCGGGCGTGAATACGCCGAGGACATCGAAACAGGCTCGGCCGCGGCGGCTTTGGGTGGCTACACCGCAGTGTTCGCGATGGCCAATACCAACCCGGTCGCCGACAGCCCGGTGGTCACCGACCACGTGTGGCATCGGGGCCAGCAGGTCGGCCTGGTCGACGTGCACCCGGTGGGCGCCGTCACCGTCGGACTGGCCGGCAAAGAGCTCACCGAGATGGGCATGATGGCGGCCGGGGCCGCGCAGGTGCGGATGTTCTCCGACGACGGCATCTGCGTGCACGACCCGCTGGTGATGCGCCGCGCCCTGGAATACGCCACCGGGTTGGGTGTGCTCGTCGCCCAGCACGCCGAAGAGCCGCGGCTGACCGTCGGCGCGGTTGCCCACGAAGGACCGACCGCCGCCCGGCTGGGCCTGGCGGGATGGCCCCGGGCGGCCGAGGAATCGATCGTCGCCCGCGACGCGCTGCTGGCCCGCGACGCCGGCGCCCGGGTGCACATCTGCCACGCCTCCACCGCGGGCACCGTCGAGATCGTGAAATGGGCCAAGGAGCAAGGTATTTCGATCACCGCCGAGGTCACCCCGCACCATCTCATGCTCGACGACAGCAGGCTGACCAGTTACGACGGGCAAAACCGGGTCAACCCACCGCTGCGCGAAGCCGCCGACGCGGTGGCGTTGCGCCAAGCGCTGGCCGACGGTGTCATCGACTGCGTGGCCACCGACCACGCCCCGCACGCCGAACACGAGAAGTGTGTGGAGTTCTCCGCGGCGCGTCCTGGCATGCTGGGGCTGCAGACGGCGCTGTCTATCGTGGCGCGGACGATGGTCACCCCGGGGCTGCTGACCTGGCGGGACCTCGCCAGGGTGATGAGTGAAAACCCCGCGCGCATCGCGCGCCTGCCCGATCATGGCCGGCCGCTGGAGGTGGGGGAGCCCGCCAACCTCACGGTGGTGGATCCCACGGCGTCGTGGACCGTCGCCGGGTCCGACCTGGCCAGCCGCTCGGCCAACACGCCCTACGAGGCGATGACCCTGCCCGCCACCGTGACCGCCACGCTGCTGCGCGGCAAGGTCACCGCCCGAGACGGGAAGTCTCCGGCATGAACTCGGGCACGCTGGTGGGATCGCTGATCTTCGCGGCCGTGGTGGTGGTCGTGATCACGGTGGTGATCCAGCTGATGATGCGGACCTGGCACCGTCGCTCGCAGCAGCAGGCGGAGCTGATCGGGGCGTTGCCCGACATCCCGGACCAGGTGGGGGCGGCGACCATCACCACCCGCGGGCACTATTGCGGTTCCATGATGGCGCCCGGCTGGAACGAGCGGATCGCGGCCGGTGATCTGGGTTTCCGTAGCAAAGCGGTGCTGACCCGCTATGCCGGGGGCATCATGGTGGAACGCGTACGGGCCAAACCCATTTGGATTCCTCGGGACTCGATCACGCACATTCGTTTGGAGCGCAGAATGACGGGCCGGGTCGGGATTCTGGCGATCCGCTGGCGGCTGCCGTCGGGCGTCGAGATCGACACCGGCTTCCGGGCGAACCACCGTAACGAATACGACGGCTGGCTCGAATCGCAGCATGAGGAGGAGCGGCGCTCGTGAGTAAAGCGCAATTGGTACTCGAGGACGGCCGCGTCTTCACCGGCATGCCGTTCGGCAAGGTCGGCCAAACACTGGGCGAGGCCGTCTTTTCCACCGGCATGTCCGGCTATCAGGAGACGCTGACCGATCCCAGTTACCACCGGCAGATCGTGGTGGCCACCGCGCCGCAGATCGGCAACACCGGCTGGAACGGCGAGGACGCCGAGAGTCGCGGCGACAAGATCTGGGTCGCCGGCTACGCGGTGCGCGATCCGTCGCCGCGGCCGTCCAACTGGCGGGCCACCGGAACCTTGGAGGACGAACTGGTCCGCCAGCACATCGTGGGGATCGCCGGCATCGACACCCGCGCGGTGGTGCGGCATCTGCGCACCCGCGGCTCGATGAAGGCCGGGGTGTTCTCGGGTGACGCGCTCGCCGATGCGGACGACCTGCTGCAGCGGGTGCGCGGTCAGCAGTCGATGCTGGGCGCCGACCTGGCCGGCGAGGTCAGCACGCCGGACACCTACATCGTGGAACCCGAAGGTTCACCGCGGTTTACGGTGGCCGCGCTGGACCTGGGGATCAAAACGAATACGCCGCGCAACTTCGCCCGACGCGGCGTCCGGACCCACGTGCTGACATCGTCGGCTACCTACGAGCAGATTGCCGACATCAAGCCCGACGGCATATTCTTGTCCAATGGCCCCGGCGACCCCGCCACCGCCGATCACATCGTCGCGGTCACCCGAGAGGTGCTGGGCGCCGGAATCCCGCTGTTCGGCATCTGTTTCGGCAATCAGATCCTGGGCCGGGCGCTGGGACTGTCCACCTACAAGCTGGTGTTCGGTCACCGCGGCATCAACATCCCGGTGATCGACCACGCTACCGGCCGGGTGGCGGTCACCGCACAAAACCACGGCTTCGCGCTCGAAGGGGAGGCCGGCCAGTCCTTCGACACGCCGTTCGGACAAGCGATCGTGAGCCATACCTGCGCCAACGACGGAGTGGTCGAAGGCGTCAAACTCGCGGACGGGCAGGCCTTTTCGGTCCAGTACCACCCGGAGGCCGCGGCCGGCCCGCACGATGCGGAGTACCTGTTCGACCAATTCATCGAGCTCATGGCAGGGGAGGGCCGCTAGTGCCACGTCGCACCGACCTCAACCACGTGCTGGTGATCGGCTCGGGGCCGATCGTCATCGGGCAGGCCTGCGAGTTCGATTACTCGGGTACCCAGGCCTGCCGGGTGCTGCGTGCGGAGGGGCTGCAGGTCAGCCTGGTCAACTCCAACCCGGCCACCATCATGACCGACCCGGAGTACGCCGATCACACCTACGTCGAGCCGATAACCGCCGCATTCGTAGAGAAGGTGATCGCCCAGCAGGCCGAGCGCGGCAACAAGATTGACGCGCTGCTGGCCACGCTGGGCGGGCAGACCGCGCTGAACACCGCGGTCGCACTGTACGAGAACGGGGCGCTGGAGCGCCACGGGGTCGAACTCATCGGCGCCGACTTCGACGCGATTCAGCGCGGCGAGGACCGGCAGATGTTCAAGGACATCGTCGCCAAGGTGGGCGGTGAATCGGCGTGCAGCCGAGTGTGTTTCACCATGGAAGAGGTCCGCGAGACGGTCGAGGAGCTCGGGCTGCCGGTCGTGGTGCGGCCCAGCTTCACCATGGGCGGCCTGGGCTCGGGGATGGCGCGATCCGTCGAGGAGGTCGACCGGATGGCCGGCGCCGGGCTGGCCGAAAGCCCGAGCGCCAACGTGCTGATCGAGGAATCGATTTACGGCTGGAAGGAATTCGAGCTCGAGCTGATGCGCGACGGCAACGACAACGTGGTCGTGGTGTGCTCGATCGAGAACTTCGACCCGATGGGCGTGCACACGGGTGACTCGGTCACCGTCGCGCCGGCGATGACGCTGACGGACCGGGAATACCAGCGGATGCGGGACCTGGGGATCGCGATCCTGCGCGAGGTCGGGGTGGACACCGGGGGCTGCAACATCCAGTTCGCGATCAACCCGTCCGACGGCCGGCTGATCGTTATCGAGATGAACCCCCGGGTGTCGCGGTCAAGTGCCCTGGCGTCCAAGGCCACCGGTTTCCCGATCGCCAAGATCGCCGCCAAGCTGGCCATCGGCTACACCCTCGACGAGATCGTCAACGACATCACCAAGGAAACGCCGGCCTGCTTCGAACCCACCCTGGACTATGTGGTGGTCAAGGCCCCGCGCTTCGCGTTCGAGAAGTTCCCGGGCGCCGATCCCACCCTGACCACCACCATGAAATCGGTCGGTGAGGCAATGTCGTTGGGCCGCAACTTTGTTGAGGCGCTCGGCAAGGTAATGCGGTCGCTGGAGACCACCCGCGCCGGCTTCTGGACCAAACCGGACCCCGAAGGCGACGTCAATGAGGTGCTGACCCGGCTGCGGACGCCGACCGAGGGCCGGCTCTACGACATCGAACTGGCGCTGCGCCTGGGCGCATCGGTGGAACAGGCTGCCGAGGCCAGCGGGGTGGATCCGTGGTTCGTCGCGCAGATCGGCGAGCTGATCGACCTGCGTGCCGAGTTGATCGCCGCCCCCGTGCTCGACGCCGACCTGTTGCGCCGCGGTAAGCACAGCGGGCTGTCGGACCGTCAGATCGCCGCGCTGCGGCCCGAATTGGCCGGTGAGAATGGCGTGCGGTCGCTGCGCGAGCGGCTGGGCGTGCACCCGGTGTACAAGACCGTCGACACCTGCGCGGCCGAGTTCGAGGCTAAGACGCCGTATCACTACAGCAGCTACGAGCTGGATCCCGCAGCCGAGACCGAGGTGGCGCCGCAGACAAAGAAGCCCAAGGTGCTGATCCTGGGTTCGGGGCCCAACCGCATCGGTCAGGGCATCGAATTCGACTACAGCTGTGTCCACGCGGCAACGACGTTGTCGCAGGCCGGTTTTGAGACCGTGATGGTCAACTGCAACCCGGAGACGGTGTCCACCGACTACGACACCGCCGACCGGCTGTACTTCGAGCCGCTGACCTTCGAGGACGTCCTCGAGGTGTTCCGCGCCGAGCAGCAGTCCGCGGGTGACGGCCCGGGTGTGGCCGGGGTGATCGTGCAACTGGGTGGCCAAACTCCGCTCGGGCTGGCCCAGCGCCTCGCCGACGCGGGGGTGCCGATCGTCGGCACTCCGCCGGAGGCCATCGACCTGGCCGAGGACCGCGGCGCATTCGGCGACCTGCTCACCGCCGCCGGTCTGCCGGCGCCGAAGTACGGCACCGCAACGACTTTCACCCAGGCCCAGCGCATCGCCGAAGACATCGGCTACCCGGTGCTGGTGCGCCCGTCCTACGTGCTGGGCGGTCGGGGCATGGAGATCGTGTACGACGAAGAGACGCTGCGGGGCTATATCACCCGCGCCACCGAGCTCTCACCCGAGCACCCGGTGCTCGTCGACCGCTTCCTCGAGGACGCGGTGGAGATCGACGTGGACGCGCTGTGCGACGGCACCGAGGTCTACATCGGCGGCATCATGGAACACATCGAGGAGGCCGGCATCCACTCCGGTGACTCGGCTTGCGCGCTGCCGCCGGTAACGCTGGGCCGCAGCGACATCGAGAAGGTACGCCGCGCGACCGAGGCCATCGCGCACGGCATCGGCGTGGTGGGCCTGCTCAACGTGCAGTATGCGCTCAAGGACGACGTGCTCTATGTCCTGGAGGCCAACCCGCGCGCCAGTCGGACGGTGCCGTTCGTGTCGAAGGCCACCGCGATCCCGCTCGCCAAGGCGTGTGCCCGGGTCATGTTGGGCGCCAGCATCTCCCAGCTACGCGAGGAGGGTTTGTTGGCGGCGTCCGGCGACGGCGCGCATGCCGCGCAGAACGCCCCGATCGCCGTCAAGGAGGCCGTACTGCCCTTCCACCGCTTCCGCCGCGCCGATGGGGCCGCCATCGACTCGCTGCTGGGCCCGGAGATGAAATCCACCGGCGAGGTAATGGGAATCGACCGCGACTTCGGCAGCGCCTTCGCCAAGAGTCAGACCGCCGCCTACGGGTCCCTGCCGGCGCAGGGCACCATCTTCGTGTCGGTTGCCAACCGGGACAAGCGCTCGCTGGTATTCCCCGTTAAACGGCTGGCCGACCTGGGATTCCGCGTGCTGGCCACTGATGGAACAGCGGAGATGTTGCGCCGCAATGGAATTCCCTGCCAGGAGGTGCGCAAGCACTTCGAGGACCCGCAGCCGGGCCGTCCCGCGATGTCGGCGGTCGACGCGATCAAGGCCGGTGAGGTCGACATGGTGATCAACACGCCCTACGGCAACTCCGGGCCACGCATCGACGGTTATGAAATCCGTTCGGCCGCGGTCTCGGTCAACATCCCCTGTGTCACGACGGTGCAGGGCGCCTCGGCCGCCGTCCAGGGCATCGAGGCGGGCATCCGCGGCGACATCGGCGTGCGCAGTCTGCAAGAACTGCACAGCCAGATCGGTCAGGGTGGCCTGGCCGGTAACGGAGACCGGTGACCAGGTTCGGCGTCCGGCTCGCGGCCGCGAAAGCCGAACGCGGACCGCTGTGTGTGGGCATCGACCCACATCCCGAGCTGCTGCGCGCCTGGGACCTGCCCACGACCGCCGACGGACTGGCCGCTTTCTGCGACATCTGCATCGAGGCGTTTTCCGGATTCGCCGTCGTCAAACCTCAGGTCGCGTTCTTCGAGGCTTACGGCGCCGCGGGATTCGCGGTGCTGGAACGCACCATCGCGGCTTTGCGATCGGCCGGGGTGCTGGTGCTGGCCGACGCCAAACGCGGCGACATCGGCACGACGATGGCGTCCTATGCCGCGGCCTGGGCGGGTGATTCACCGCTGGCCGCCGACGCCGTGACGGCCACCCCGTACCTGGGGTTCGGCTCGCTGCGGCCGCTGCTGGAGACCGCCGCTGCGCACGACCGCGGGGTGTTCGTGCTGGCGGCCACCTCCAACCCCGAGGGCGCCACGGTGCAGCGTGCCGCCTTCGACGGCCGTACGGTGGCCCAGCTGGTCGTCGACCAGGCGGCGGTGGTGAACCGGTCCGCCACCCCGTCCGGGCCGGGATATGTCGGCGTGGTCGTCGGTGCGACGGTCTTGCAGGCGCCCGATCTCAGCGCGCTGGGCGGTCCGGTCCTGGTGCCCGGGCTCGGTGTGCAGGGCGGGCGGCCCGAGGCGCTCGCCGGGCTGGGCGGCGCGGAGCCCGGGCAGTTGCTGCCCGCGGTGGCCCGCGAGGTGCTGCGGGCCGGACCGGGCGTGGCGCAGCTGCGCGAGGCGGCCGATCGCATGCTGGACGCGGTGGCCTACCTGGCGGTGTGAGTGGGGTTGACGTCTAGTCCGACGCCAGTGCGGTGCTGGGACGCGCGGTTTCGACGATGACGGTGGTGGCCTTGACGACGGCCACCGCGACGCTGCCGGGACGCAGCTGCAATTCCTCGGCCGCTTCGGTGCTCATCAGTGACACGACGGTGAACGGACCGCACTGCATCTCCACCTGGGTCATCACTTTGTCGCTGACCACCGACGTGACCAGCCCGACGAAGCGGTTGCGGGCTGAGCTGCCGATGCTGAGCGGGTCCGCCGGCGGGGCGGGCGCATTGGTGCGGGAGAAGTGAGCCAGGTCCTCGCTGGCGATCACCTTGCGGCCGGCGGCGTCGTGACTGACCGTCAATGTGCCCTGGTTGATCCAGCGCCGCACGGTGTCGTCGCTCACTCCCAGCAGCTCAGCCGCCTGGCGAATTCGCAGGTTGGACACTCTTCGATCGTATCGGATTTCGTACTGCCGATTAGCTGAAATGCGCGGGGGAGACCGTGTATACCCGCAATTACGGGAGTAGGGTGATCTTTAGTCCGCGTGTGCGGAAAAGATAGACAATTCGACCGGATCCACGGAAATAAGCAGCCGTCATCACCGCGCGCGCCCGGCGGCGGTGGCGAATCCTCACCGTCAAACACGCTGCGGCCCTTGTTGATTGGAGGGTTGACGATCTTCGCGGCGAGGGGGAGTGCTGAGGTCGGATGCGGTGGCCCGCCGGCCGGCGCGGGCGCCCCGGGCGCCGAAGGTGCGTTCGTCGGACGCGGCAGCCTGCCGGGCCGGCGCCCGCGACGACGAATTCCGCCGATAGCCGCGTTGGTTGCTGGACGATACGGGCATACCTGTCGGCTCAGGTCGGCCACAGTCCTCGGCCAGGAGCGACTAGACCGCCGAGGGTGCCCGGGGGTGCCCGGCGCACGGATTCGGGGCTGCAAAGGCCCTCGAGAGGCCCTTCGAGAGGCCCTTCGAAAGGCCCGTGGGGGCCCGCTGAGACCGGTGCGCCGCGTCAAACGCCGCGTTGGCCTGCCGTTTGACCGGCGACGCGACACGCGCGACACGCCGCAACAAATCCGTGATCCCTCGCACCGGGCGTGACGGCCGTCCGCCGACGCCTTTTTTGGCCCGCCCAGCCGGCCCGCCCTGCGTCGCCCTCGGGAGATAAAGCCGCAGCTAGACGGCCTAAAGGCGCGCTGAAACGGGGCTGGCACCGACACCCGGGCGGCGCCACATGCGACCGTCGTCGACGCCCGCGAGAGCGCCGCTTTGGCCGGCCGCGCGCCGGTCCATGCTGGGACTTTGCCCCCTTAAGCAGGGGGCCGGGTTAGATTTCGTCAGGAGGCCTGAGTACGGTCGTCTCCGCTGGCAGAAGTGCCGGCGAGACAAAATGAGATCGATTGAAATTGATTGATCAGATACGGAGGAATCGTGGCCCTTCCCCAGTTGACCGACGAGCAGCGCGCGGCCGCGTTGGAGAAGGCGGCTGCCGCACGTCGAGCGCGAGCAGAGCTCAAGGACCGCCTGAAGCGTGGCGGCACCAACCTCACCCAGGTGCTCAAGGACGCCGAGACCAACGAAGTCCTGGGCAAGATGAAGGTTTCCGCGCTTCTCGAGGCGTTGCCCAAGGTGGGCAAGGTCAAGGCGCAGGAAATCATGACTGAGTTGGAGATCGCCCCCACCCGCCGTCTGCGCGGTCTCGGCGATCGTCAGCGCAAAGCCCTGCTGGAAAAGTTCGGCTCCTAACCGAGCCGTGGGCGCACCGGCCCAGGAGCGCCTGTGAGCGCCGGCGGGGGACCGGACGTCCAGCACGGGACACGTCCTGAACCATCAGGTGACGGACGTGTGGTCGTGCTGTCCGGTCCCTCAGCGGTCGGCAAGTCGACTGTGGTCCGATGCCTGCGTGAGCGGGTCCCGGACCTGCATTTCAGCGTCTCGGCCACGACGCGGGGGCCGCGGCCCGGCGAGGTCGACGGCGTCGATTACCACTTCGTCACCCCCGCCCGCTTCCAGCAGCTCATCGACGAGGGCGCCCTGCTGGAGTGGGCCGAGATCCACGCGGGACTGCACCGATCGGGCACCCTGGCCGAGCCGGTTCGGTCCGCCACCGCCCGCGGATTTCCGGTTCTGATCGAGGTCGATCTGGCCGGGGCCAGGGCCGTGAAGAAGGCGATGCCCGAGGCCCTGGCGGTCTTCCTGGCGCCGCCCAGCTGGGAGGATCTCAAGGCCAGGCTCGTCGGCCGCGGCACCGAGACACCCGAGGTCATGCGGCGGCGACTGGAGACCGCCCGCATCGAGATGGCGGCCCAAAACGACTTCGATCGGGTGGTCGTGAACAGCGAATTGGAGTCAGCCTGCTCCGAATTGGTATCCTTGCTGGTGGGCACCGCGCCGGGCCGCCATGACCCGTCTGGCCAGACCAGAAGCCGGACCACATCCCAGCACGACTGACCACCGAATTTTCAGAATCTTCAGCGGCGACGAGCCGCTACCAATCCGCCAGGAGATTGACCTAAGTGAGTATTCCGCAGTCCGACGCGGCATTGGCCGCCGTCCCCGACCGGTTCGACCCGTCCGCCGGGGGACCGAGCACATACGACACCCCGCTGGGTATCACCAACCCGCCCATCGACGAACTGCTGGACCGCGTTTCGAGCAAGTACGCCCTGGTGATCTACGCCGCCAAGCGAGCCCGTCAGATCAACGACTACTACAACCAACTCGGTGAGGGCATCCTCGAATACGTCGGTCCGCTGGTCGAGCCGGGGCTGCAGGAAAAGCCGTTATCGATCGCGATGCGCGAGATCCACGGCGACCTGCTCGAGCACACCGAGGGCGAGTAACCGGGCCGGGCCGGGCGCGCGCTGTGGACAACCGCGATCGGGTCGCGAAAAGAGTGATCGTCGGCGTCTCCGGCGGTATCGCCGCCTATAAGGCGTGCACCGTCGTCCGTCAGCTCGCCGAGGCCGGTCATTCGGTTCGCGTCATCCCGACCGAGTCCGCGCTGCGTTTCGTCGGGGCTGCCACGTTCGAGG
The DNA here is from genome assembly GCF_036273375.1 of Mycobacterium sp. Lineage (GTDB taxonomy): Bacteria > Actinomycetota > Actinomycetes > Mycobacteriales > Mycobacteriaceae > Mycobacterium. Next base: position 1,197 of record NZ_DASUHS010000204.1, on the reverse strand, counting down.
CGCTCTCCGGCCAGCCGGTGCACACCGGCGTCTTCAACGACGTGCCCGAAGTTCCGCACGTCCAACTCGGCAAGCAGGCCGACCTGGTCGTGGTGGCGCCGGCCACCGCGGACCTGCTGGCCCGGGCGGTACACGGCCGGGCGGACGATCTGCTGACCGCCACCCTGCTCACCGCGCGATGTCCGGTGCTGTTCGCGCCGGCGATGCACACCGAGATGTGGTTGCACCCGGCCACCGTGGACAACGTGGCTACGTTGCGCCGCAGGGGAGCGGTAGTGCTCGAACCCGCCGCCGGGCGGCTCACGGGGACGGACAGCGGGTCGGGCCGGCTACCCGAAGCCGAGGAGATCACCACCCTGTCTCACCTGTTGCTGGAACGCCAGGACGCGCTGCCCTACGACCTCGCCGGTTGCAAGATGCTGGTGACGGCCGGGGGCACCCGCGAACCGGTCGACCCGGTGCGTTTCATCGGCAACCGCAGCTCCGGCAAGCAGGGTTATGCGGTGGCGCGGGTGGCTGCCCAGCGCGGCGCGGAGGTCACGCTGATCGCCGGGCATACCGCCGGGCTGATCGATCCCGCCGGCGTCGAGGTGGTCCACGTCAGCTCGGCCGAGCAACTGGGCGACGCCGTGGCCAAGCACGCTTCCGAGGTGGATGTGCTGGTGATGGCCGCCGCGGTCGCCGACTTCCGGCCGGCCCGGGTTGCGGCCGCCAAGATCAAAAAGGGCCCGAAGGATCAAGACCAGGCGCCCACGATCGAGTTGGTCCGCAATGACGACGTGCTGGCCGGCGCGGTGCGGGCACGCGCCAACGGCGAGCTGCCCAACATGCGCGCCATCGTGGGATTCGCCGCCGAAACCGGCGACGCCAACGGGGACGTGCTGTTTCACGCCCGGACGAAGTTGCGCAACAAGGGTTGTGATCTGTTGGTCGTCAACGCGGTGGGCGACGGCAGGGCTTTCGAGGTGGACAACAACGACGGCTGGCTGCTGGCGGCCGACGGTACCGAGTCGGCGCTGCAACACGGCTCCAAGACATTGATGGCCAGTCGTATCGTGGATGCGATCGCCACGTTCCTGCACGGGGACAGCGGGTAAAGCGGTCGAGTTCTTCTCGGCACCGGACCAGGTGCTGGCGGGCCGACGCCAGCCGATATAATTCGGCTAACTAACTAATTGGAAGGATCGGCATTGTGAG
>NZ_DASUHS010000203.1:0-3312 GCF_036273375.1 Mycobacterium sp. | reverse complement strand
TCGCGGTACAACTGCCTAACTGGTCGGAGTTCGTTCCCGTCGCCGCCGCACTCGCCCGCCTCGGCGCGATCATGGTCCCGATCATGCCCATCTACCGCCGCGACGAGGTCGGGCACGTACTCGACGACGCGCAAGTCTCCGCCGCGGTCACGCCATCAGTCTTCAAAGGCTTCGACTACCTGGGAATGTACCGCGACCTACAGGCCGCCCGACCGGCGCTGCACACCCTGGTGGTCGTGCGCGGGGACGACGCCGTCGGAACCGCCGAGACCGCGGTGACGACCCTCGCCGCGGCCACCGCCGACATCGATCCCGTCACCGCCGAGAACCAGATCGGCTCCCCAGCAGGACCCGACGACCCCTTCGTCATCGTCTACACCTCGGGAACCACCGCACGACCCAAAGGGTGCGTGCACACCGTCAACACCTACCTCAGCGGTGCACGCGCACTCGGCAAAGCCTTCGCCTACCGCGAATCCGACGTCCAATTCGGACCCTCACCCATCACCCACACCACCGGGTTGATCACCAGCGTCATGCTCCCCATGCTCCACGGCGCCGCGACCCACCTGATGCCCGACTGGGAACCCCACCGCGGCCTGGCCGAGATCGCCCAGTACCGCTGCACCGTCAGTGTCACCGCCACCACCTTCATCCACATGCTCCTCGACGCCTACCACCCCGACCGCCATGACGCGTCCAGCCTGCGAGTGTGGGTATCCGCGGGAGCGCCGATCCCGCGGACGGTCATCGAACGAGCACGCACACTCCTACCCCACGCGAAAATCCTCAGCCTCTACGGACGCAGCGAAAACCTCGCGACCACGACCTGCACCGTCGACGACGACCCGCAACGGGCACTCACCTCCGACGGCGCGGCCCTGCCCAACGCCTCGGTGAAGATCGTCGACGAGCACGGCACAGAAGTGCCCTCCGGCACCGAGGGCGACATCGCCTACCGCGGACCCAGTCACATGCTCGGCTACCTCAACCGCCCCGAGGAGACAGCCGACCTGTTCACCCCCGACGGATACTCACGCTCGGGGGACCTCGGCGTCATGGACACCAACGGATTCGTCCGCGTCACCGGCCGCACCAAAGACATCGTGATCCGCGGCGGAATGAACATCAGCGTCCGGGAAATCGAAGACCTTTTAGCAGCCCACCCCGCCGTCCGCACCGCGGCCATCGTCGGCATGCCCGACAAACGACTCGGCGAACGCCTCTGCTGCTACCTCGTCCCCACCAACCCGGCCGACCCACCACCACTGGACACCCTCAAGACCTACCTCCACAACAAAGGAATCGCCATCCAAAAAACCCCCGAACGACTGGAACTACTCGACGAACTACCGACAACCGCAACCGGGAAAATCCAGAAACACCTCCTACGCCAAGACATCGCACACAAACTCGCCGAAAACCTCGAACTCGCCTCCGGCACCTGAACGGAATCGGCCCCCGAGGCGGCTCAAGCGCCGCGACTGTCCACAGTGGCTTCGGCCATCGCATCGGCGGTCAGCTCCACCGAACGCACCCGGTCGTCGATCCGCGTGGCGTGGTGGGCGAGGATGAGCTCATCGGCTTGGGTGGAGGCGGCGAAATCCTCCAGGTACTCGCGAACTTCCGGCGGCGTGCCCACGGCGGTGTACCGGGTCATGGTGGTGAGCGGGCGGCCGTTCGGCGAGGCGAGGAACGCGTCGATCTCCGCGTCGGTGAAGGTGCGCCCGCCCGGGCCCCGCGAGATCATCCCTCGCGCCCGGGACCGGTACGCGATCGTCTTCTGTGCTTCGGCCTCGTCGCGGTCCTCGGCTGCGAACACGTTCGCGCCGACGATGACGTACGGCTCGGTCAACTGCTCCGACGGCTGGAAACCGCTGCGGTAGACAGCAAGAGCCTGGTGCAGGGCGTCCGGCGCGAAGTGGGACGCGAAGGCGTACGGCAGACCGAGCTGCGCGGCGAGCTGAGCCCCGAACAGCGACGATCCCAGGACATAGAGCGGCACGACCCCCTCGCCGCGCGGCACCGCCTGTACGCCGGGCACGCGCGACCTGCCCCGCAGGTAACCCTGCAACTCCAGCACGTCCTGCGGGAAAGAGTCCGCCGATCTCGGGTCGCGCCGCAGTGCCAGCATGGTGTTCTGGTCGCTGCCCGGCGCCCGGCCGAGGCCGAGATCGATGCGACCGGGAAACAGGGCCTCCAGGGTGCCGAACTGCTCCGCGATCACCAGCGGGGCATGGTTGGGCAGCATGATCCCGCCCGCGCCGAGCCGGATAGTGTCCGTCTGCGCCGCGACATGGCCGATGAGGACGCTGGTGGCGCTCGAGGCAATGGACGACATGTTGTGGTGCTCGGCGTACCAGACACGCCGGTAGCCACTGCGCTCCGCGGCCCGGGCCAGTGCGACACTCGCGTCGAAGCTGTCGCGCGCGGTCTGGCCGGGTGCGATCGGGGCGAGGTCGAGGACGGACAATGCGGTGGGCATGATGCGGCTGCCTTTCCTGCGTCAGAGGACGCGGTGAAGTCGTTCGGTGAAGGCGCGAATGCGCTCGTCGTCGCGCCGGTAGTACGTCCACTGCCCGCGGCGCGTGGCCCGGAGGAACGCGGCACGCTGCAGGATCGCCAGGTGCGCGGACATGGTCGAAGCCGAGGTGCCCGCCTTCTGCTGGATGAGACCGACGCACACGCCGAACTCCGCCGTCTCCCCCGCCGCCGCCGGGAAGTTCGCCGCCGGGTCCTTGAGCCACTCCAGGATGCGCAGCCGGGTCTCGTTGGCCAGCGCCTTGCACTCGTCGAGCACCGCACCATCCTTCGATATTTCGCTAATTGACGAAATTAGTCCTCGGCCGGCGGTCCCGCACCGTGGCACTGCTCACTAGGCCCGAAGACCGGGGCTTTTGTCATACGCGGCGGGGGCAGACGTCGATGGTGTCCGTGGGGTGGATGGCCTGGTCGCAATCGAACAGGTCGTCGATGCGCGCGACCACCGCGGGCTCCAGAGCGGGCAGGTCGAACCAGGATCGGTCGATCAGAAGGTACCGCGCCGTGGTGTCGAGGCACGAGACATTGTCGTGGTAGCTGGCGAAGTCTCTCACGTAGGGCAGCGCGGCGGAGCGCTGCAGCCATACCGGGGAGGGGTACCGGCAGTCGGTGGGATTGCCCAGCAGGTAGTTGACGTCCCCGAAGGCGAGGTACAGCACGGTGGTGTCCTGCCCGATCTCCTGCCGGAGTTGCCCGAACTGCCGGCGCAGGTCAGCGGTGGTGTGGTAGAGCGACAGGTTGGTGTCCTCCGCGTGAGACATGGTCATGCTG
>NZ_DASUHS010000202.1:0-17607 GCF_036273375.1 Mycobacterium sp. | reverse complement strand
GAAGCCTTTCAAGCTCTCCGCAGCTACGGGCGCGCCCACGCGACTCGGCTATCCGAAATCGCCCACCAGCTCACCACCGGCACCCTGGACCCCGCCGACATTCTCAGTCATCAAGCTCGGTGACCAGCGCGTCGATGTCCTCGCTCGAGCAGGGGTGTTGGACTCGGGTTTCACCTCACGTAACCCAGATCGTATGAGAAACGGCCTCATCAGGTTTCAGCGCCGATGACACCTTGGACCGCACTCACTGGAAGCTGCGTGATGAGTGCTCGTTGTAATACCGGCGAGCCACGCACCTGTTAATGCACCGCCCAATTTTGAAGCGTTTTTGCATCGATGGCGGTGTGGGGAGTCTGCGATGGGGTACACCGGCGTGATCAGCACTTGTCAACTCAGTCAGACAGGGAGCCCCGCTGCCTGTGCCCATGCCACGTGCTGCCCCGGTGAGAAAGCGAACCCTAATCATGCGAAAGCGCATCGTCGTCATTGGAGCCAGCGGCAACGTCGGAACCGCGCTGCTGCGTAATCTGTGCGGCGCCGGGCATCAGCTGGTCGGAGTCGTGCGCCGTCCTCCCGAGCCGAAAGGTGTTTACGGCGAAGCACAATGGCTACGGCTCGACGTCGCGGACCGAGAGGCGGCACGCGATCTGGGTCGCGTATTCGACGGCGCCGATTCTGTGGTGCATCTGGCCTGGGGATTTCAACCCACCCGCAACGCGAAATATTTACGCAGCGTCGGGGTGGGCGGCACGACTGCGGTGCTGCAAGCAGCGCAGTCGGCGGGGGTGGGCCAGCTCATTCATATGTCGTCGGTCGGGACCTATGCCGCCGGTCGCTACGGCCAGCGGGTAACGGAATCATGGCCCACGACCGGAATCGCGTCGTCTGCGTACAGCCGCGACAAGTCTGCGGCGGAGTCACTGCTTGACGACTACGAACGCACGCAGACCGGCAGCGGGGTAAACATCGCGCGGATGCGCCCCGGCTTCATCGTGCAACGCGCTGCGGCCAGCGGCCTGCTGCGGTATGGGTTGCCGGGCTACATCCCGATGCGCGCCGTGCCGTTGCTGCCGCTGCTACCACTGGACCGCGACCTATGCATCCCATTGGTTCACGCCGACGACGTCGCCGAAGCCATTGTGCAAGCGATCCACCGCGGCGCGAGCGGACCATTCAACCTTGCCGCCGAGCCACCGCTGCGCAGAAACGACGTAGCGTCTGCTCTGCGCTCAAGGCCGATTCACATACCCGCCGGCGCGCTGGGCACACTCGTCGACCTGAGCTGGCGAGCCCGCCTGCAACCGGTGGACCGCGGATGGCTCGATTTAGCGTTCAGCGTTCCCCTGCTGGACTGCAGCCGTGCACGTGACGAACTCGGGTGGGTTCCGCGATGGTCATCGACGGAAGCTTTGAAGGATGTCTTGAACGGCATCGCGAATCGCGCTCACGGTCAAAGTGCGCCGCTAAGAAAGCGTTCACTGCTTGACGAACTGCGCCGCGACGCGACCCAAGGTCTGATCTCGACGCGGCGGATCCCTTAGCTATGCCCGACGCTGAATCGTCCACGCCGACCGCGGAGAACCCGTCAACAACGCCGAAGCTATGGACTCCGGCTCGCGTGCTGGTAACCCGATCGGCCTCCGAGTTGTCGCACGGCGCCACGATTGTCGCGCGATGTGAGGCCGCCGGCGTTGCGGACATCAGCGTGTTGCGCGGCGATCGGTTGCCCCCGCTGGGCGCCGACAACGATCGCGCTGCCTACGCTCTCGCCAAGCGCACGCTCGCCGTCGTCGTCGCACCGCCCAGCAAGCGTCGCCTCCAACCAATCCCGCCCAGCGCGGATTGGCGCATCGACCTCGCCCAAGGGTGTCCCGCGCACTGCCAGTACTGCTATCTCGCCGGCTCGCTGTCCGGAGCGCCGATCACCCGGGTCTACGCGAACCTGCCCGAGATACTCGCCGAGATGGACGGCCACGTCGGCCAAGGCACCATCACCTCCGCGTCCAACGAAAGAGCCGACGAGGGAACCACATTCGAGGCATCCTGTTACACTGATCCCCTAGCCCTGGAGCACCTGACCGGCTCGCTGGCGGCGATCATCACGCACGTCGGCACCCACGAGTGGTCAGCTCCGGTCGGCTTACGGTTCACCACCAAGTTCGACGACGTGGCGCCGCTGCTCGACCTGCCCCACGCCGGCCGCACCCGCGTGCGGATGTCAATGAACGCCAACGAGATCGCCGGCCGGTTCGAAGGCGGCACCGCGCGGCTGCCGCGACGCATCGCCGCGCTGCGCAAGCTGGCGCTCGCTAGTTATCCCGTCGGCCTGACCATCGCCCCGATCATGCCGATCCCGCAGTGGCGCAACGCCTATGGCGTCTTGCTACAAGACGTCGCCGATGCCGTCGCCGACATACCCGACCTCGACCTCACTGTCGAATGCATCACTCACCGCTTCACCTCGGCCAGCCGAGACGTGCTGATGGGTTGGTATCCGCGCACCAAGCTTGAGATGGACGAATCGGCCCGGACGCGCAAGTACGGCAAGTACGGGTCGGCCAAATACATCTACCCAAAGGACACCATGACCGAGCTCCGGACCTGGTTCGAGTCCGAGCTCGCAGCGGCGCTGCCGGCAGCGCGCATCCTTTACTGGACCTGACTTCCCACCGGATCGATGAGTAAGCGGAGGACCCGGGAGCGCTGGACGACGGTGACAGCGTCTGGTTTCAACCGTTCCTGATGAGGGCATGACCGCATCTATGGTCGTAGCGACCGTTGTGGCCGAGAGCTTTCTGCACGTTGCGGGACGCACGTCGTTGATGCACGGATGGGTGTTGGTGGCGGTGCAAGCCCTGGCGGGAGGCGCGCTGATCGCTGCAATGCGATGCCGTTCGCGACGCTGGCGCGTTAGGTGGATACCGCTGATGGCGGCGTTCGGTGTGCTGACGGCCATTGCCGCGCACTGGTACTTGCGGACTTCCGGCATGGCCAGCGAGCCGGCACCCTGGCAGCTGTGGGTGTGGGTTGCGCTGAGCGCGGTAGCCGTCATCACCGTCGTGGCCGGCTGGCCTGGCAGCCGGTGGCCGCGGCGTAATCTGTCGGTCTTCGCGGCGTCGGTTTGCCTTCTCAGCGCGGGCCTGACGGTCAACGGTTGGTTGGGTTACTACCCGACCGTTTACGTTGCGTGGAATCAGTTGACGGCAGGGCCGCTGCCCGACCAAACCGATTGGGCCACCGTAAGCGCGAGGCGACGCAGCGCTGTTCAGCCCACCACGGGCGCGGTGCTGGCGGTCACCATCAGTGCTGAGGCGTCGAAGTTCAGTCACCGCAAAGAATTCGTTTATCTGCCACCGGCCTGGTTCACCAGCAGCCCGCCACCACGGCTACCGGCTGTCATGATGATCGCTGGAGAGTTCAATACGCCCGCCGACTGGGCGCGCGTCGGCGACGCGGTCACTACGCTGGATGCTTTCGCCGCCGTCCACGACGGTAACGCGCCCGTGGCGATCTTCGTCGATTCCACTGGCGCGTTCGGCAATGACACCGAATGCGTTAACGGGCCCCGGGGCAACGCCGCCGATCATCTGACTAAAGAAGTCGTCCCTTACCTCGTCGCGACCTTCGGGGTGAACCAGGACCGAGCCAACTGGGGAATCGTCGGATTCTCCTCTGGCGGAACCTGCGCCATAGACCTGACGGTCATGCACCCGGCCACGTTCGGCACTTTTGTTGACATCGCTGGTGATATCAGTCCGAATGCGGGCACGAAGGCCCAGACCATCGACCGGTTGTTCGGTGGCGATCCCGCAGCGTGGTCCACTTTCGACCCCAGCACGGTCATCAGCCACACCACCTACACCGATGTCACAGGATTGTTCGTCGTTCACTCAGCCGCTGCGGTCACCGGCCAGGCTGCGCCACCCACGCCCGATAGCTACGACATCGCCGCGAATACGCTGTGCGCATTGGGCAAATCCCACGGCATAAGGTGCGCCGTGCTAGCACTAGGGGGAAGGCACGTGTGGCCCTTCGCTGCTGCCGCGTTCGCGGCGACATTGCCGTGGCTGGCCGGCGAGCTCAACACCCCCGGCGTTCCCCCATTACCATTTGGCAATTGACTCGTAGATGAGACGCATTCGGCGATTGAACCCAATCGGTGCCGCATCAGCCAGTCAGTCTCACAACAGATCGTGAAGCCTCGCGATTGCGCGGCAGATACATGCACGCCGCTTGACCACTCACAGCGACCGGGGTGGAGCCGCTCGGCGTCGATCACCCGCTGCGCCAGCCAACCGCCGGAAGTCATTATGCCGCAATGAGGCTCGGCCAGGCGCTTGACACCCAGCACTATCAACACCCCCATGGGCGAGAGCAACTGCCGCGTTGCCGGAGCTACCACATTAACGTTTCACGCAATCGCCTGTGGGTACCTGACCGTCAGCGAACAGGGCCGACATGCCCTCGAACCGGAGACACGACGTGAATTCGATACACCAGGCTGAAAGCAGACTCGGTGGCTTCGCGGCACCGGTCAGGAATGGGGTGCCAGCGAGCGGCGGCACGGCCGAATCAAAGGTCGCCTTTGGCGTTACCGGGTCATTTCCGGCGCACTCTGCCGATGACGCCTTTGCACCGCGCTCGGCGACGTCTAGACCGGGTCTGTCCGGAGCCGATAGGGCAAGAGCGGTAGGACAGCACTGATGGCGCATTCGACTGTTCGAGACTTCCGATTCTGCTTCAACCCCACCTACCGGATAGCCGGTCGCCTGTTTGGGATTAGCGACGGGTCGTGTGTGGTCCAGGTGGGAGCGGACGACCTGTACGCGCGTTTCGGTCCGTGGACGATCCAAACTCCCCTCACCAACATCGCGACGGTGACGCTCACCGGGCCCTATGCGTTCGTCAAGACGGCAGGTCCCGCCCGCCTATCGATCAAAGATCGTGGGCTGACCTTCGCTACCAATAACGCGCGGGGCATATTCGTTGAGTTCGTACGGCCAATCAGGGGAATCGACCCCTTCGGGTGGTTGCGTCATCCGAACCTCACACTGACGGTGGCCGACCCCAAAGGGCTCGCGGCACTGCTCAAGCCTCGGTAGGAGCGGAAAAGGGGGGCAATTGTGCCTGGCGTGCGAGCGTCGGCCGGGAGCTGAAACCTGTGCAGGACACTGTTACTCGCCCTCCTGTGCCTAGAGCGCGGATCGCGTGCCAGTGCGCGGCAACGTTTCGCCGTCAACGGCGGCTGGCCCAGCCCGTCGGTCTACTGACAGGTCATTCGGCCGTAGTCTCGGAGGTCGTTTGATGGCGATTTTTGGAGTCGTTGTTGGGTCCGGATGACTTGGTCCGCTCACAACATCGGCAGTTCCTCGGACGTTGGTGGTGGGCGGGCGAGACGACCCGTCGGGCGCTCGTGGTTCGGTGCCCACACCGTTACTTGGTCTGGTGTGGCATGGTTCTCAAGCGCCTGCGTATCTGACAGCACGCCCAAAGACTAAGCAGCATAGAAGGATTCGTCTGCAACAGGGAGCGCACGCAACGGCTTGCGCTATCGTGTAGCCGAACAGCGAACGGGTGGCGCGGCACGCACCCGTTTGCGGCTCCACTAGCTTAGGCAGCACCGATCACCGTGCGCGGCGTACGCCCCCGGCCCACCGACGTCGGCGCCGCAGTCCAGAATGCCTCCCCGAGGGCAAGGGCGAGCTGATCGATCAGGCAATCGAGCGCCACCGCGCTGCCACAGCCTCGACAAGCAGCGGGTACGTAAAACGACGGCCCGAGGTCGGTCGCCACCTGAGCTTCCATTCCGCGACGGTGTCGAATTCCGCAATCGTCGCCTCGCGTACGAGCCGAGCTCCGCTCGGGTAGGGCGCCGACTTCCGCCGTGATGAGCGCTCCGATACGCGTCACGGTGAGGACAAGTCCTTGCGCACCGTGGCGCGGACTAGGCCGCTCGCGCCGCAACCCAGATCTGCAACGTTTTTGCATCGATTGAGGATTAGCGGCCCGTGAGGCGGGTAGACCTCGATATCGAGGTCCTTCCGGACCGCAGAACGGAGTATGGCGTGTCTTTCGTCGAGGGGTTCAAGCTCAAGGCCGGGGCGCTGGTCGCCAAGGCGAAGGGCAAGGCAGCAGCCATGGAGTCCGGCGCGGACCGTGCAACCGGCCTTCACGTGGCGACCTCTCGGGCCGGCAAGAACGGTGAGGACGGCACTTATGTGGGCCGAACGGGTTCTGACGTTGCTCTCGATGTCGAGGAGAGCGGCGCGGAAGCACGCAGCGAACAGAACAGGAATGCAGGCAAATGATTAGTAAAAATGGGCGCGCGCAGGTCGCCGCAGCTTTGCTCACATACCGTCCGGCCCATCGGGCCAACAGCGACGTCATCGAGCCCGCCGGACCGGCATCCTGAGACCACACGTCATGACCACAAAGCTATCCGAAACCGTTGCGGCACAAGGCGATGCGATCGACTCGCGATACCATCCGTCCGCGGCTGTGCGCCGGCAGCTGAACAAGGTCTTCCCGACCCATTGGTCGTTTCTGTTGGGCGAGATCGCGCTGTACAGCTTCATCGTGCTGCTGATCACCGGCGTGTACCTGACGCTGTTTTTCGACCCCTCGATGACCGAGGTCACCTACAACGGCGTCTACCAGCCGCTGCGCGGCGTAGAGATATCGCGCGCGTACGAGTCAGCGCTCAACATCTCATTCGAAGTCCGCGGTGGGCTGTTCGTCCGCCAGGTCCATCATTGGGCTGCGCTGATCTTCGCCGCATCGATCATGGTGCATCTGGCACGCACCTTCTTCACCGGCGCATTCCGGCGGCCACGCGAGGCCAACTGGGTCATCGGTGCGGTGCTGCTGATCTTGGCCATGTTCGAGGGTTATTTCGGCTACACCCTGGCCGACGACTTGCTCTCGGGCACGGGTCTTCGGGCGGCGTTTTCGTCAATCACTTTGGGCGTCCCGGTTATCGGTAGCTGGCTGCACTGGTTGCTGTTCAGTGGGGATTTCCCAGGCGACATCATCATCCCCCGCCTGTACGCGTTGCACATCCTGCTGCTGCCCGGCATTATCCTGGCGCTGATCGGGGCGCACCTGGCGCTGGTGTGGTTCCAGAAGCACACCCAATTCCCCGGCCCGGGGCGCACCGAGAAAAACGTCGTCGGCGTGCGGGTGATGCCGGTGTTCGCCGCCAAGTCCGGCGCCTTTTTCGCCGTGATCGTCGCCATCCTGGGCCTGATGGGCGGTCTGTTGCAGATCAACCCGATCTGGCAATACGGCCCGTACAAAGTCTCGCAGATATCGGCGGGCAGCCAGCCCGACTTTTACATGATGTGGACCGACGGGCTGATTCGCCTGTGGCCGCCGTGGGAATTTTATATCGGCCACCACACGGTACCCGCCGCCGTCGCGGTTGCGGTGCTGATGGGCGTGATCTTCGCGTTGCTGATCGTCTACCCGTTCCTGGAACGGAGATTCAGCGGCGACACCGCGCACCACAACCTGCTGCAGCGTCCGCGCGACGTCCCGGTTCGTACCAGCATCGGTGCTATGGCGATCGCGTTCTACATCGTGCTCACCTTCAGCGCGATGAATGACATCATTGCCTACAAATTCAACATCTCGCTCAACGCGACGACATGGATCGGCCGCATTGGCATGGTAGTGCTACCGCCCATCGTCTACTTCGCCACCTACCGGTGGTGTATTGCGTTGCAGCGCAGTGACCGTGAAGTTCTCGAGCATGGTGTGGAGACCGGAATCATCAGGCGGCTACCGCATGGCGCCTACATCGAACTACACCAGCCGCTCGGGCCTGTCGACGAGCACGGGCACCCGATACCGCTGGAGTATCAGGCCGCCGCGGTGCCCAAGCGGATGAACAAACTAGGTCTCGGCGGGTCGCCGGGCTCGGGCAGCTTCCTGTTCGCCGATCCGCCTGCCGAGGACGTGGCGGTGCGCGAGGCGGCGCACTCGGCCGACCGCAGGGCCCTAGCCGCGCTACAGAAACGCCAGGCCGACATCAGCCGCGACGGATCCCCCAACGGTCAAACGAAAAGATGATTACTTGGATTGGGAGCGCCTACATTACCTGCCCTTTCATGGGCCGCCGACGGATCGCCGTGCTCGGTGCGTGGACTAACTAAGGAGGAAGGCAACGGTGGACACACGTCAAAACCCGACCGATCATGCACGGACTACGCAACCCCGTGCCGGGGAATGGTTCAAGAACTCTCGTGACGTGTTGGGACTCATATTGCTAGCGCTGAGTGTGCTGGCGGTGGTGGGTTGCCTGGCCGCAGCGGCCTACGGGCACACAGGATGGGCGATCGCGATGGGGGGCTCCGCGGTCGCCGGCGGCACTGCCGGCATGGCGTGGCTGCTGGTCGAAAGTCGCCGCGTCCGCCGCCTCGAAGCGACGCGGTTGTCCGGCGGTCACGAGGGACGCCCGGACGATACCACGAGCGGCCCGCTGTGATGCGACAGTCGCTCCTGAGCTGTAAACGCTTGCAAGCGTTGGGTAGTCGGTCACCAAGCCCCTACCAGAACCACTTGCACCGAATGGCCCTGGCCGGCAGACCAACAGCGAATTGAATTCTTATGTCTAACAGTAGATGTCGCAACGGCAACGAGGTCCAATCGAAAAGCCATGGCGCGATGGTGGGCAAGTCTGCAGCCTGGCGGTGTCGCCGGCACTGTAGCGTCTGTGCCCACCTGTGTGCGAGCGCGCGGCCGGATCCCGTACCGCAGTTCCCAGCTACGCAATGTCGACGGAACTGGTTGGCGTGCAGCCATTGCCATATTGTCGCCGCCGGGGCGGGGCCGAATCATTGCAAAGGTTTTGCCGAGGTTTCCGCGCTTTGGTGGCGGGTAGAACTCCATGGGGCGATGAAGCCGTCATCCGGCGGCGGGTGACCCAGGGTTGCCCTTTGAGATAAGGAGGTAGTCATGACATCAGTAACTGAGTCGGTCGACGTGGAGGTGCCGATTTCGGTGGTCTACAACCAGTGGACCCAATTTGAGTCCTTCCCCGAATTCATGGGTGGGGTCAAGCAGATCACTCAGAGCGATGACCGACACACGCATTGGGTGACCAGTATCGGCGGTGCAGACCGTGAATTCGATACCGAGGTGACCGAGCAGCACCCCGAGGAACGGGTGGCGTGGAAGAGCACGGATGGCACCACTCATGCCGGCGTGATCACGTTTCATCGGCTGGGCGAGAAGAAGACTCGCGTTACAGCGCAAATCGATTGGCAGCCCGAAGGTTTGGTCGAGAAGGCAGGAGCGACGTTGGGGTTCGACGACCGGCAGGTGAAATCGGACCTGAAACGGTTCAAGGAGTTCATCGAGTCGCGCGGGGGCGAGACAGGTGGATGGCGCGGCGACGTGCCCGCCGGGTCCTGATAGCTAAGGAATTGTGCAATGGCCGATTACGAACGTCGCCAACAGGTGAACGCGTTCTCCGATGAGTTGTTCGACTACCTGGCTCAGGTGCAGAACCTGCCGCGCTACTCCTCGGCGATGACCAGCGCCGAACCGGCCTACGGCGACGCAGCGAGAGCGCCCACGCCAGCAGCGGCTCGGTCGTCACTTCTTAAGCTGAGTTCGCGATGCAAGGAAGCGCCACGCTCCTAACCGGGCGATAAAAATCCTATTTGAGAAGTTCGGCCCGGAACCCATACGGCACATACCGCCCCGCCTCTAAGCACGGTCAGACGACCCCGCAATGCGAAATCGATGCAACAATCGATGCCGATGATGCATTTGGCAAGGGAGGCGGTTGGTCGTCGGCGGGAGCGGTTGGTTACGCCTGTCCCGGCCTCGTCTACGGCGTTACAGCAGCGATTCGCGGCACCGGATGCGGACCGGTGGGTCGCATGACCCCCCGCGACGGCGGCCACGGCCCTGTGCGCCGTGCCCAGCACGCTGGTTCGGCAGACGCGGTTGCCGGCGCTTCGGATCGCGGTAGCGGTTTTGCTGACCAGGCGAACGTGACTCGTTATACCGTGGGAGCCGTCGCGCATCGACTCGGTGTGCCGACCGCGACGCTTCGGAGTTGGAGCCACCGCTACGGTTTGGGCCCGATTGAGCATGCGCCGGGCAAACACCGCGTCTACACGGAGTCCGACATCACAGCCCTGCGCCACATGAGTGAGTTGATCGCTCAAGGCGCCAACGCACGGAGCGCTGCAAGCGCAGCGATGCAAGCCCTGGTGCCGCCGCCGACGCAAACAACCGCACTGCTGGCTGCCCTGTTCGCGCTTGACGAGCTTTCTGCTGGCCGCATCCTCGAACGGCACCTGCGCCACTACGGGGTGCTTGAAACCTGGGACTTTTTGATTCGGCCCGTCTTCGCCGAAATCGACAACCAGCAAGCCGCAGGGGAACGGTGCATTGACATCGAACACTTCCTGTCATGGACCGTGGTGAGCTGTCTGCAGCGCTCACCAGTGACGCCCACCGATACACCGACGGTCATATTGGCTTGCACCGAGGAAGACAGGCACACTCTGGCGCTGGAAGCGCTTCGTGCCGCGTTGTCCGAGCGGGGTCACGCGGCATTGATGTTGGGTGCAGCGGTCCCGGCCGCAGCGATCATCGATGCGCTGACGCGGCGCCCTGACCCAATCCCCGTGGTGCTGTGGGCGCAGACCCATAGCACGGCCGACGCGGCCGCCATCAAGGCGATCCGCGCAGCACGCGCTCGCGTGATGGCCGCCGGCCCTGGCTGGGATTCAATGCGCTTGCCGACCGGGGTGACCCAACTGCACTCCCTTGACGACGCCATCCAACGCCTGACCGCCCCTGACTGACTTGATCCCGCTCAACATTCGATGCGTGACCCCCGGTGAGCATCGTGGCCATTCAGTTGGCACCCGCTCCGGTGGGCAGGCGGACTACCGGCATCGCGCGGTCGGTTTTGTACGAGTGGGGGTCTGGATCAAAATGGCGGAAGTCTTTTTCTCATCTTGTTGGCGGATCCGACAACCATACGGTCGTCCAAGTCCGATGCCAGCGCGGCGAGCGCGACCAGCTTGTCAAGGTTCCTCCAGGTCCTCGCAGCGAAGTTCACCGATGTCGAGCCAGCACGTTGACCGTCGTCGACGAACACCTGCAGCCATCCACCGAACCACCTGCCACTCCACGAGATCCGGCATCGGATTGTTATCAGCCGCTCCACCAAGCAGCGACTCGTACCACCACTGACTTCTCTCCACATCGGTCACCGCAACAACCGCCAAGACATGTTCGATCGACACGAAATACTCCTTTCGGGGCCGCCTGAGCAACCGAACGACAAAGATTGCTTCAGCCCGCAAGGGATCCTTGAGTGACACGGTCGTGCGTGATTTCGCGCGCCGGCGGCGGGCTCATAGTACGGCTGTGGTGTGCTTTTCGCGCCCGTGCCTCCTAGTCACACCGGATCCCGGACACGACCCCAGAGCGCTACTACGTGATGGAAGTCGCGGGGCGCGAGTCCCGTCAACAACACTGCCTCAAATAAGATTCGGCTAACGAAGACACCACACTGCCTGTAGCGGCCGCTGTCGGAGCAGGATGCGACGATCGCCGAACTCAATCGAATCTCGCAGAAACGGGACGTTATGGATGTGCAGTTCATCACCAGCGTCGCTGTGATCACCCCCGACCCGAGCGTCAGCCGCAGTTTGTACGTCGACGCGCTTGGCTTGCCCCTGACCTCGGAAGGTGACGGCTACCTGCACAGTGAAGACATTGACGGTTGCAAGTCCTTCGGGGTCTGGTCACTGACTCAGGCTGCGCGGGCGTGCTTCGGCTCGCCTGACTGGCCAGAGGAGCGGCCGGTGCCGCAGGCGAGCATCGAGTTCGAGGTCGCCGACACTGATGCCGTCCAGGTCGCTGCGGACGAGTTAAAGGAGAGGGGCTTCACGCTGCTGCACGATGCACGCACCGAGCCCTGGGGACAGACCGTCGCTCGACTGCAGTCAAGCGAGGGTGCGATCATCGGCCTCTCGTACGCGCCCTCGATGCATCCGTAGCGCCAAGGAAGATGTGCCTGCCGACCGGCTGACGGGCGAGCGCGACAGTCAATTCATGATGTCGGAGGGGCACGGCGCGCGTATGGGTGCCATCAAGTACTGGGCCCCGGGCGTCGGCAAGCAGATGCCGGACCCACCTGGATCGCGACGAAGGCGCAGATCATGCAGGCCCAAAGCATAGTGAAACCCGCAGAACCGCAGGCGAATCGCTGACCTGATTTACACCACTCGATGGGGCATAACCTTCGAGGGCGTGGGACCCGCTATGTGAGTGGCTCGTGATTCGACTTCCCGATGGATGGCGGCCCACGTTGACATTGCGTCAACCACTCGTCGGCGCGCAACGTATCGGGCTGCTCGTCGGCGATGCAACGCTCGCCGCCAAAGCGGGGTTAACGGTGCAGAAACCGGTACAGCGCGACGAGGAGCCCGAGCACCATTAACAGATGGATGACCCTGAACGCAACGGAGGCAACAACGAGCTGGCCGAATTCAAGAGCCTGCGCGACACATGGACCCATGATTCAGCGTAGATGCAGACGGCGAGGTGCGCGGCCTAGCCGTCAGCGACTCGTCAAGTGGGTTGGCCCCATTCGTGTGCGTGAACCTCGGACGCATCACTCGGTACCCAGTCAAACCGAGAGCTGCCCGGGCTGACGTGCGCTGTGGTCCTCGGGCTCGCCTTCAAACTAGGCGTGCGCCTCCTGAGTCGCCACCGCGCGTCAGGTCACTGCGGACGGCGATGTCAATTCGGCGCGGTTTACGTTGCGGACCCCCGGCCCGCGAGGATCATCGGGCCAGCCGGCCAATTTAGAGGAAGCGCTCCACGGTTCCGGGGGATGTTCACCGTTCGTTAGCCTGCAAGGTGCCCCCCAACCGCAGGCGACGCCATAGTCGTTGATTCATCTGATGAAAACAAGCAGTTCATCATGGATAACTGCTGTTATTCACCATTTGCTGGTCGTGGGATGCTCCGCGACAGCTAACTCCGCTTGATGGTGGGCCCCAATTGCCCTGGTGCACGACGTACTTAGCGAATCCAACAGCCTGAGGCCGAGAGCGCGGGTACCGCCCAAAGCAATGCTCAATGCCTAGGCCCACTAACTAGATTCTTATCTTGGTGGCGGATCCGCCATTTCGGCGTCACGAAGATGAGAATTCCGCCAAGTCGGACGAGAACCACAGTGCCCGTAGGTTCTCGTTCCCGGTGACGGATCGTGATGCCTCTACCTGTAGCTTTTGCAGGATTCTCATCGAAATGGCGGATGTGTTTTTCTCATCTTCGTGGCGGATCCTATAACCGTGCGGTTGTACCGAATGTGGCCGGCCAGATCGCAGATCTTAAGTCGACGGTGAATCTCCCTGCCAGTCCTCGACTACCCGATCGATGACATGTCGCCGGGCGCCTCCAACGCGATGCGCTGCATGAGCTCGGCGATACCAGTATCGGGCCGACACGCGAACGGCACGTCGACGAACATTGAATCCGCACTGGGGCCATAAAGACCGACTTGCTCGAATAGCACCTGACCTTCACGCTCGTAACGGTGCGCTACATATTTACGAATAGTGCGGCACTTGGTGCCATCGTGGCCATTACCGGAGCGAAAACGCAACGGGGTCAGCTAACGAAGGATCAGCAGCCCCGCGTCGCCACACGTGGAGGAGACGGGACGAGCAGCGCACACCGCACCAAGAGTTCCTGTCCTACCTCAACGACTGAGGCGGATTTCTCGCCCGCGCAGCGAGGCCGATGAACCGAACGCAGACACAGGTAGAACATTTGAATCGATGGCCGATCGCCGGGTGGTGTTCGGCGATTAAGTTGGCGAAGTCGACGGTCCGAGTGGTACCGGACGGTCTTCTCGGCCGAAGGTCTTCCCCGACCCGGTGGGTGCGCAATCCGAGAATCACCGAAGAATGCCATACTCAGCTTCGAGTGTGGCGACGAAAGCCCCCGAGTGCGACGGATACCCGACGGGGTTCACTGCTGAGTGCGCGTGCATACCACTGCAAATGGTGTCGGCTTGCGACATCGGCAAACCCAGTGCCGCAATGCTATTGCAGCGCAGTGCAGTGCGACCCCGCAGGTGGTTGAGATCGCCCTCAACGAACTAACAGGCCCCCATATTGCCGAACGCGTCAGCGCGCGTCTTGGAACCCCCGATCTATCGCGAAGCCCCATTAGACGTTCTCGGCGACGATGAGGACCAGAAGACGGTGTTCCGGCCGTTGGCTGAGTTGCCCTCCCGCGAGGCGGAATTCGACGCAACCCGGCGACTAGTCCGCGATCTCGAAGACCTGGCGGCGTGGCTGCGTCGTAGCGTCGAAGGTCGCGGGTAGGCGCGCCTCAGTTGCCTTCGTGGTCGGGCCGCCACATACGGCGGTCCAGAAGGATTGGCCGCACCCGTTCGATGGCGGCCGACATCTCCTGGTAACCCTGGACGTAGCCCGCGTAAAGACCCAGCCCGAACAGCACAACCAGCAGCGCTTCGGCCATTTCCGACGCATCGGTTTCCGCGTCGAGTTCACCACGCTCGACTGCGTCGTTGACGACGCGGTAGAGAAATTCTCGACTGATTCGCACGGTATCGTTTCCGCTGCCAGTCCATTCCGGATGGCGCTGCGACTCAAGGATTCCGGTGACTAGTAGCGCCGATCCCGCGGGACACGCCGAATTCGCGTTTACCGCGGCGGCGATGAATGTGCTCAGCCGTGCCGTCAGCGTGGTCTCGCGTTCGGCCTGATTGATGCCGGCTCTGAGGACGGTGTCGTTGGTGGCATCAAGCACTGCGCGATATAGCGTCTGCTTGCTCGAGAAGTAGTGGTTGATTGCCGGTCTGGTTAGGCGGGCACGTTCGGCGATAGCTTGAAATGTTGCCCCGTCGTAGCCGCGCTCGCTAAAGACTAACCGAGCGGCGTGCATGATTCGCAGCCGCGTTTCATCAGCCTCTGCGGCGGGCGGGCGTCCTGGCCTCCGCTTGATTGACCCTGGCATTGCTAGAGTGTGCCACCGCCACGGTGCGGTGTCGGCGGATTCCGTGGAATCCCGCCGACCCTTCGGATGATAGCTACGTAAACGCCTGATTAACCGCAGCGCATTTCTCCGAAAAAGCCGAGTCCGTCCGTCGCTCACCAGAAGCACATCGACGGCCATCGCTCGGCACGGCCAGCTGAACTGACGCCAAACGCGATAACTGACGCATCACAGTGGCAGCAGGCTTCGCTGGGTTGCGTCTTTTGACAGCCATGGCAGTTGCGAGATGTATCAGCGCCAACGTTGAATAACGCGACCTCGCACCAGACCGGCGACGCCATCTCCCCGCAATTTGTTAAGCTTCTGAAATACAGCCGAAATTAATTGCAGAACAGGAACTTTCACAGCCGATGATCCGGAACCTGTCATGGAAGGTCGTCAATATCCATGGTGTTCGGTACGCGTATCGGCGTCTTGTCATCTCACTACACACTCGACGGGTCAGATCCCGCTAGCCCACGCAAATCCAGTTTCACGAACCCAGCCGTCATTCTTCGTAGTCCCTTCAGCGCCTGTCGTCGAGGTTGCGCAGGTGCTACTCGTCGCTCCCGCCACCACCCTTGGTGTTCGCCGCGCAAACCGCAGGCAGAATAAGCGTGTCGATGACCTGCCGGGCGAAGTTCGCGTCGACCCTCTGACCGTTGATGACCCGCATCAGCCCCAGCCCCGTCAAGGTGTCGGCGATGAGGGACCAGTCCCGGTCGGCTGCGACCTCGCCACGGGCCGCGGCCTGTTGGAGGATGGCCGTCACCACGCGCCTGCCCTTCGGCAGCATCAGGTCGTCGAGGGCTGAGGCGAGTTGCTGATCGTGCACCGCCTCCATCGCCACTCGCAGCACCAGATCGTTGGAGATCAAGTCGTCGTCGGTACGCGCGACACGTTCAACCAGCGCGTCCAAATCGCCGGCAAGGCTGCCGGTGTCCGGGACATCGTCCTCGACGAGGTCGGGCCGCCAGTACACAAGCGCATCGGTCATCAACGCGGCCTTCGACGACCAGCGGCGGTATATCGCGGCTTTACCGACACCGGCTCGCGCCGCGACGTCGTTCATATTGGTGTCGTTGTACCCGTTCTCGGCCAATGCGGCCAGCGCGGCGTTGAGGATCGCGGGATCGCGCGATCGATCGAGCCGGCCTTGGGTACGTTGGCGCAGCTTCGATTCGGCGTCTGCCTGACATCCCGATCCACCGACCAAGACTCCATCACCACCCTGCCTGACCGGTCCGCGACACTGACGCGGTCGTTGCCAGAATGGGCGCGGTGTTGTCGTCGGCCGGCGGTGGTTCGGACCCGCAGCGGCCACGCCTGGTGATCTCAAAGGTGTTGAGCGGCCACCAGAACCAGCGGCCCAGCGCCGCAGCGATCGATGGCGTCATGAACGCCCGCACGATCAACGTGTCGACAACCAGGCCGATACCGATGGTCATGCCGAGCTGACCGACCACGCGCAGGTCGCTGACGATCATCGCCATCATGGTGAAGGCAAACACCAAGCCGGCTGCGGTGACAACGCGTCCGGTGGCCCCGATGCCTCGGATGATGCCCGTGTTGAGCCCGGCGGGTATCTCTTCTTTGAAGCGCGAGACCACCAGGAGATTGTAATCCGAACCCACTGCCAGCAGGATCACCATCGACAACGGGATCACGATCCACTGCACGCCCAGGCCCAGGATGTCCTGCCAGAGCAGGACCGACAAACCGCAGGCGGTACCCAAGGATGCCGCCACGGTTCCGACGATCACGACGGCAGCCACCACGCTTCGAGTGATCAACAACATGATCGCGAAAATCAGGATCATCGCCGCGACGATCGTAATTGCGAGGTCGGTGACGACGCCGTCCTGCATATCGGCATACAGCGATGCGGTGCCGGCGAGTGAGACCTTCGCATTACTCAGCGGGGTGCCCTTGAGGGCGTCTGCGACAACACCTTTGAGGCCCCGGACATGTTCGATACCCTGCACCGAGGCGGGGTCGCCCTGGTGAGTGATGATCATCCGGACCGCCTTGCCATCGGGCGACATGAACATCTTCATCCCACGTTTGAAGTCAGGATTGTCGAACACATCCGGTGGCAGGTAGAACAAATCGTCATTCTTGGCCTGGTCGAAGTACAGGCCTATCTCCGTTGCGCCTTTAGCCAGCTCCTGTTGCTGGGCCTGGGTGCCGGCCTGGGTGCTGTGGGTCGCGATCATGAAGTCGCGCATTTTTGTCATCGAGTCGATGGTTTTCTGCAGAACCGGCAGCATCTGCGGCAGCAAATGATCCAAACGGTCCAAATCGCTGGTGAGGCCTTGGATTTGGTCAGCGAGTGCGTCGATCCCGTCCAGTGTGTCGAAGATTGACCGCAGTGAAAAGCAGATCGGGATGTCATAGCAGTGCTTTTCCCAGTAGAAGTAGCTGCGCAGCGGACGGAAGAAATCCTCGAAGTCGGCGACGTTCTGGCGCAATTGATTGGTGATGTCCGTCATCTCGTGGGTCCTGCCAACCATGCTGTGCGTGACTTCGGTCATCTCCTTGGTGATGGCGTACATGCGTTGC
>NZ_DASUHS010000201.1:0-7547 GCF_036273375.1 Mycobacterium sp. | reverse complement strand
GCGCGGCGCAGCAGGTGGGTCAGCACCTCGCCCTGCTCGTCGCGTTCCGCTGATGGTTGGTCGTAGCCGGATTCGAATTCCAGCTTGCCGCGCAGCACCGCCGGAACTGCTTCGAGGTCGACCGGGCGGGCGACTGCGTGGTCCTCGCCGGTCAGCGCGGCGCGGCGCAGCGCAGCTGCGGCGACGGTCTCCGCTCCGGCCACGGCGAACCGCGCCGACACTCCGGAGCGCTGGTCGATCGCCGCACTGCCGCGCAGGTGGCGGGCGAACCGGGCGAGTACCTCGATCAGCGGTTCGCCGACCTCCGCGCCGATAGTGGTCAGGTCGGCTTCCTGAGCGACCAGCGCGACCTCGGCGACCATCTCTCTCGGGTAGTGGGTGCGGATCTCGGCACCGAAGCGGTCCTTCAGCGGGGTGATGATCCGGCCGCGGTTGGTGTAGTCCTCGGGGTTGGCGCTGGCGACTAGGAGCACATCCAGCGGCAGCCGCAGGGTGTAGCCGCGGACCTGGATGTCGCGTTCCTCCATCACGTTGAGCAGCGAGACCTGGATCCGCTCGGCCAGGTCGGGTAGTTCGTTGATGGCGACGATGCCGCGGTGAGAACGGGGCACCAACCCGAAGTGGATTGTCTCCGGGTCGCCCAGGCTGCGGCCTTCGGCGACCTTCACCGGGTCGACGTCGCCGATGAGGTCCCCGACGCTGGTGTCGGGGGTGGCGAGCTTTTCGGCGTAGCGCAGTGAGCGGTGCCGCCAGACCACCGGCAGGTCATCGCCGAGTTCCGCGGCGCGACGGATCGAGCTCGGGGTGATCGGCTGGTAGGGGTGTTCGGCCAGCTCGGCCCCGGCGATGACCGGGGTCCACTCATCGAGCAGCCCGACCAGCGTGCGTAACAGTCGGGTCTTGCCCTGGCCGCGCTCCCCCAGCAGCACCACGTCGTGCCCGGCCAGCAGCGCCCGCTCTAGCTGCGGCAACACGGTGTCTGCGAAGCCGATGATGCCCGGCCAGGGGTTGCGGCCGCTGCGCAACGCAGCGAGGAGGTTCGCCCGCACCTCACCTTTGACGTCCCGCCGCACGTGCTCGGACCTGCGCAGCGCGCCTAGCGTGCGCGGCAGCGCGGCCGGAGGTTCCAGGAATCCACGCGGAGAGATAACGGCCACGGCTCCACGCTACGCACGCGTATCCCCTGCCAGCATCCCGGTTGGGCTGTGAGGATCTCCAGGTGCTGCCCCATGCCGAGGTTTGTCTCGATTAGTTCCCCCTTGGGCAGTACGACTATCGGCGTCAACTTCTAGGCAATTAGGGACAAAGAACGGTCGGTCCGTTTGATCAGGCTGCCGTGGCCGCCCGTGCCACCGCACAGGCCCGAACCTCCGACGTGGCCGCCGTCCCCCACCGTTACCTCCAGTATCGGTGGGGCCGCAGGGTAGACCTCCGACGCCGTCGACGACGCCAGCATTGCCATCCGCTCGGCGAGGTTGGGAAGCTCGTTGATAGCGACGACGCCGCGGTGCCCCCGAGGCACCAGACCGAAGTGGATCGTGTCCGGATCGCCCAGGCTGCGGTCTTCGGTGACCTTCACCGGGTCGACATCGCAGATCAGGTCACCGACGCTGGTATCCGGGGTGGCGAGCTTTTCGGTGTAGCGCAGCGAGCGGTGCCGCCAGTCCACTGGCAGGTCGTCGCCGAGTTCGGCGGTACGGCGAATCGAGCCTGGGGTAATCAGCTGAAGGTCGCAAATACATCCACTAGCGACAGGGGACGGTTGGGCCGTTGATCAGGCCGCCCTGGCCACCCGTGCCACCGCATAGGCCCGGACCTCCGACGAGGCCACCAGCACCCCCATTGCCGCCGGTGCCGCCGGGTGCGCCAGGTAGGCCGCCGACTCCGCCAGCGAGGCCGCCGGCACCGCCATTACCGCCATTACCACCAGGCCCGTTGGGGCCCCCGCCGGATCCACCCGTGCCACCCATCCCGCCGATGACCCTGCCGTAGCCGCCGGTTCCGCCGGTCCCCCCTTGGCCACCGTTGCCGCTGGTACCGCCAAGCCCTCCAGGAGCCCCACCGTTCCCACCTTGGCCACCGACGCCGCCGAAGCCACCTATGATCGAGCCCGTACCTCCGGTTCCCCCCATCCCGCCGCGGCCGCCGTCGCCGCCGTTACCATGCGGAGCTCCCCCCCGGCCGCCGGCACCGCCGGCACCGCCGGCACCGCCTGTTCCGCCGAACAGCGAGACGATGCTGATGTTGTCGCCACCGGCCCCACCGGCCCCGCCTTGTCCGCCGTGACCGTTGGGGACGCCGCCGTGGCCGCCGGTGCCGCCGTGGCCCCCAGTACCAGGGGTACAGCCTGCGGAGGCACAGCGGCCGCCGCTACCGCCGGCGCCTCCAGGGCCTCCGTTACCGCCGGGAGCGGCGCTGGCAGGCAATGCCGAGAAGACGAGCAGACCACTGGTAAGACTGGCAAGCGCGGCACACGTGACAGCGCGTTTCATGACGCCCCTCTTTAAGAATCGTTTGATGTTGGTTGGTGTTGTCGATGAGTCCGGCGACTCCGTGCACGTCAAAAACCGTTGCCGCCGGCCCCTCCGGCCCCTCCGGCCCCTCCGGCGCCTCCGGGTTGACCGGGTTGGCCTGGTTGGCCCGGCTCGCCGGGTTGGCCTGGTTGGCCTGGTTGGCCCGGCTCGCCGGATTGACCTGGCGGCCCGGGTTGGCCTGGTACGCCTGATTGCCCGGATTCCCGCGACGGGGTCTGCTGCTTGCTTGGCGAGTAACTGGGTTGGTCTTGGCACGCAGCGGACACCGCGATAGCGGCCAGGACCGAAACGATCACCGCGGCGGCGCGGCCCGCCTGGAGCCTGCGAGCGAGCCTCTGCATGATCTCGTCTCGTGACGTTACGCATTTCTGAATGTCCACATTTTGAGCCGTGGGTGACATGTGCCCAGTCAATTCTTCAACGTAAAGCGGCTGCTGCAAGCCGTCCCACTCCCGTGTCGTCGCTGATACATCTTTCCTAGGTCGCACGGTGACGTACCATCCCCCCGCGGGTTCGGCGGCGTAGAGTCGCGATGCGGCTCCCGCGGCGCGAACCCAACCGTTTTTCTTCCATCGATGCACACTGGGTGATTCAACCGTTGCCGTTCGTGAGTCGACGGGTCCTTATGTAGCGCCGGGAGACGCGTTGAGGATGAGACCGCGTCCGCGGCCCATCCTCAACGCATTTACTCGCCCTCAGTCAGGGCCTCGGCTCGGGGTGAATTGTCGGGCGCCGTTACTTGAACTCGTCACCGATTATGGCACGACAGCGCCATAATCGACGGCGGGTTCGTAGACTGGTGCGTTAACTCGCTCAGAATCCGTTGGCACCCGCACCGCCGCCACCGCCGGCGCCGCCACCGCCGCCGTTGCCACCGTTGCCACCGAAGGGACCGCCGTTGCCGCCCGCACCGCCGGCCGCGCCCGCACCGCCGTTGCCGCCGCCACCGCCGAAGAAGCCAACGCCACCGGGGCCGCCCTGGCCGCCGCCGCCGCCATGCCCACCTTGGCCACCGTTGCCGAAGAACAAGCTGCTACCGCCGGGACCGCCGACACCGCCCGGACCGCCCGGACCGCCTTTACCGCCCTGGCAGAAAAAGGTCGAGCATGTGCCGCCCGCTCCGCCGGCGCCACCGCCATTGCCGTTTCCACCGGGGCCCCCGCTGGCGAACGCCGTGCCTCCAGCGGCCAATACCAAACTGGTCGCCAGGACGGCGGACGAAGCGAAAACGCCGAGGCGCCGCGTGGTCTTGTGATCCATGAAAACCTCCGTAGTCGTGACCTGACTTGCTGATCCATTGGCCGGCTCAGGTCACACCAAACACGATGCACCCATATTGACTTGCCATCGCTCGCAGCGGTGATTGAGCCGTCACAACAACAATCGCGATATGGACCTTGATGTAACAAAATATGAATGAGACCACCCGGACGGCCTAGTGGGTCGTAAATGTGTTACGGCCCACGTACTCTCGGTTGGACGAAATCGTCACTCTACATTACAGATCGAATGCAAGACGTCACGGCGCGATACTAGCCACAAGACAGCAAACAGGTTCAAAAGGACCGCAAGAGAACCGGTGCGCCTCACTCCCAAGTCTCATGCCCACGGTCCCGTTTTCCGCGCGGTGGCGGATGGATGCGTCCACACCCGGGCGTCGGTTCGACGGCTCTCAGCGCGACGGCGGATCGCAGCATCCTCAGCACGGGACCGGCTAGCAGGCGCCGGGAGTGGTCGGCTCTCCTCCACCGTGAGGTCCCACAGATTCGCACGATCCCGCCCGGAGACAGACGCGGCGGCGCGGGTGCGCTCGATCGGTTGACGCCGGTTCGCCGGAGAGCCAGAGGGTGTCAGTGCATGGGCGCCAGCACCCAAGCCCAACATCACCGGCTACCTGGACGGGCTCCTCAGGATCCACGTCAGTCGGGGTCGGCGTGGGAGCGGGAATAGGAGGCCTCATATCTCTGCACCTAAAACCGGCCGAGTGGCTGACCACGATGAGCGACCCGTTACTCGCCGACCCACCGACGACCGGCTCACTTCAGCAGCGCACACCCTGATCATCGAAAGCCCCTACCGACAGCGGGAACACCCCTCTATGCGGCACTGTTGACCCGACACCAGCACCCACAATGCCTCCTGACACCTCCAGGTCAACCGCTCGGGCAACCTCCCGGGCGAGATACGCGCTGGTGGCAGCTGGCATACTCCAGTCCGCCCCCTGGCAGAGGCTCAGGCGAGCACCTGGTCTGCGCCTGCGGTTGTTAACGGGTGAGGCCTGATCGAGACCGCAAACTCTGGACTTGTCCCATCCGGAACTACCGAAAAAGCTAGAAAGTGCCAGACCGCTGAAGCCAGCAGTCCGGTTGTGGTTATCCTTCGGCCCATCACGATCTCAGGGTGGGGCGTGGCCACCCGGTTGACTTGGCAACCGGCCCACTGCCCCGCCGGGTTTCTTAGGAGGAATTGGTGTCTGACACACGGAGCATCCCGTCACCCCGCCCGGTGGGTCGGGCGGCTGCGTTCAGCGCTGTTGTAGCGTCCGCCCTGGTGCTGGCCGGCTGCGGTGCCGGTAGCGGCTCGGGTAACGCTGAGCGGCTGTTGCTGTCTGGACCGAACATCAATGTCGCCGTCGCCATCCCTGAGGGTTGGCATCAGGTCATCGACAGCAGCAATCCGAGCACACCCGAAATGGTCTTCCCCACAAGCTGTATGGGAAGCCAGGAGGTGACCTGCGCCACCGGCCTCGCGCGGCTCGCGACGTTCACTGCACCCAGCGCCGAGGCGGCCGCACAAGCAGTACAGCAGGCGGTAAGCAGCGCCCAAGGCGTGAAACCGGGTAACACTATCAGCCAGGGTCCCGGCAAGGTCGGTCATCGGGACGGCTACCAGATCCGATTCAATTTCGCTAATCCGAGTGCTAAGCTTGTGTCAGAGGTTGCCGCGGTTCCCACTGGCGCAACGTCCCCCGACGCCCAAGGAAATCACGAATTCTCGGTCGTCTTGGTCTGGGTCTCTGACGCACCCGCCGCCCCCAAACAGGATGTCATCGACCAGATCGTCGGGTCAGCGCTGTTCGTGGGCGGTCAACCCTGACTGACCGGGCGGCCGTCCGTCAGACAATCGCGTCTGTTAACTTACCGTGGACGAATTATCGGTACAGCGGCGTGTGCTTTGCCGCGGTACCGATAATCATTCAGTTAGTGCAGAGCACCATCGGAACGATGAACAGCTTTACCTGTCCGTAGTCGAGCTAGACTCTGTAACAGGCGCCAGTCAGGTGACCGTTGCTGGTGGTGGCTGCGAATGCGACGCCGGTGGTGCCGCAGTCAGTGCTGCCGCCGGTGGCTGTCGCCGTCGCCGTCGCCGTCGCGCCGGTGCCGCTCGCTAGAGCCGTCGCCGTTTGGTGCGAACCGGTGGCTGTAGCGGTGGCCTTACCGCCGGCGAGAGCGGTGGTGTGGGCCTCGCCACCGTTGACAGCGGTGGACGTCGCGACACTACCCGCGCCGTCGGCGAAGCTGGTGGCCGTGCTGTAGTTACCGACGACAGTGTTGCTGGCCTTGCCGTCGTGGTTCGCCGTGGCTGAAGCCTTGTCGTGGCTACCAACGGCGGCGTTGCTGGCGACGCCGCCGTTGGTAGCCTTGGCGATGACTGTGTTGCGGTCACCCTTCACGGCGTTGACGGCGCCGCTGCCGTCGTCTGCCTTGGCAACGACTGTGTTGTGGTCACCTTCGATGCCGTTGACGGCGCCGCTGAGGTCGTCTGCCTTGGCGATGACTGTGTTGCGGTTACCTTTGACTCCGTTGACGGCGCCGCTGCCGTCGTCTGCCTTGGCGACGACAGTGTTGCGGTTACCTTCTACTCCGTTGACGGCGAGACTGCCGTGATTCGCCTTTGTGATGACCTTGTTGTCATTACCCTTAATGACTGTGAAGGCACCGCCGAAGAGGCCACCACTGTCATTGTTTGCGGTGGTGTTGCTGCTATTGCGCTTGCCGGTCACCGTAGCAGATGCGTTGCTTTCATCCCTCGCGGAGACCGTGACCGAGTTGTGTTCCCCGCTGACCTGTTTTGAAGCCGTGCTGCTGGAGTCGTGGCTGCATCCGCTACCGCAAGAAGGATCGGCGGAGGCGCTGGGTGCAAGCATGATCGGACCGAGGATGGCGAACGCGCCAACTGCAGCGGCGACCACCGCCTTGCGACCACGCCGCTGCGTCCGGCTCTGGTCCAGCGGGTAGGTGGAAAGGGTTACCACGGTTGCTGTCTCATCGCAGGCGTCGATAAGCTGTTTGCCGGACATGCGGATCTCCTTTTCGCGAACCGTGGGTATGGCTTTTTTCGGGCTGAGCCCTGTCGGGTCGAACTCGCCCTGGCAAATGTCAGTAGGTGGTTAACTCGTAGTTAACCGTCACAGTAAACATCGCGTGGCGAATCGCTTCATAACGAGGCGAGACGCAGATCACCTGAATGGACTAACTTTTCATTCGCTGCGTCACGATAGATTCACACTGCGTTCAACATCTTACCGCGACGGTCACTCAAAGAATCTAATTGATTACCTAAAGTAGCTAACTGCTAATGGACGCGCAAGTGCCGAAAACGACCACACAGCGTACGGTCCGGTAAACGCCAGGCCTTCCCTAACAGCGTTGCTCAGAGCGGCTGGCTCTCCCCTACCGCAAGATCCCATAGGTCCGCGCGATCTCGCCCCGCAGCGCACCAGGCGGCTCGAGCGCGGTCGATCGGTTCCAGCGCCGGTTCGCTGGACAACCAAAAGGTGCCCCAGTGCATCGGCACCATCACCCGAGCGCCGACGTCGCAGGCAGCCTGCACGGCCTCCTCCGGATCCATGTGCATCGTGCGCATGAACCAGCGCGGCGCATAGGCACCGATCGGCAGCATCGCAATGTCGATCCCGGGGTACCGCGCGCCGATCGAGGCGAAGAACGGGCCGTACGCGCTGTCTCCCGCGTGATAAACCAGCAGGCCACCGGCCACAGTGACGACAAAGCC
>NZ_DASUHS010000200.1:0-6539 GCF_036273375.1 Mycobacterium sp. | reverse complement strand
TCGTCTCCAGCTACCAGGCGGTGTCCGGTAGCGGGCTCGCGGGTGTGCAGGAGCTGGCCTCGCAGGCCCGCGCGGTGATCGACGACGTGGAGAAGCTGACGCACGACGGATCCGCGGTCGCGTTCCCCGCACCGAACAAGTACGTCGCGCCGATCGCCTTCAACGTGCTGCCGCTGGCCGGATCGCTGGTGGACGATGGCTCCGGGGAGACCGACGAGGACCAGAAGCTGCGCCACGAGAGCCGCAAGATCCTCGGCATTCCCGACCTGGCCGTCAGCGGCACCTGTGTGCGGGTGCCGGTGTTCACCGGGCACTCGCTGTCGATCAACGCCGAATTCGCCCGGCCGCTGTCGCCCCAGCGGGCCCGCGAGCTGCTCGACTCTGCGCCCGGCGTCAAGGTGGTCGACGTGCCGACCCCGCTTGCGGCCGCCGGCGTCGACGAATCCCTGGTCGGCCGGATCCGGCACGACCCTGGGGTGCCCGATGGCCGCGGTCTGGCACTGTTCATCTCCGGTGACAACCTGCGCAAGGGGGCGGCGCTGAACACCATCCAGATCGCCGAGCTGCTGGCCGCCCAGCTGTGACAAGCGGGTGAGTACCGCGCATACCCGATTGGTCGCGCGGAGTTCGCTACTGATCGCCTCTTTCCTTGTTACCCAATCTTTTTGGGCCGCCGTCGCGCGGTCCGACCCGCCGGCGCCAATGCCGAACCCGGTCGTACCACCACTGGCGCCGGGGCAGGTCCTGCGGCTGGGCCCGACAGCTGGGACCGGCACGGAGACAAGGGATTTCGATATCGGCGCCACCGACCTGTGCGAATTCATGGAGTTTCCCTCCCAGGTCTTGCAGATCTGTGGCGACAGCTTTCCGGGTCAGGGGGTGGGCTTTGGTCGCGACTTCGCGCCGATCGCGTTGCGCGTCGACACCTCGTCCGTCGACGACCCCGGCGGAGTGCGTTACACCGGGGTGACCGGGATCAGCAATCCGCTGCTGGCCGAGCCCACGCCGCCGGGAGCCTCGCAGTTGCCCGCCGGGGTGGTGGAGATCAACCGGCGCAACTACCTGATGGTGACGACGACCAAAAACCTCGAGCCGCAGACCTCCCGGCTGGTGACTGCCGAACCGGCGCGTGCGGGCTGGCAGACGGTCCCGGGATCCAAGCGACCCGCGTCGTACCAGGGCGGCTCACAGAGCCAGATCAGCGGCTACTACGACCCGATCCCCACCCCAGATTCCCCCAGCGGGTGGGTATACATCGTCGCCAACAGTTTCACCCGCAGAGACCCGGTGCTGCTGTATCGGGCCACGCCGCAGACATTCACTGACCGGGCGCGGTGGCAGGGTTGGGCGGCGGGCCCGGGCGGGGGCTGGGGCAAGCCGCCGACGCCCCTGTGGCCGGACGCGGTGGGCGAGATGTGCATCCGGCAGATCGACGGTAAGGCGGTGCTGTCCTACTTCAATGCCGTCACCGGCAACATGGAGGTCCGGGTGGCCGACGACCCGACGTCGCTGGGCGACGCGCCGGTCACCACGGTGGTGCAGCACGACGAGTGGCCGGAGCCGGCGGAGAGCCTGCCGCCGCCTTATGACAACCGGCTCGCGCAGCCGTATGGCGGTTACATCTCGCCCGGTTCGACGCTTGACGAGCTGCGAATCTTCGTGAGCCAGTGGGACACTCGGGCGCGGGTCGCCGCGCCGTACCGGGTGATCCAATTCGCGGTCAACCCGCTGCGGCCCGAGTAACGACCGTTTTGGGGCTCTCGGAAGTCGTCTATTTCGAGACAGCGTTCAGTTCTGTTCGGGCCTGGTCGATTTGGTCGTATGCGTACGCCACCATGTCGGCGGTGGTCATGGTCTCACCCGTGCGGGCGAGCGATTCGTAGGTCTGGTCGCCGAGGACTTCGCGAAGGTGCGCCATCGCGGCGTTGATAGCGGGAAACGACGCCTCAGTCAGGGGACTGAACGCGAAACCGGCGATGGCGGCCGCTGCTTCGTAGCGGCCGAGCCGATCCAGAAAGATTGCTAGGTTCGTGAATGGCGAACGCAGAGTGACGATGTTGCCGGAATCGTGCAGATGGCGGATCGCCAGACCGATGTGATCGAGGGCCGATACCGGATCGCCCCGTTCGACGTCGAGTTGGGCCATGTTGGCGGCGATGTGAGTTTCGTTGAATCGGTTGCCGCTGTCGTGGGCGATCGCCAGGCCCCGGTGCATGGTTTCCAGAGCGCGGTCGGGGTCGGCGTTGCGCCAGGCGAAGCCGCAAGCCAGCAGTGCCAACGAGACCGCCTGTGGATTTCGCGTCGCTTCCGCACGCTCGATCAGGCCGTCCGCGGCGGCTGTTGCCTCGTCGTAGCGGCCCGCGATCGTCAATGCAGTGATCAGGAATGCCGTCAAGTTCGGATGCACGTCGCCCAGGCGTACTTGCTGGGTGCGGACCCACTCGACCGACCGATCAGGCTGGCCGACGGCTAGATAGGCATTGGCCAGCATGTTCTCGAGACCGAAGGGCACCTTCCCCCCGCCTGCGCGGATCGCCGCCTGTCCCGCGTTGCCGTAGCGCATGGACTCCTCGATACGTCCGACGATCCAGCACTGCGACGCGGTGGTGTACAGAAAGACGAGCCTTGGGTGGTCGACGGCGCGGGCAGGCTCGATCAGCTCTTCGGCCCACGCGGTGGGTTCGTAATTCTCCACCCAGAAGCCAAGTGCCGCCGCGTAGGTGGCGATGGTGCTCGCGACATCGAGGTCCCCCTGGTCGGCGGCCCACCGAAACGCGGTGCGCAGATTGGCCAACTCGACCGTGAACCAGGCGTAGGCCTCGCGCTGGCGGGGGCTGTCCCACAGAAGCAGGATGTCGGCTTCGCGTCCGGCGAAGTACCGTGAGTGGGCGGCTCGAATCTCGGTTGCTTCGCCTCGAGCGGCGAGTTGTTCCTCGGCGAACTGGCGGATCGTTTCCAGCATCGAATATCTGGTCCGCCCCGATCCGCGCTCGGCAACCAGCAGGGATTTGCGCACCAGCGCGTCCAGCAGATCCAAGACGGCGAAGTCGTCGACATCATCGGATCCCGCCACGGCGCAGGCGCTTTCAAGATCAAAGCCGCCTGCGAACACCGAACACCGTTCCAGCAAAGACTTTTCCGCATCCGCGAGCAGGTCGTAGGACCACGCCACCGCGTGCCGCAGAGTTTGGTGACGTGCCAGTCCGCGCCTTGACCCGACCAGCAGCCGGAACCGTTGATCAAGGCGGCTACGCACGTCGCTCGCGCTCATCGAGGCCATCCGCGAGGCGGCAAGTTCAACGGCCAGCGGAATGCCGTCGAGTCTGCGGCAGATGTCCACTACAGCGGACGCCTCGGTGGGATGCGCCAGTGAGAAGTCCGACGCGACACTTCGCGCGCGCTCAACGAAAAGCTGTACAGCTGCGGATTCGATTCCCGCACTGACATTCAGCGACGGCACACGCCATACCTGCTCATCGGCGACTCCCAACCCTTCGCGGCTGGTAGCGAGGGCTTTCACAGTCGTCGAGTGCACAAGTATGGCCTCCACCAGCTCGGCCGCCGCATCGAGAACATGCTCGCAGTTGTCGATCACCAGCAGCCGGATCCTGCCCTGCAACGCGGCAGCGACCGACTCGGTCACGGTCATTCCGCTCTGTTGACCGATGCCCAACGTCGAGGCCACCGCATCGGGCACCGCCACCGGATCAGTGACCGTTGCCAATTCGAACACCCAAACCCCGTCAGGAAACTCATCAGCCAGTCGCGCCGCCACTTCCAACGCGAGCCGCGTCTTGCCGACTCCACCCACCCCGGTCAGCGTCACCAACCGATGCTTTTTGACCGCCATTTCGATGTCGGCGACTTCAGACTCGCGTCCGATTAAGCTCGTGCTGGCAGGTCGCAGATTTCCCGGACTCGTATCCAGCGCCCGCAGCGGCGGAAACTCGGTGCGCAAACCCGCCGCTCGGACCTGAAACACCCCGACCGGCAAAGGAACACCTCGCAATCGTCGCGGCCCCAGATCGACCAGATCAATTCCGCTGAGCAGACTTGCCGTCGACTCGACCAGCAGAATCTGACCGCCGTGCCCGGCGGCCATCACCCGTGCCGCGCGGTTCAGCACCGCGCCGAAGTAGTCGGCCTCCCGTAGCTCGGCTTCGCCGGTGGCCAGCCCCATCCGGACCGGCAACTCAAGCTGCCGCTGCGCTGCGACGGCGGCATCCACCGCTGCTTTCGGGGAGCTGAATGCCGCGCACACACCGTCACCGGTGTGCTTGAAAAGGAACCCGTCGTGCGCGGCGATAGCGTTATGCAACACCTTGTCGTGGGCAACCAGCGCTTTCCGCATGCCGTCGGCGTCGGTCTCCCACCGACGGGTCGAACCCTCGACATCGGTGAACAGAAACGTCACAACACCAGAAGGCGGACCCCCTGCGGACACCCGCACAGGATGTCACACCAAGCCCACGTCCACGCAGCAAAACCGCGACTGACTTCGAAGCTCTCGTATGTCGTCTTTGAAACAAGAGTGGGAAGCTTGTTGTCTACTGCCGCTGTCCCCCGGCGGTCGTCGTGATGCTACGCGAGCACTCTTGGCCCGACATGGCTTCGGCCCAAGATGGCGATTTCAAGCGGTGGGCGGCGCCTCGAAATGGATTTCCCACGTTGCGGTGTGACCGGCCTACTCTTTGGAAAGGACCGTGCGTGAGGAGGCCGTCTGTGCAGCAGCTGAGTTGGACCGATGACATGATGCTGCGCGCTGAGACGCCTGCGACGCCATTGCAGATTCAGCTGCTCCTGATCTACGACCCGTCGACCGCCCCGGGCGGCAAGGTGACCTTCAAGGGCATTCTCGAGGAGCTCGACGCCCGGCTGCATCTCGCGGATGTGTTTCGGCGGCGGTTGACCGAGCTGCCGGGCGGTTTGCACAGGCCGTACTGGGTTGATGACCCGAGCTTCGATCTTGAATATCACGTCCGACATATCGGGCTGCCGCAGCCCGGTGACTGGCGGCAGCTCTGTATCCAGGTCGCACGGCTGCATGCCAGACAGATCGACCTGCGTCGCCCGCCATGGGAGATCACTGTCATCGAGGGACTGAATTCCGTGCCAGGGGTACCGAAGGGCTCGTTTGCGATGGCGTTGAAACTGCACCACTGTGCGGTCGACGGCATGGCGAGCGTTCAGATGATCGCGGCCTTGCACGATCTTGCCGCTGATAGCCCCCGCCCCGCTGGGCCAGACAGTCCCTGGCGCCCCGGCCCTCTTCCCTCGACCACAGACTTGCTAGCGCGCACGGCAATTAACGCAGCGCTGCACCCGTTGCGGGCGGGCACCGTGCTCGCCTCGAGTGCCCCGAAGGCAGTCCGGGGCTTAGCCGGTCTGCCGGGCAAGCTGATCGACGGTGTCGCGTCCAGAGTCGCCGGGAGCAGTGTGCCGTCGTTTGCACCGAAGACCCGTTTCAACCAAACAGTGTCGCCGCACCGTGTCTTCGAGGCCCGGTTCCACGATCTCGCCGATTTCAAGCGGATCAAGGCGAGTGTGCCCGGCTCGACGGTCAACGATGTGGCGCTGGCCTACGTCGGCGGCGCCCTTCGCGAGTATCTGAATGGCCACGACGAGTTGCCCGATGAATCGCTTGTTGCGGCGTGCCCGATCTCACTACGCGAAGGGGGCGACAAGACCAGCAACGGGAACATGTTGTTCGGCCGGTTGCAAACGCTCGCTACCGACATCGCTGATCCCCTTGAACGGCTTGCCGCAATCGCTGCGTCGACTGCGGGAAGCCGCACGGGCTCAGGACAATCGACCAGGACCCAACTGCTCGATCTCATTGGCACAGTGCCAACAGCGCTGCTCGGAATGACTGCAAAGGCCGCGAGCGTGCTTCCGTTCTCAGGCCCGACGATCGCCAACACGACCGTGACCAATGTGCCCGGTCCAACCGAACCGATCTTCCTCAGCGGTGCCCGACTCGTACGCGCCGCCGGTCTTGGGCCGCTGGTTGCGGGCTTGAACCTTATCCATGTCGTTGCGAGCTACAACGGAACTTTGTCGATCAGCGCTACTGCGGATCGCGACGCCCTGCCCGACCCCGCGACGTATGCCCAATGCATGGAGAAGGCTTTTCAGGAGTTACTTGCCAGCGCGGGCTGACCTTGCTGATCCTCTGCGGATTCCGACGCGGCAATGCTCGTTGAATGCACCAGATCGGCGAACAGCGCCGTGACTTTCTTTTCAGCCCACCCGTGACCTGCGTGACTCGCGTACCGCACTCGGCACAAAACTGGCCATCGAACTGGACTGCGCGCCGCAGGAACCACAGACCAACCCGGTCAGGGTCAGTTCGCAGCCGCCATCCCCAGGGGGTCCACGTCAGTATCGTTCACTGCCGGTCACCGATATCCGGCATATCACCATGCCAAACTGTGAGACGACTGAGACGAAGTTCGAGACTCTCGTAAGTCGTCTATTTCGAGACAGCGTTCAGTTCTGCTCTGGCCTGGTCGATTTGGTCGTATGCGTACGCCACCATG
>NZ_DASUHS010000199.1:0-4625 GCF_036273375.1 Mycobacterium sp. | reverse complement strand
ACACCTGTACATCTCACTCAACCAGCCGGCGATCCCCGCGCCGGGCGAGTGCGTACCCAATGTGGAGCTGTTCCGGCGGCTGGCCAAGACCATGGGTTTCAACGACGACTACTGGAGCCGCACCGACGAAGAGATGCTAATTGGACCGTACCCGATCTTGTAGACACTCGGTTGTGACTGCCGCTGATTGCCAGCGGAGGAAATCGCGTGGCGACACGCCGAAGCTTCACCCAGGAATACAGGGACCAGGCCGTTAGCCTGCATCTCGATTCGGGCCGATCGATCGCCGAGGTGGCGAGAAGCATCGGCGTCCACGAGATGACGTTAGGTAAATGGGTGAAGAAAGTGAAAGACAGCGGGCGGGTCCAGGACAAGGATCTGTCCGAGACCGAACGTGCCGAGCTGGAACGGCTCCGCAAAGACATCGCCGTTCTGAGAATGGAGCGTGATTTCGCAAAAAAAGTAGCAGCCTGGTTTGCGAAGGAACAGCCGTGAAATACGCGGCGATCGCGAGCTGGGCTGATGCCAAGGAATTCCCGGTCACGTTCATGTGCGACCAGCTCAAAGTGGCCCGCCAAGGCTACTACCGGTGGCGGACCGACGGGCCGTGCGAGCGCGAGCGCACCGACGCCGAGCTCACCGAGACGATCCGCGAGATCCACCGCGACCTACACGGCCACCCCGGCGTGCGCCGGATCTGGGCCGAACTCATCGTGCGCGGTGTCCGAGTCGCCGCCAAACGGGTCTGGCGCCTGATGAAGACCGCCGGCCTGCGCGGACGCCACCCGCGGGCCTGGAAGAAGACGACCGTCGCAGGTCGGCGGCCCATCGACGCCCCCGACCTGATCGGGCAGGACTTCACCGCCACCGAGCCCGACGTCCGCTGGTGCGGGGACATCACCTGCGTCCGGACCCTCGAGGGCTGGGTCTACACCGCGATTCTGTGGAATCAGCGACCTGCTGGTTTGCCCTGTCGGACGTCG
Source organism: Mycobacterium sp. (assembly GCF_036273375.1). GTDB lineage: Bacteria > Actinomycetota > Actinomycetes > Mycobacteriales > Mycobacteriaceae > Mycobacterium. The sequence continues at coordinate 3,642 of NZ_DASUHS010000199.1, read as the reverse complement.
ATGATCGGTAGCAGGGTGGTGGTTGTTGGCAGGTGGATCTGGCGTGGGGTGGGTCCGGCTGGGGTGGGGATGTCGGCGAGGCGGTCGAGCAGGCTGTCGAGCGCGGATTGGCCGTCGTCGACGGCAGCGCGTTCGTCGTCGGTGAGCGGGATGGAGGCGAGCATGCGCTGCAAGTTGGTTTTGGCCTCGAGGAGTTGGGCCTTGGTGGAGTCTTTGGGGGTGTAGAAGTCGCAGCGTGCGCAGGCCATCCGGTGGGGGCATTGCTCGAAGAAGCTGTAGCTGCACCAGCCGTGTCCGAGGTCGTAGTGCTGCCAGGGCTGGTCCTGGGCGGCGGCGCCGGAGGTGACGGCGTCGCGGTCGAGGAGGACTTCGATGGTGCGCACGTTGCGGGCGAAGTACCCGGCTTCGGTGTAGGCCTTGGTCAGGGTGTTCGGGGTGATCTTCGCGTAGTGCTGGGTGCTGAGCGGGCTGCGGTGGCCGAGCCAAGCCTGCAGCTCGAACAGGGTCATCGGTTCCTTGGCGTTGTAGAGCTGGCTGGCGATGGTGGAGCGGGCTCGGTGGCTGGTGATGTTGCCGCGGACATCAGCGGTGGGCACCCCGGCCTTGGCGCATAGCACCGGGATGAGCGTGCGGTTGATGTAGTGCTTGGCCACGGGGTGCGCGCGGGTGGAGAAGAGCAGGTCAACGTGTTCGCTGGTCTTGTGGTCCAGGCGCATGGGCTGAGCGGGACGCTCAGCCTGCCAGGCCTCGATCACCTGACCGACGATCGGGTCCACGGGTTTGGTGAACGCGGTGCCGGTCTTGTGCACGGGGACGTCGAGCAGGCAGACGGCCTGTTCGGCCAGTACCTCGCGGGAGTCGCCGGTGATGGGCGCTCCGTCGCGCTGCCAGCGGATGCAGCCGACCCGCAGCCGGGAGAGTTCGTCGCTGCGCAGCCCGGAGAACAGCCAGGCCAGGGCCAGCGCGCGGATGAGCGCGAGGGGGTAGTAGCCGCCCGTCGAGGTGCCGGGGAGGTCCTGGGCTTGCAGGTTCAGTCCGGCCCAGAGCAGCTTGGCCCAGACGTCGTCGGCGATCACGCGGGGATCGGTACCGATTAGCGCGGCGACGCTGCGGGGTACCGCCAGTGCCCGGGTCGGATCGAAGCGGCGTGGGATCCACTCCCATTCCTGCAGGTCGCGGAAGAAGGCGCGGGTGCCCATGAGCATGTGGGCCTTGGTGCGTGGGGCGAGCGGCGCCCCCACCCGGTCGTGCAGGTGGTCGCGTCGCTGGACCCAGTCGCCGACGGCCATGCGGTCCACCGCCGCGACCCAGGCCGCGCAGGTGGCACGGGTCCATTGGCTGGGGTCGCTCGCCTCGGGATGCTCGGCGGCCAGCCACCGCCCCGCCTTGGCCACGTTGACCCGGATGTTGGCGCGCACGTCCGGGCTCAGCGTGGAGGTGTCGTGCCAGCGGTCGAGGTAGTTCGCCCAGGTGGAGGGCACCCCGGCCAGGGTGGGGGCGTGGTTGAAGCCGGTCCGCACCGGTGGCTGGCAGTGCCCGAGCTCAGCCACGGCCCGCTGCAACGCATAAAGGGTGCCCGAGTGGTGGCGTCCGGTGGTGGCCGGGTGTGCGTGCAGACGGGCGAAGGCCTCGGTGCTCAGATCGGCCAGGCGGGGACTGCGGTTGATCAGCAGGGCCTGGGCGAGGATGCCGGGAAGCCGGTAGCGGCCGTCCTCGCGGGTCTGGCTGCGGTAGCCCCAGCGTTGCATCACCTCGGCTACCTGCTCCATCGCCACCGTGACTGGCTCGGACCCGAAGATGAGGTGGGTTAGGTGCAGACGGTTGAAGGCGCCCAGGTGCTGGAACTCGGCGAACTCGCCCAGCAGATAGCCCAGCGCAACCAGGAACGGGCGCACGGTGGTCTGGGTCGGCACCGGCTGGGCGGCGCGGAACTCCGCACTGCTGGCACCGGCCAGCCTCGCCCAGTCCCACGCTGTCCAGCCCCACCACGATCGGCCCAGGGCTGCGCAGTTGCCCAGCACAATCGCGCAGGCGTGCAACCCGGCCCGGCGAAAGGCCACGTCATCACCGTGGTGCAGCAGGTCCCGCGCCGCGTCCAGCGGCTCGACCAGACGCGACAGCGCCCGCCAGCAGGTGGCGGTTCGCCGCGGGATGCCGACCGAGCGGTTGCGTCGCAGGGCTTGGGCATCCAGCGCGGCCAGTGCCTCACTCTCCCCAGCCAGCAGCACGGCGCGCCGGTCGAAGCCGCCCACATCCAGCAACGGCACGAACCCGGTCGCGGCCGGTGAGACGCCGCCGTTGCGGCGCTGCGATACGCCCGTGGTCATGCCCTGTCCCCGTCAGCGGCGGTGAGCATGCCGATCCGCCAGGCGTGTAGATGTGACATTGAGGCGTTCAACCGCGTGGATAACTCCCGCCCGGACAAGTGGATGTAGCGCATCGTCGACTCGGTGCTGCGATGACCGGCGAAAGACGCGATCGCGTGGATCTCCCAGCCCATCCGGGCCAGGTCCGTCAGGCACAGGTGCCGCGTGGTGTGCGTGGAAAACCGCGGTACCTCCGCCGCCAGCGCAAGGCGGCGGACCACCTTCGACCAGGTCCACAACGTCAGCGGCTGGGCGTGGTTGCGCCGCGATTCCGACAAAAATAGCGGACCACGCGCCCGGCTGATGGCGCCACGGTGCCGCAGGTACTGGCCCAGCAGCACACCGGTGGACGCCGAGTACGGCACCACCCGCTCCCGGCGGGTCTTGGTCGTCTCGGCCCGCACCCGCAGCGTGCGATGGGCAGGATCCAGATCATCGGTGCGCAGCGCACACAACTCCTCGCGGCGCAGTGCCGCGTCGTAAGCCAGCGCGAGCATGACCCGGTTGCGGACCGGCTCGAGCTGGAAGGCCTCCAGCACCCGCAGCCATTCCGCCTCAGCGGGAATCCACGGCAGCTTGACCAGGCGCGGCACCAGACCACGAGCCGATCCACCCCGACCCCGCCCCGAGGCGTAACGACCCCGACCAACCGGGTTGGACTCCCGCACACCCTCCTCAACCAGGAAGTCGTAGAACAGCCGGACCGGCACCAGGCGCTGCTGCAGCGTCGCGTTGGCCAGACCGGCGCCCGAGTCCAAGGCGAGTACGTTGGCGCCTCCTCGACTGGGCCGACTGGTCAACTCCCGCACGAACGCCGCCACCTGGCTGCGGTTCGCGGTCAACGGGTCAATCCCGTCCCGCTCGCACGCCTGCAGATACTCGGCCAGACCACGGCCATACGCGTCGAGCGTGCGAGGCGCCCGTCCCAGGTCCGACCAGATCTGCAGCCACTCGGCGGCCCGCTCGCACCGTCCCAGAACCGGCCACTTCTCGATGATCACCACGGTCACGAACACGCTCAACGGGATGGCACCACCACCGGTGCGCCCCTCCCGCAAGATCCACTCCGGAGGGTGATTCCACGTAACTTATACCGTGATCGACCTGCACTCCCGCAAGGTCATCGGCTACGCCGTCGCCGACCACCTCCGCACCAGCCTGATCATCGAGGCCCTCGCCGCCGCCCTGGCGACCCGCAAACCCCCGACCGGGGTCATCTTCCACAGCGACCGCGGCTGCCAATACACCTCACAAGAATTCGCTGGCTTCTGCGCCA
>NZ_DASUHS010000198.1:0-5448 GCF_036273375.1 Mycobacterium sp. | reverse complement strand
GTGCTGAACGAGCGACTGCTGACCATCGAGTGGAAACAGCGCACGCCGCCGGACGTGGCTCACGTCGGCCTGGGAACGTGCTTGTTGATCAGTACTTCCGCCACCGCCGACCTGATGGCGACGAGGCTGACCGACGCATTGAAGGTCGAGGGCGCCAGGTGCGCGACCATAACATGGCCGCAGCATGCCGATCATCGGGCCAACGCCGAAGCGCTCGGCTCGCACCTTGCCGACCAGGTCAGCGGGATCGTCATACTCACCGGCCCCAAGAACGGCAGCCTGGAGGAGGAATGGGGCCTGCTCGGTGAGAACCATGTGCGTCACCTGGTGCGAATTACCCGGGAAATAACGGACATTGACGAAGAACCGCCGCGCCTGTACGTCGTGACGCGGAACGCCCAGACTGTGTTGCCGGGCGACGCGGCGAATCTCGAGCAGGCCGGCCTGCGCGGCCTGGTGCGAGCGATCAGCACCGAATATCCGCATCTGCGCGCCACCCAGATCGACATGGACGAGCATAGCGACGCCGAGCGGCTGGCACGGCAACTGCTGGGGAGCTCGGAGGAGGACGAGACAGCCTGGCGGAACGGCCAGTGGTACACGGCGCGCCTGAGCCCCGCACCGCTACGTCCCGAGGAGCGGCGAACCGCCGCGGTGGACTCCGAGCACGATGGCCTCCGCGTGCAGATCCGCACGCCGGGTGACCTGGAAACCATGGAACTGGCTGCTTCTCAACGTATTCCGCCGGGACCCGGCGAGATCGAAGTCAGGGTGAGCGCATCCAGCATCAACTTCGCGGATGTCCTCTTGGCCTCCGGCCGGTATCCCAGTCTCGGCGACGAGACACCCCGGCTCGGCATGGATTTTGCCGGCGTGGTGACCGCGGTCGGTTCCGGCGTGACGACTCATCGTGCGGGTGATCACGTCGGGGGTTTGTCCAGAAACGGCTGCTGGGCCACGTTCGTCACCTGTGACGCCCGCCTGGCCGTGACGCTGCCGCCTGGCCTCACCGAGGCCCAAGCGGCAGCGGTGAGTACCCCGCATGCCATCGCGTGGTACGGCCTGCACGATCAGGCCAGGATCACCACCGGTGACCGTGTGTTGATCCACTCCGCCACCGGCAGCGTGGGGCGGGCGGCGATCGCGATCGCCCGTGCCGCCGGAGCCGAGATCTTCGCCACGGCCGGCAGCAAGGAGCGCCGGAAACTACTGCGCGACATGGGTATCCAGCACGTTTACGACTCCCATAGCACCGACTTCGCCGAGCAGATCCGCCGCGACACCGACGGACGCGGGGTTGACATCGTGCTCAACTCCCTATCCGGCGCCGCGCAGCGGGCCGGGCTCGAAGTACTGTCCGTCGGCGGACGATTCGTGGAGATCGGTAAGCGCGACGTCTACGCCAACACCCGGCTGGGCCTCCTCCCGTTCCATCGCAACCTCACGTTCCACTATGTCGACCTGGCACTGATGTCGCAGAGTCATCCACAGCGAGTCGGCGACCTGCTGGGCACGGTCTACCGGCACGTCGCAGACGGTGAGTTGCCATTACCCGAGATCACTCACTGTCCGCTCGGCGATGCGGCCACCGTTGTCCGAGCGAGGAGCGCGGCTGAGCACACGGGCAAGGTGGTTCTCGACGTGTCCAAGTCCGCATGCACCAGGGTCGTGGTACCGCCCGAGCAGGCCCGGCCCTTCCGGCATGACGGCTCCTACATCGTCACCGGCGGTCTGGGTGGCATAGGACTCTTTCTCGCCGAGAAAATGGCCGAGGGCGGCTGCGGCCGCATCGTCCTCAGCTCCCGTTCCGAGCCCAATCCCAGAGCGCTGGAAACGATCGAACTCATTCGGGCGATGGGCACAGACATCGCGGTGGAATGCGGCGACATCACCGACGTCGACACGGCGCCGCGTCTGGTGAGCGCCGCGATCGCCACCGGGCTTCCGCTGCGCGGCGTGCTCCACGCCGCCGCGGTCTTCGAAAACGCGATGCTGGCCAATATGACCGACGAGCTCATCGGCCGCAACTGGGCCCCAAAGGTGCACGGCGCGTGGAACTTACACCAGGCTACGGCCACCCTTCCCCTGGATTGGTTCTGCTTGTTCTCCTCGGCCGTAGGTCTGCTGGGATCGCCCGGGCAGGGGGCGTACGCCGCCGCCAACGGCTGGCTGGACGCATTCGCGCGCTGGCGCCGAACTCGGGGTCTTCCCGCCACTGGGATCGGATGGGCGTTGTGGGCCGAGGTGGGTCGCGCCGCCGAAGTCCGAGCCGAGGCCGGCGAAGAAACGACTCCCGGGCGCGACGGCGAAGGCACCGCCATCGCGCACTGGCGTGACACCGCTTTCACCGCAGATGACGGCGCCTATGCATTCCAAGCCCTACTGCGCCACGACCGCCCGTACTCCGGATATGCAACGTTGACGGGAACGCCGTGGTTCGCCGCCTACGCGCAACGCAGCCGGTTCGCTGAACTGTTCCGATCCAACGACCAAAGCGCCTCGGACGCAGGAGAATTACTGAACGAGTTGTACGCACTGCCATCGGAGGAGTGGCCCGTTCGACTGCGACGCATGATCTCCGATGCGGTCAGCCTGATTCTGCGCCGTATTATCGATCCAGATCACCCCCTCTCCGAATATGGCCTCGACTCCATGGGCAACCTCGAGCTGCGCACCCGCATCGAGGCCGAAACAGGGATACGCGTCACCACTAACGACATCACCACCATCCAAGGCCTGGCCGGACTGCTATGCGAAAGGCTGGCTCTCGCAGGTGGCCTCGGCACCGTAGAGATAGGTCAGCACGTCGAAGCGTCGGCCGAGCCCAAGTGGACTAAGGAGGGACGGTGCTCATAGGTGCAGGGCCAGCGCGCGGGCTGTTCGTGGGTACGGTGTATGACTGGGCACCCGAGGCGGGCAGAATCTTGTCTTGGCAGCCGTCGCCCCCCTCGCTGGCGAAAGTCCGGCAAGCTCCTATAAGTGATGTACCGCTCAGCGCAATGCAAGACGCGCACCTTCGCGGCTTCTCCCGCTACGCGGCACGCGGGCTCGACTATGCGCGACTGGTGATCGGCTCCGGAGACGAACCCGGCCGATGCGATGTCCGGGCCATGAGCTACGTCATCAACTCCCACCTCCGCCGGCACAAGACGTATCACAGTTGGTTCCAGTACGGCGAAGCGGAAAGCATTGTGCGGCATACGATCGTTGACCCCGCCGACATCGAGTTCGTCCCGATCCGGCAGGACAGCATGACGCCAAGCGAGTGGCACCAGTTCGTGCTGTCCACTCCGGTCCCGTTGCAGTGGGATTGTTTCAGGTTCGGCATTATTCAGCGCGACGACCACTTCACCATCTTTGCAATCGTCGATCACCTCCACTGTGACCCGACGATTATCGCGGGCTTATACACCGAAATTGTGATGAACTATCGTCTCCTGGTGGCTGGCCGCGCGCTCGTTCAGGCGCCGCCCCCGGCCAGTCATGACGACTTCTGCCTACGGGAACAGCAGCACGTGGCATCCCTGACCTTGGATTCCGCTGAGGTTCGCAAATGGATCGAATTCGCCGAGAACAACGGCGGGACCCTGCCGGACTTCCCACTGCCGCTTGGTGATCTGTCCCAGGCCACGGGCGGCGACGTGGTAGTCGATCGGCTGATGGATCAGCAGCAGACGGCGGAATTCGAAGCCCGCTGCATCGCGGCGGGCGCGCGGGTCAGCGGCGGTTTGTTCGCCTGCATAGCCCTCGCGCAGCACGAGTTGACCGGCGCCACGACATATTACGGCCTCACACCGACGGACAAGCGAAGGTCGCTGGCGGAATTCTCGACGATGGGCTGGTTCACCGGCGTGGTTCCGTTCACTGTGCCCATAAACCCGGCATCCTTCGAAGAGACCGCCCGTGCTGCGCAGGGTTCTTTCGATGCGAATATGGACCTCGGCAACGTGTCGTTCAACGAACTATTGAAGTTGGCACCCTGGCTCAGGGCATGGGGCCCGAACTGCACGATGGTCAACTACATGGATGCGGGCCTCCCGCCCTTCTCTGCCACCGTCACCTCCCAGATGAAGGACGCGAACGTGAGCATCTACTGCGATCCCAGGGATCCGGCGCACCTCTACTTCTCGGTGATTCGTCTTTTCGACGAGGTGTCGATGTGGGTGAACCTCCCGAAGAATCCGATCGCCAAAGACTCCGTGATCCGTTACGTGAGTGCGATGAAATCCGTGTTGAAGCGCGTCGCGGACGGGCGTTTCACGGGTGCAGCGGTCCAGGTGTCCTGATGAATACCGGATAGCGGAATACCACTGAAAGGCCGGGTTTCGCCGATGAAAATCGTCTTGGCCGCCCACGGGACTCGCGGCGACGTCGAGCCTTGCGCCGCAGTCGGTTTGGAGCTGCTGCACAGGGGCCACGAAGTGCGCATGGCGGCGCCACCCAACCTGCTTGGCTTCGTGGAGGCGGCGGGCCTCAGCGCGGTCGGTTACGGCCCGGATTCTCAGGAGCAGGTCAGCGCGGTCGCTGACTTCGTTCACCAGGCCTTCAGGCCGCAGAATCCCATCAACTTCGCGCGATCAGGCAGGGAACTCTTCGTCGACGGTTGGGCGCAGATGAGCCGGACGTTGGCTTCACTGGCCGACGGGGCCGACATGCTCGTAACCGGCCAGACATACCACGGCGTCGTCGCCAATGTCGCTGAGTACTACGATATTCCGCTCGCAGCGATCCACCACATGCCGATCTGTGTTAACGGGCAGCTCGCCCTGCCTTCCGTACCGTCGCCGCCGCCCCTGGTCCGCTCCACCTTGAGGGCGGCGTGGTGGCTGTATTGGCGCATCACCAAGGACGCCGACGACGCGCAACGACGTGAACTGGGCCTACGGCGGTCAGCGGCCCCTGCGGCGAAGCGGATGGCCGAACGTGGATCGCTCGAAATCCAGGCCTACGACCAGGTCTGCTTTCCGAACCTCGCCGCCGAATGGAACGGCCGGCGACCCTTCGTCGGCGCGCTGACGTTGCAGTTGCCGGCAGATGCCGACGGTGAGGTCGCAACGTGGATCGGCACGGAAACGCCGCCCACCTACTTCGGCTTCGGCAGCACACCGGTCCAATCCCCCGCCGACACGGTCGCCATGATCGTTGCGGCCTGCGCGGAGTTAGGCGAACGTGCACTGGTTTATTGCGATGGCAGCGGCCCCACCCGCATCCAACATTCCGGCGACGTGAAACTTGTGGGCCCGGTGAACTATGCGGCCATCCTTCCGCTCTGTCACGCGGCCGTCCACCACGGTGGCGCGGGCACCACGGCCGCGGCCCTCCGAGCCGGAATCCCGATGCTGATCCTCTGGGACGTGGCCGATCAGCCGATATGGGCGGCGCAGGTCACCCGGATGCAAGCCGGTTGTGCTCAACGCTTGTCCACTATCACCCAAAAGTCTCTGGTCG
>NZ_DASUHS010000197.1:0-8979 GCF_036273375.1 Mycobacterium sp. | reverse complement strand
GGTTGCGTTCGGTGCCGGCCGGGGTGGTCGGTGAGTTGTATGTGGCCGGTGGGGGCGTGGCGTGCGGTTATGTCAGCAGAGCGGGCTTGACCTCCTCACGGTTTGTGGCCTGCCCCTTCGGAGCGCCCGGTACACGTATGTACCGCACCGGCGATTTGGTGCGTTGGCGTGCCGATGGGCAGCTGGACTACGTGGGTCGGGCCGATGAGCAGGTCAAGATCCGCGGGTATCGCATCGAACTGACTGAAATCCAGGCGGCGTTGTCTGCGCTTGACGGCGTGGCGCAGGCGGTGGTGGTCGCCCGTGAGGACCGCCAGGGTGCCAAGCGCTTGGTGGGGTATATCACCGGCACAGTCGATGCTTCCGAAGCGCGCGTCGCGCTGGCCGAACGACTTCCGGGCTACATGGTCCCAACGCTGGTGGCACTCGAGGCGCTGCCGTTGACGCCTAACGGCAAAGTCGACACCCGCAGCCTGCCGGCACCCGGACACACCGCCGGCCAGTATCGCGCCCCGAGCACCCCCACTGAGGAGACCCTGGCCAGGATCTACGCCGAGGTCCTCGGCGTCGAACGCGTCGGGGTCGACGACTCCTTCTTCGACCTCGGTGGCGACAGCATTTCGGCGATGCGCATGATCGCCGCGGTCAACGCCGGCCTGGATGCCGATCTCGCAGTTCCCGCACTGTTTGAAGCGCCCACAGTGCGAACTTTGAGTCAACGGCTGCAAACGAACACCGCCGCTACTCAAGAAATAGTTCCCGTTCAGCATCTGAAAAGCGGTAGCGGTACTCCGCTGTTCTGCGTTCATCCTGCAGGTGGGGTGAGTTGGCCGTATCAGGTCCTCGGCACTCACTTGGACTGCCCAATAATCGGAATTCAACAGATTCAGCAGCGCGAAGAGCCTGAACCCCGGTCGATTCGAGACATGGCCAAAAACTACGCCGACAGGATCCAAAGCATCCATCCCGACGGGCCATGTAATCTTCTCGGCTGGTCTTACGGTGGTGTGATCGCTCATGAACTCGCCATCGAGCTTCAGCAACGCGGATGCGCCACAAACCTTTTCCTTCTCGACGCTCAGCCGATCATCGACAGCAGCATGGCCCTGCAGGACTATGGTCTGGACGAAACTCAGATCGTGAAAGAGATTCTGGAGTTCTACGGTGTAACCACGCCCGAACCGAATGAGTCGCTCACGTACGAGCAGATTGAAGAAGTAATTCGCCAACACGAAGCCATTGAGCTCTCCCGGCACAAAGATCTGTTGAATCTGCTTCTGCAGAATCTGAACACTAATCTCGCGTTGTACCGGGTTCACGAACCCGGCATCCTCGACGGCGATGTGACAGTCTTTTCCGCTACGCGAGACGAGAGCGATCGCGGTAAGCACCTGCTGCAAAGTTGGCGACCCTACGCTACCGGCGACATCACGGTATACGAGGTCGACTGTACGCATAATGAGATGCTGACTACCGAATCGGCCGGTATGTACGGCAAGCAACTCAAGCGCTTGCTCGACCTCGATTTCTCGTGGCGAGATGGCGGTGCCGATCACTGATCGGCCGATGAGTCGTGCGGCTTTGCGTCGGCGCAGCGATGGTTTCCCCGCTTAGAGGATGTTGAAGCCCTCGGCCAACTGCGAAACCCCGACCACCGTGAAGACGGTCACCAGGATCTGCCGATGGTAGGCGCGCACCCAGTCATGCAGCTGTCGCAGAAGGGCCTCGGTACGAGCCGGCGCGGCCACATAACCCACCAAGATCATCTCGACGACGGAATACATCAAGAGGAAGAAGGCGATGGAGGCGCTGACCTGTGCGCCAATCGGGGCCCTCGAGGCCACGATGATCGCGAGAATGAAGAAAACGCCATCCACCGGCACCGATGCCAACCCGATCACCCACGCAATCCACAACGATCCTTTCTCCCACGCGCAATGGGCGCGGTGGAGTAGTCGCCGGATCCGGGAACGGTCGTCGGAAGAAACATCCCGGGCCCGGCTCAGAAATCGGGGAACCGCGATCGGCGTATCCGGGGCCGGTGCGAGTCGCGAGTCCCCGTTGCTCGATGCCCGCGCCTCGACGCGCTGACGCGTCGAAAAGCGCACGGCCATCACCGCCGCGATCGTCAGCCCGAGTACACCTAGGCCAATCTGAATCCGCGGGAGGGCGGAGCTGGCCGCCGGGGTGGCCGGGCCGTGACCAAATGAGCCAAACAGGGACGTGAAGTTGAGCAGCATCAGCGGCACGAGCAGCTCGGGTACACATACGGTGAGGCCGCCGACCCAGTAGGCGAGCAAATTCGGCCCGGGCCGCGGACGGGAGATCATCAAGAGGGCTAGGCCAAGCCGCACCGGATTGAGTGCCGCCAGAACTCCCAAACCCAGCACTGACCCCCACATTGCCACGACTTTACCCAGCCCGGCAGAGGGTAAACACCGGCATCACCCGCGAATGAAAGCAACTCCACCGGCGACTGAGTCGGTGCGGCGTCGTGAATCCCATTCCCGTGCAACATGTTCGAGCAGCTCACACATCTGTCAAGCGGGCTGGGCGGCCCAATGCACAAGGGGGCCCAGGCGTTCGCGAGCATCCGACCATCGAAACCTGTTGCGCGACGGGCATTTCTGTTCGCCACCACGGGCTCGTCCCTGTGGCCCGCCAGCGAAAACCGCGAGGGCCGGCGGCATGGCTGGCCCGCGTCTTTCAACGTCGACAGCATGCGCAACCAAGATCGAACAGTCGCCGGATCGCCGGATGCCAAAGATCCGCTCCAGCCGGTAATTTTGCCCGGTCATTTCAATTGTCGTCGCCGTCCGCCCGCGCCCTGGTGAGAGCCAGGATCCGCCGATCACACGTGGGCCGGCGACGGGCGAGCCGACGCATGTCACAGCGGCCGTCTGGCCGCTTCCACTCGGGCAACGGTAGGGTCGAAGGCGTGTGCGGAGTCACCGGGGAGGTACGACTCGACGGGCAGGCGCCTGATGTAGCGGCGGTCTCAGCGATGGCCGCGGTGCTGACGCCACGGGGCCCGGATGCGGGAGGCGCCTGGTCGCAGGGCCGGGTTGCGCTCGGCCATCGTCGCCTCAAAATCATTGACCTGACCGAAGCCGGCGCCCAGCCGATGGTCGATTCGGAACTGGGTCTGTCCCTGGCGTGGAACGGCTGCATCTACAACTACAAGGAGTTGCGACAGGAACTCAGCGGGTACGGCTACCGCTTCTTCTCGCACAGCGACACAGAAGTTCTGATCAAGGCCTACCACCGGTGGGGCGATGACTTCGTCAGCCATCTGTTCGGCATGTTCGCCTTCGCCATCGTCGAACGCGACAGCGGGCGGGTGCTGCTCGGACGGGACCGGCTCGGCATCAAGCCGCTGTACCTGACCGAAGACAACCACCGGATTCGGTTCGCGTCCACGCTGCCGGCCCTGTTGGCCGGCGGCGGCGTGGACACCCGCATCGACCCGGTCGCCCTGCACCACTACATGAGCTTCCACTCGGTGGTGCCCGCGCCGAACACCATCCTGCGCGGCGTCCGCAAGGTGCCGCCGGCCTCGCTGGTCGCCATCGAACCCGACGGCAAGCGCACCGTCACCACCTACTGGGCGCCCGACTTCACCCGCCACCGGGACCGCGCGGCGTGGTCGGAGCGCGATTGGGAAGACGCCGTGTTGTCGACGCTGCGGCTAGCGGTCAAGCGTCGCCTGGTCGCCGACGTGCCGGTCGGCTGCCTGCTGTCCGGCGGCGTCGACTCCAGCCTGATAGTGGGTCTGCTCGCCGAAGCCGGCCAGCACGGGCTGGCCACCTTCTCCATCGGCTTCGAATCGGCTGGCGGCGTCAAGGGCGACGAGTTCCAGTACTCGGACATCGTGGCCAAGCGTTTCGAGACCGACCACCACCAGATCCGTATCGAGACCGACCGGATGCTGCCCGCGCTCGACGGGGCGATCGGCGCGATGAGCGAGCCGATGGTCAGCCACGACTGCGTCGCCTTCTACCTGCTCAGCCAGGAAGTGGCGCGGCACGTGAAGGTCGTGCAGTCCGGTCAGGGCGCCGACGAGGTGTTCGCCGGCTACCACTGGTACCCGCCGATGGGCGACCCCGCCGCGGCGACCCTGGACGGTGCCGTCGCCCAATACCGCGGCGCCTTCTTCGACCGGGATGCGGCCGGGGTTTCGGCGCTGGTCGGATCCGGCATCATCGCGCCCGACGACCCGAGCATGCGGTTCGTCACCGAGCATTTCGCGCAGGCCGGTGCCGAAACCGGCATCGACCGCGCGCTGCGGCTCGACACGACGGTGATGCTGATCGACGACCCGGTGAAGCGGGTCGACAATATGACGATGGCGTGGGGGTTGGAGGGTCGGGTGCCGTTCCTCGACCACGAGTTGGTCGAGCTGGCAGCGACCTGCCCGCCGGAACTCAAGATCGCTCACGAAGGCAAGGGAGTCTTGAAACAGGCTGCGCGACGGGTGATTCCGTCGGAGGTCATTGACCGTCCCAAGGGCTACTTCCCGGTCCCGGCGCTGACCCACCTCGAAGGCCCCTACCTCGACATGGTTCGCGACGCTCTCTACGCCCCCACCGCCAAGGAACGCGGCCTGTTCAACACCGACGCGGTTGACGCACTGCTGGCCAACCCCAACGGCAAGCTAACCCCGCTGCGCGGTAACGAGCTCTGGCAGATCGCCCTGCTCGAGTTGTGGTTGCAGCGCCACGGTGTCACCGGCCCGGTTGCATGACCATGGTCGATCCGTCCGGCGACCACACCGAGGCGATCACACTCGGCCTGCACGATGCCTCGCCGCAAGAGCTGGTCGACGCGATGGCCAAGGACGTCGAACTCGAACTGGGTTGGGGCCGGCTGATATTCGGGCAGACTTTCGCCAATTCGCAGGAACTGGTCGAAGCGCTGCGCCGCGAGGGGCCCGGGCGTCGCGACATCTGCATCTACGCCCGCGAATCCCACGTCGTGGTTGCCGAGGCGCCCACCGAGCTGTTCATCGACCCCAGCCACACCTACCGGCTGCGTTTCACTCCTAAGACGAAAAACCTTGCGCCGGCGCCTCTGGGCGTCACGGTGCGCACCCTCAACGCCCCGATCGATGCCGACGCCATGAATCGCGTCTACGTGCGCTGCGGCATGGTCCCGGCCGGCGTCGACGTGATCTGGCACAACCATCAACATGTGCCGGCAGTGACGTATCTGCTCGCGGTGCGCGACGAGGACGGCGCGGTGGTCGGCACCGTCACCGGCGTCGACCACGAGTTGCTGTTCAATGACCCGGAAGAGGGGTCGAGCCTGTGGACCCTGGCGGTGGATCCGGGCGCGGGGCTCCCCGGTGTCGGGGGCGCGCTCACCAAGGCGTTGGCCGAGCACTTCCGCAGCGAGGGCCGGGCCTACATGGATCTGTCGGTGGCGCACGACAATGCCGCCGCCATCGGTCTCTACGAGAAGCTGGGTTTCCGCCGCGTCCCGGTGCTGGCGATCAAGCGTAAGAACGCGATCAACGAGCCGCTGTTCAGTCCGCCGCCGGAGACCATCGACGACCTCAACCCGTACGCCCGGATCATCGCCGACGAAGCGCTGCGCCGCGGGATCTGGGTCGAGGTGCTCGATGCCGAGAGCGGCGAGATGCGCCTGACCCACGGCGGCCGCATCGTCATCACCCGTGAATCGCTGTCCGAATACACCTCCGCGGTGGCCATGTGCCGCTGCGACGACAAGCGGCTGACCCGGCGCCTGGTCGCCGAGGCGGGTATCACCGTGCCTCGCGCGCGACTGGCCACCTTCGATGAGAGCGATTTCGCCTTCCTCAAGGAGGTCGGCGAGGTCGTCGTCAAACCGACACGTGGCGAGCAGGGGAAGGGCATCACCGTCGGCGTCGTCCCGGACAACGGGCCCGACGACCTCAGCTGCGCGCTGGCGCGGGCCCGCCAGCAATACCCGGACGTCCTGATCGAGCAGCGGGTGACCGGCGACGACCTTCGGCTCGTGGTGATCGACGGCCGCGTCGTCGCCGCCGCGCTGCGGATGCCCCCGGAGATCATCGGCACGGGCGAGCACAGCGTGCGGGACCTGATCGCCGCCGAGAGTCGACGGCGCTCGGCGGCGACCGGCGGTGAGTCCCGCATCCCGCTCGACGACCTCACGGAGTCGACTATCGCCGAAGCCGGCTGGACGATGGACGCCGTGCTGCCGCAGGGGACTCGGCTGCGGGTTCGCCGCACCGCCAACCTGCATCAGGGCGGCACCATCCACGACGTCACTGCGCACGTGAACAGCGAACTGTGCCGCGTCGCGGTGACGGCGGCCGAAGCGATCGGCATCCCGGTGACCGGCATCGACCTGTTGGTGCCCGACGTCACGGGCGCCGAATACGCCTTCATCGAGGCAAATGAGCGCCCGGGGCTGGCCAACCACGAGCCCCAGCCAACGGCCGCGGCCTTCATCGACTTCCTCTTTCCCGGCCACCCCGGCCAGCCGCAGGCCTGGACTCCCGAGGAGTCCCGCTCGGAACGTGGCTGACGCCGGCGGGCGCGGCGCCGGTTCGATACCCCGCGCAGGGCTAGCGACGGGCTTTGGTGGGTAAATCCTCTGTCACACCAGAACGGAGACTGCATGAGTGCGAGCGCGCAAACCAAAACCATCTCGACGCATGTGCCGGCGCGGCTGGACCGGCTGCCGTGGTCGCGGTTTCACTGGCGCGTCGTCGTTGGCCTTGGCGGGGTGTGGGTGCTCGATGGGCTCGAGGTCACCATGGTGGGCAACGTGTCGGCCCGGCTCATGGAGCACAACAGCGGGATCGCGCTGGACGCCGCGCAGATCGGCATGGCGGCCGCGATCTACATCGCCGGGGCGTGCTCGGGGGCGCTGTTCTTCGGCCACCTGACCGACCGCTTCGGCCGGCGAAACCTGTTCATCCTCACCCTCGCCATCTATTTGGTGGCCACGGTCGCCACCGCGTTCGCCTTCGCTCCGTGGTATTTCTTCCTGACCCGTTTCTTCACCGGCGCCGGCATCGGCGGCGAATACGCCGCCATCAATTCGGCCATCGACGAGTTGATTCCGGCCCGAGTGCGCGGTCGCGTCGACCTGGTCATCAACGGAACCTATTGGCTGGGTTCGGCCGCCGGTGCGGGTGGAGCGCTGATCCTGTTGAACACGTCGAACTTCCCGCCCAACATCGGCTGGCGGCTCGCCTTCGGCATCGGCGCCATCCTCGGCATTTTCGTGCTGCTCGTGCGGCGCAATGTCCCGGAGAGCCCGCGCTGGCTGTTCATCCACGGCCGCGACGACGAAGCGGAGCAGATCGTCGGCGAGATCGAAGCGGCGGTCCAGCAGGAGACCGGCGAAGCGCTCCCCGAACCGCAGGGCAAGGCGCTGCGGATCCGTCAGCGCACCGCGATTTCGTTCCGGGAGATCGCGGCTGTGGCGTTCAAGCTCTATCCGCGGCGCGCGGTCCTCGGGCTGGCGCTGTTCATCGGGCAGGCGTTCCTCTACAACGGCGTCACGTTCAACCTCGGCACCCTGCTCAGCCGGTTCTATGCCGTGCCGTCGGGCATGGTGCCGGTGTTCTTCGTGGTTTGGGCCCTGAGCAATTTCGCCGGCCCGCTGGTCCTCGGGCGCTTGTTCGACACCGTCGGCCGCAAGCCGATGATCACGCTGACCTACATCGGCTCAGGTGTCGCGGTGGTGGCGCTGGCGCTGGTCTTTCTCACCCAGGCCGGCGGTGTCTGGGCCTTCATCGGCGTGCTGATCGTCGCGTTCTTCCTGGCGTCGGCGGGCGCCAGCGCGGCGTACCTCACGGTCAGCGAGATCTTCCCGATGGAGACCAGGGCGCTGGCGATCGCGTTCTTCTACGCGATGGGCACGGCGATCGGCGGTATCAGCGGCCCGTTGCTGTTCGGTCAGCTGATCAACTCGGGTATGCGCAGCGAGGTCGTCTGGTCTTTCCTCATCGGGGCGGTCGTGATGGCCGCGGCTGGCCTGGTCGAATTGTGGCTCGGCATCGCCGCCGAGCAGCGCCCGCTGGAGGAGCTGGCGTTGCCGTTGACCGTGGAAGACGCTGAGCGCCAAGAAGATTCGGAGCCGGTCACCGACTAGGTCGGACGGATCAGCCGTACGCGTCCCACCTCGCGTGCTGTCATTGGGCAGGCCGCCCCCCCGCGAATCCGCGTATGCGCTGGCATGCAGGCCTAAGGCTAAGGTTTCGGTGACCGCGGGGCACGGCGAATAGCGAAAGCCAGCTAATTCGACGGTGCGGAATTAACGGTTGTCGTCATCGCCGGTGGCGCGTTCGGTAAGGCCTTCTCGGGACAGCGCCCGGACGAATCCGTACGCCTGCATCCCGGCCGGGCCGGGATTGTCGAAGATCCATTCGTTGATCTTTTCCAGCGCGTTGGCCAGGTCGTCGCGCTTGACCCGTACCAGGTAGGTCTTTCGGTCGTCGTCGGGATCCTCGAGGGAGTCTGCGACGGCGACGGGGTTCTTGAACGCGTAAGCGATTCCGTGCACCGAGTCGTGGTTCAGTGCCCAGTGAATTTCACTGGGGCGCAGTCGGTTCACCGCCAGATTACGGTAGTCATGGTCTTCGGTTGAACTGCTCACCTGGCCGGTGATCCTATTCTTTGTACATCGGGGAAGTGGACGGCGGTCAATCGCACGGTTGGTCGCGCGATGCGATTCGATCGGGTTCGAAACTGGGCATTTTCATCATAGGAACAGGCGCCGTCTGCTGCATGTTGAGCGCTTTTGCGCACGTGCAGTCCGGCGAGCCTGGCGCCAGGCTCAGCGGCAATATTTCAGATACAGATAGCCGTCACAGAACAACGCGTGCTCGAGGCTCATGGTGACCGGGGCGGGCAGCCGCGCCGGGTGCAGCCGGTGGCCCACCGGCTGGCTCGCAGCCAGTTTGGGGGCGAGCGTCACGCAGATCTCTGTGACGGCGTCGGCTTCTACCAGCTCGTCGAGCAG
>NZ_DASUHS010000196.1:0-3495 GCF_036273375.1 Mycobacterium sp. | reverse complement strand
GCAAGCCGGGCGAATCGCCGATCGGCGTTGGGCGTAGCGGCCCGGGCGAACGCCATGCCCGCGGCCTCGGCTTGTGATCGCAACTCGTGATCGAGATCCCACACGACCTCGATGTGATCGGCGACAAACCCGATCGGGCAGACGATGACGGCCTTGGTGCCGGCCTGCGCCAAGGCGGCCAGGTGGTCGGCGACGTCAGGCTCCAGCCACGGAATCTGGGGCGGCCCCGACCGGGACTGCCACGCCAGGTCGTACTCGCGGTATCCGGCGGCGGTCGCCACAAGGCTTGCGGCGTAGGCGACTTGGCGGCTGTACAGCCGTGGGCCCAGCCGGTCGTCGGCGGCCACCGGGATGGAATGCGCGGTGAATACCAACCGCGCGTCGGCCTGTTGCTCGGCGGTCAGGGCGCCCGACGCCGCACCGATGGTGTCGGTGAAGATCTGCACGAACCGCGGGTGGTCGAAATAGGGCCGCAGCTTGACCAATTCGGGCGCGTCCGGCCCGGCCGCCTCGCGCGCCCGGGCGATGTCTTCCACATACTGCGTGCAGCTGGAATATCCGCTCCACGCCGATGTGGTGAACACCGCGGCTCGACGAATGCCGTTGTCCCGCATCGTCGCAACGGTGTCTTCGACATAGGGCTCCCAATTGCGATTGCCGAAATAGACCGGCAGTTTAAGGCCGCGGCCTTCGAGCTCGGCGCGCAACTGCTCGATCAGCGTCAGGTTGATCCGGTTGATCGGCGACACGCCGCCGAAATGCAGGTAGTGCTCGGCGACGTCATCGAGACGTTCCGGCGGCACGTCGCGGCCGCGGGTGACGTTCTCCAGGAACGGCCGCACCTGCTCAGGTCCTTCCGGACCACCGAAGGACAGCAGCAGGACGGCGTCGAATTCCATTGCCGTTTACAGCAATTGGGTGCTTGCGCCACCATCGGCGTAGATGATGGTCCCAGTCGTCGCCGGCAGCCAGTCCGAGAGCAACGCGCACACCGTCTTGGCGACCGGCGTCGGGTCCTTCATGTTCCAGCCGATGGGGGCGCGCTGGTCCCAGCCCTCTTCGAGCAGCTGCATCTGCGCGCCGGCCTCTTCGCCGAGGGCACCGCCGACGATCGCGCTCATGGCCAGCGTCCGGATGGGGCCCGCGGCAACGAGGTTGGAGCGCACACCGAACTTGCCCGCCTCGCGCGCCACGAATCGGTTGACCGATTCCAGCGCACTCTTGGCCACCGTCATCCAGTTGTAGGCCGGCATCGCCCGGCTGGGATCGAAGTCCATACCCACGATGGAGCCGCCGGCGTTCATGATCGGCAGCGCCGCCTTGGCCAGCGAGGCGTACGAATACGCCGAGATGTGAATGCCTTTGGAGACATCCTCATACGGCGCGTCGAAGAACGGGTTGATGCCCATCCCCGTCTGCGGCATGAATCCGATCGAGTGCACCACACCGTCGAGCTTGTTGCCCTCGCCGATCTCGGCCGTTACCCGGTCGGCGAGCGAGTCCAAGTGCTCCTCGTTTTGCACGTCGAGTTCGATCAGCGGCGCCTTCTCCGGCAGCCGGTCGGCGATGCGCTGAATCAGGCGCAACCGGTCGAACCCGGTCAGCACCAACTGCGCACCCGCCTCCTGGGCCGCCTTGGCGATGTGAAACGCAATCGACGAATCGGTGATGATTCCGGAGATCAGAATCCGTTTGCCGTCGAGCAGTCCTGCCATGTCCGTCCTTAGCTCTGGTTGAAGATTGTGTCGTAATCGAACTCAGTGGCCCATGCCCATGCCGCCGTCGACCGGGATGACCGCACCAGCGATGTAACTCGCGTCCTCCGACGCGAGGAAGCTGACCACCCCGGCGACCTCCGCGGCGGTGCCGACCCGCTTCGCGGGGATGAATTCCAGCGCCCCCGCCTGAATCCGCTCATCCAGCGCGCGGGTCATCTCGGTATCGATGTAACCGGGGGCCACCACATTCGCGGTCACGCCGGCCTTGGACAGCTCCCGGGAGATCGAACGGGCCATGCCGATGAGCCCGGCCTTGGACGCGGCGTAGTTGGACTGGTTACCGATGCCCCAGCTGCCGGAGACCGAACCCACGAAGATCATCCGGCCGAAGCGGTTCCGCTGCATGCTCCGCGATGCGCGCTGGGCCACCCGGAACGCCCCCGTGAGGTTGGCGTTGATGACCTTCTCAAACCTCTCCTCGGTCATCCGGATCAGGAACGCGTCCGCGGAGACGCCGGCGTTGGACACCAGTACCTCCACCGCACCCTGGTGCTTTTCGACCTCTTTGAAGGCACGATCGACGGCGTCGTTGTCGGTGACGTCACACTCGACGCCGAACAATCCCTCGGGCGCTCCGGATCCGCGGTGCGTGACGGCCACCTTGTGGCCGTCGGCGGCCAGCCGCTGCGCGATTGCCAGCCCGATCCCCCGGTTTCCGCCGGTGACCAGGACTGAACGGGATACGAATGCCGGTTTGCCGCCGGTGGCGGCGGCTTCGGTGCCTATCTCGGTGGCCATGTCAGTCACCCGGCCAACTTATCGCCTCGACCAGCCAGAGCTGCAATCGCCTCAGTGCGAGCGCAACGTCATCCCACCCCGGGAGCCGCCACCGCGCGACGCCACGGTTGGCTCACCTAAGATTTGAGCCTCATGCCCGCAGCCCCGACCCGTCACTTCAGGCTCAATGCCCAAGCGGGGCTCTTCGCGGTCTGCTGGGGCGGATTGCTCGTACTGCTGCTGGTGCGCAACCGCGGGCTGTTCGCGCGTGCGGTCTACGAAGCAGGAGATCCCGCGGCCAACTCGATCCTCACTCTGCAGGCCAAGCACTTTGCCTTGCTGACCGGGCATTACTCCAGGGTCGGCTTCCACCATCCCGGTCCGGCTTTCTTCTACGTGCAGGCCGGCGGCGAATGGTTGCTGCACGACCTGGCCCGTGTCGTTCCGGCGGCCTATAACGGGCAGGCGATCGCGATCATGGCGCTCAACGCGACGCTGATCGCACTCGCGCTGACCATCCTGTACACGTGGGTGCGCTCGGTGGCGGCGGTACTCACCGCGGCCGGCATTACCCTGATCTTCCTCGCCGAACACCCCCAGCTGGTGTGCTCCACCTGGATGCCGCACGTCTGCTTCGCGCCCTTTTTGCTCTACCTGTTCGCGGTCGCGTCGGTGGCGGCCGGCCGGCCGCGCCACCTGTGGATCATGGTGCTCGCCGGCGGCCTGCTGGTGCACGGGCATGCGGAATTCCTCGTCCTGGTGCCCCTGCTTGCGCTGGCGGCGCTTGTGCCCCAGCGGCGCCAGTTGCTCACGCAGCGCCGCGAATTGCTGATCGCCTCAGCGGTTTTGGCGTTGTTTCTGCTCCCCATAGTGCTCAACGCGACCCTGCACTGGCCGGGCGAGATTCCGCAGTACCTGGCCTACGGCCACCGCGCGCCGAACCAACCCGTCGCGGCTGCGCGATTTCTCGCGCAGTTCTGGGGTCCGGGTCCCACCCTCG
>NZ_DASUHS010000195.1:0-19371 GCF_036273375.1 Mycobacterium sp. | reverse complement strand
TACGGGCCCCCGGGCACCGGTAAGACGCTGCTGGCCCGCGCGGTCGCCGGGGAAGCCGGGGTGCCGTTCTTCACGATCTCGGGCTCCGACTTCGTCGAGATGTTCGTTGGAGTCGGTGCGTCCCGGGTGCGCGATCTGTTCGAACAGGCCAAGCAAAACAACCCGTGCATCATTTTCGTCGACGAGATCGACGCGGTGGGCCGCCAGCGCGGCGCGGGCCTTGGTGGCGGTCACGACGAGCGCGAGCAGACGCTCAACCAGTTGCTGGTCGAAATGGACGGGTTCGACCCGCGGGCCGGCGTCATCCTCATCGCGGCCACCAACCGACCGGACATCCTGGACCCGGCGCTGCTACGACCCGGCCGCTTCGACCGGCAGATCCCGGTATCCAACCCGGACCTGGCGGGCCGCCGAGCAGTGCTGGAAGTGCACTCCAAGGGCAAGCCGATCGGCCCGGACGCCGACCTAGCCGGGCTGGCCAAACGCACCGTCGGCATGACCGGCGCCGACCTGGCCAACGTCATCAACGAGGCGGCGCTGCTCACCGCCCGCGAGAACGGCACCGTCATCACCAGCGCCGCCCTGGAGGAAGCGGTGGACCGGGTGATCGGCGGGCCGCGCCGCAAGGGCCGGATCATCAGCGAGCAGGAAAAGAAGATCACCGCCTATCACGAGGGCGGGCACACCCTGGCCGCCTGGGCGATGCCCGATATCGAGCCGATCTACAAGGTGACGATTTTGGCGCGTGGGCGCACCGGCGGCCACGCGGTGGCGGTGCCGGAGGAAGACAAGGGCCTGCGGACCCGCTCGGAGATGATCGCGCAGTTGGTGTTTGCCATGGGTGGGCGCGCCGCCGAGGAGCTGGTCTTCCGGGAGCCGACGACGGGCGCGGTATCCGACATCGAGCAGGCGACCAAGATCGCGCGCGCGATGGTCACCGAATTCGGGATGAGCTCCAAACTCGGTGCCGTCAAATACGGTTCGGAGCACGGCGACCCGTTCCTGGGTCGCACCATGGGGACGCAGGCTGACTACTCGCACGAGGTCGCCCGCGACATCGACGACGAGATCCGCAAACTGATCGAGGCCGCCCACACCGAGGCGTGGGAGGTCCTCACCGAATATCGCGACATTCTCGACATTTTGGCCGGCCAGCTGCTGGAAAAGGAGACCCTGCACCGCGCCGAGCTGGAGGGCATCTTCTCCGGTGTCGAAAAACGCCCGCGGCTCACCATGTTCGACGATTTCGGCGGCCGCATCCCGTCGGACAAACCGCCGATCAAGACGCCCGGCGAGCTGGCCATCGAACGCGGCGAGCCCTGGCCGCCACCGGTTCAAGAGCCCGCCTTCAAGGCGGCCATCGCGCGGGCCAGCGAGGCCGCCGCGGCCGCGCAGGCGGAGGCCGAGCGAAACACCAACGGCAGCAACGGTTCTCATGGCGCTCAAGGCGGTAATCGTCAGGGGGAGCCGCAGGGGTCCTCGCAACCCGACTACGGCGCCCCGGCCGGCTGGCGCGCGCCGGGCTGGCCGCCGCAGCAACAACAGCCGAATCACTGGCATCCGCCCGCGCAGCCTGGCCAGCAGCCCTACTGGCCGCAACCGGCACGCGGTTACGCCGGCCCGCAGAGCTATCCCGGACACCAGGGCCACCCGGGCGGTCAGCAAAGTTATCCCGGTCAGCAGGGCGGCGCCGGGCACCCGGGTCAGCCGCTTCCCGCCTATCCGCCGTATCCGCCGCCCGGCCAACCCGCCCCGGAGGGTGGCTCGCCGGACCGGCAGGATGACGACGTAAGCCGGTCCAACCCGCCGGCTCACGGCTGAGCAAACGGAGGATTCGATGGCGCTGCCGGATACCGCGATGCCCACGACACGGGTGTTCGATCAGGAGCGCGTCGAGGCCGCGGTCCGCGAGTTGCTGCACGCGATAGGCGAAGACCCCGATCGGAATGGCCTGCGGGAAACACCGGCCCGGGTCGCCCGCGCGTACCGCGAGATGTTCGCCGGGCTCTACACCGATCCCGACAGCGTGTTGAACACGATGTTCGACGAGGATCACGACGAGCTGGTGCTGGTCAAGGAAATCCCGCTGTACTCCACGTGTGAGCACCACTTGGTGGCGTTCCACGGCGTGGCCCACGTCGGCTACATCCCGGGCAACGACGGCAGGGTCACCGGCCTGTCGAAGATCGCGCGCCTGGTCGATCTGTACTCCAAGCGGCCCCAGGTGCAGGAGCGGCTCACCAGCCAGATCGCCGACGCCCTGGTGAAAAAGCTCAATCCGCGCGGCGTGATGGTCGTGGTGGAGGCCGAGCACCTGTGCATGGCGATGCGCGGAGTCCGCAAGCCCGGAGCGGTCACCACCACGTCGGCGGTTCGCGGACTGTTCAAAACCAACGCCGCTTCTCGAGCCGAAGCGCTCGACCTGATCCTGCGTAAGTGAGTTTGGCGCCTGTGCAGGTAATGGGAGTTCTGAACGTCACTGACGATTCGTTCTCCGACGGTGGCCGTTATCTCGACCCCGAAAAGGCCGTCGCGCGTGGTCTAGCCCTAGTCGCCGACGGCGCCGACATCGTCGACGTCGGGGGAGAGTCGACCCGGCCCGGCGCCACGCGGATCGATCCGCTCGTCGAGACGGCCCGGGTCATCCCCGTCGTCAAAGAACTTGCAGCACAAGACATCACTGTCAGCATCGACACTATACACGCCGACGTCGCGCGGGCGGCGCTGTGTGCCGGAGCGCGAATCGTCAACGATGTGTCCGGCGGCCGCGCCGACCCCGCTATGGCGCCGCTGGTGGCCGACGTGAAAGTGCCCTGGGTCCTTATGCATTGGCGATCGGTCTCGGCCGAGCGGCCACACGCGGCGCCGCACTACCGCGACGTGGTCGCCGAGGTGCGCGACGAACTGCTGGCCAGCGTCGACGCCGCGGTGTCTGCCGGTGTCGACCCCGGCCAGCTGATGATCGATCCGGGACTCGGATTCGCCAAGACGGGACAACACAATTGGGCACTGCTGCATGCCCTGCCGCGATTGGTCGCCACCGGCGTCCCGGTGCTCTTGGGTGCATCGCGCAAACGGTTCCTCGGTACGTTGTTAGCCGGGGCCGACGGTTCGCCACGACCGCCCGATGGGCGTGAGACGGCCACCGCGGTGGTTTCAGCGCTGGCCGCCTTGCATGGAGCCTGGGGGGTGCGTGTGCACGATGTGCGGGCCACGGTCGACGCCCTCAAGGTCGTAGCGGCCTGGACCGACGGGTCGCACACGGAACTGGCTGGAGACCATGGCTGATCGAATCGAGCTGCGCGGCTTGAAGGTTCGTGGACAACACGGGGTTTTCGACCACGAGCGCGCCAATGGTCAGGACTTTGTCGTCGACATCACGGTGTGGATCGACCTCGTCGGCGCCGGGGACAGCGACGAACTGGCCGACACCTACGACTACTCCGCGCTGGCCCAGTTGGCCGCCGACGTGGTCGCCGGACCCGCGCGCAATCTGATCGAAACCGTAGCAGCCCAGATCGCCGACCAGGTGATGGACGACGAACGCGTGCACGCCGTCGAGGTGATGGTGCACAAGCCGCAGGCTCCGATCCCGCAGCAGTTCGCCGACGTCGCCGTGGTGGTGCGGCGGTCGCGCCGCGGCGGCCGCGGCTCGGTGGTACCGGCGGGCGGGGCGCTATGACGCGCGCCGACGATGCTGCGGGCTCGGCCGGGATCGTTGGGGTACCGCCCGCTTGCGGGGGAGAGCGGCGCCCATGACCAGAGTCGTGCTGTCCATCGGCTCGAATTTGGGTGACCGGCTGGCGCGGTTGCAGTCGGTCGTCGACGGGCTGGGGGAGGCGGTGCTCGCCGTGTCACCGGTGTACGAGACCGACCCCTGGGGCCGGGTGGATCAGGCGCCGTTCCTCAACGCGGTGCTGATCGCCGACGACCCGGCCTGCGACGGGCAGCGCTGGCTGGCCCGGGCGCAGGATTTCGAGCGCGCGGCGGGCCGGGTGCGCGGCGAGCGCTGGGGCCCGCGCACCCTCGACGTCGACCTGATCGCCTGCCACGGCCCAACCGAGGTGATCTCCCGGGAGAACAATCTGACGTTGCCGCATCCGCTGGCCCATCTACGCGCTTTCGTGCTCATCCCATGGCTGGATGTCGACCCGGAGGCTCGGCTGACGCTGGCCGACGGCCCGCAGCCGGTCGCCGGCCTGCTCGCCCAGCTGGAAGCGGCCGACCGGGACGGCGTGCGGCCGACCGGCCTGACGCTTCGGCCGAACGAGAAGCCGGCGGCCGACCGGGGGCCCACGAGCTGATGGGGCCCACCCGTAAGCGTGACCTGACCGCCGCGGTGGTCGGCGCCGCCGTTATGGGTTATTTGCTGGTCAAGGGCCTCTACCGGTGGTTTCCGCCGATCACGGTGTGGACCGGCCTGTCGCTATTGGCCGTGGCCATCGTCGAGGCGCTGTGGGCGCGCTACGTGCGAGCCAGGATCAACGAGGGCGAAATCGGGTCCGGTCCGGGTTGGCTGCACCCGCTTCCGGTGGCGCGCAGCCTGATGGTCGCGAAGGCCTCCGCCTGGGTGGGCGCGTTGATGCTGGGCTGGTGGGTCGGCATCTTGGTGTACTTCCTGCCCCGCAAATCCTGGTTGCGGGCCGCCGCCGAGGACACCTCGGGGGCCGTGGTGGCGGCCGTCAGCGCACTGGCGCTGCTGGTTTCCGCGCTGTGGCTCCAACATTGCTGCAAGTCGCCGCCGGATCCGACGGAGCACGGCGAGGGTGCGGAAAGCTAGCCCGGCGCCAGGATTGCCGGCGGCGGCCGGGCGGTTGACTCTCGCGGCCCCGCGGATAACCCGCGCGAGAATCGCCGAAGCCGCGCGACACGCGGATTGACCTCGCGCAGGTACTCTCAGGCCATGACCGTTCTGTCCCGCGGCGCCCGAGTCCGGCGCGGCGGCCGCAGGCCGGGGTGGGTGCTCTTGACGGCGTTGCTGGTCCTCGCGATGGGGGCCAGTTCCGCATTGGTTTTCACCAATCGGGTGGAACTTCTCAAGCTCGCTGTAATCCTGGCGCTGTGGGCCGCAGTCGCCGGCGCCTTCGTTTCCGTGCTCTATCGCCGCCAAAGTGACGCCGATCAGTCCCGGGTCCGCGACCTCAAGCTGGTTTACGACCTGCAGCTGGACCGGGAGATCTCGGCCCGGCGTGAATACGAGCTGACCGTCGAGTCGCAGCTGCGTCGCGAGCTGGCCTCCGAGCTGCGCGCTCAGGCCGCCGACGATCTGGCCGAGTTGCGTGCGGAACTTTCCGCCTTGCGGACCAGTCTGGAAATCCTCTTCGACACCGACCTCGCGCACCGCCCGGCCCTCGGCGGCACGCCCGACGCCGAGCCGCAACCGGAGCGTGCGTACAGCGAGTGGGATCGCAACGGCGAGAACCCCCGCGACACTCCGGTCGATTGGGTGTCCAGCGACCGCGTGACGTCGGTGCCGCGGGACAACTCCGGCCGCGCCGACGACGCCATCATCGACGTGCCCGAGGAACCGCTGATCCCCCCGCGACAGCAGCCGCCGCCCCGGCGGGAGCGGGTCCGTCACCAGTACGAACCTGCCCAGGATCCGGCGTACGCCGAAGAGCCTTCGTACGCCGACGAGCCTTCGTACGCCGAGGGGTCCCCCTATGCGAGACCGGCGGAGCCGCGGTTCGAGCCTCGCCACCAATCGCCGCCGGCCGCGCCGGCGACGCAGTTCCAACCGGAGCCGGCGCCGCAGCCCCAACCAGAACCAGCGGCGGAACCGCAACTACAACCCCAGGCGCAGTGGCCGGGGGAGGGTTGGCAGCCCGCCGCCGCGGCAGGCCAGTGGTTGCCTCCCGGTGCTCCTGGTAGCAATTGGGCCGGCGCCGATTCACGTGCGGACTTGGCCGGGGGGCGGCGGCGTGCCCGGCATTCGGGCGTCGACGAAGCTTGGGATGGCCTGCCCGTCGAGCCGGCGCCGCCACCGCCGTACGGCGACTCCGGCCGCCAGGCAAGGTCTCGCCATTCGGCCGAGTACCACGACTACGGGATGGGCAATTTTTCACCCACTAACGAGCCGTCGCCCGGAGCTTTTGCCGTGCCGCCCCCGCCGGCGGCCGCGACGCCGCCACCCCCGCCGCCGGCTCCCCCGACGCACCAGGGCCCATCCGCCGGCGCGCCCCCGCCGCCACGCCTGGCGCCGCCGCCGGCACCGGAGCAAGCGCCCCGGCACGGCGGTGACCCGCAGCAAGAGGACCCCAATGGCGCGGGAGAAGGCACCGCTACTGGCGGCCAGTCGGTGGCCGATCTGCTGGCCCGCCTGCAGGTGCAGCCCTCCCAAGGCGGCCGGCGACGTCGCCGCGAAGGCTGAGCTGGGAGCTTCCTCACATTGGGTAACGCCTGGTAATCGACTACAGTCGTAGTGACCGAACGGTACCCACCACGTGGGACCGGAACGAACAAGATATCTGTGAGGTCGTCTGCGATGGTGCAGTTCGACGGTCTGCGCCCAGCTCGGCTCAAGGTGGGAATCATCTCGGCCGGCCGGGTCGGCACCGCTCTCGGTGTCGCGCTGGAGCGCGCGGACCATGTCGTGGTGGCGTGCAGCGCCATCTCGCATGCCTCGCGGCAGCGCGTACAACGCCGGCTGCCCGATACGCCGGTGGCAACGCCGCCGGAGGTGGCCGCCGGTGCCGAGTTGTTGCTGCTCGCGGTCCCCGACAGCGAACTCGCCGGCCTGGTATCCGGATTGGCCGCGACGTCGGCGGTGCGGCCCGGAACCATCGTGGCCCACACGTCCGGCGCCAACGGGATCGGCATTCTCGAGCCGCTGGCCCAGGACGGCTGCATCCCGCTGGCGATCCACCCGGCGATGACGTTCACCGGCTCCGATGAAGACATCAGCCGGCTGGCGGATTCCTGCTTCGGCGTCACCGCGGGCGACGAAATCGGATACGCGATCGGGCAATCGTTGGTCCTGGAGATGGGCGGCGAACCGTTCTGCGTCGCCGAGGACGCCCGCGTCCTGTACCACGCCGCCCTGGCCCACGCCGGCAACCACATCGTGACCGTGCTCGCCGACGCGCTCGACGCGCTGCGCGCCGCACTGCGCGGCAGCGAACTGCTCGGCCAACAGACTGTCGACGACCAGCCGGGCGGCATCGCCGAACGCGTCATCGGACCGCTGGCCAGGGCCGCGCTGGAGAACACCCTGCAACGCGGGCAGGCTGCGCTCACCGGTCCGGTCGCGCGTGGCGATGCTGCCGCGGTCGCGGGGCACCTGGCCGCGCTGGGTCAGGTCGGGCCGGAGTTGGCGCAGGCGTACCGGATGAACGCCCTGCGGACCGCCCAGCGCGCGCATGCCCCCAAGGACGTCGTGGAGGTACTGGCACCATGAGACCCGGCAAGTCCCCGGCCTTCACGGCGGGCGAACTCAATGTCTACTCCGCCCCGCGCGATGTTGCCGACGTCAGCCGCGCCCTGCGCCACACCGGGCGCCGGGTGATGTTGGTGCCCACCATGGGCGCACTGCACGACGGACACCTGGCGTTGGTGCGCGCGGCCAGGCGGGTGCCCGGCGCGGTGGTGGTGGTGTCGATCTTCGTCAACCCGTTGCAATTCGGCGCCGGCGAGGACCTCGACGCCTACCCCCGGACCCTGGACGACGACGTCGCACTGCTGCGCTCCGAGGGCGTCGAAATCGTTTTCACCCCAACGGCCGCCGCGATGTATCCCGACGGTTTGCGCACCACCGTGCAGCCGGGCCCGCTGGCCGCCGAGCTCGAGGGAGGTGTCCGGCCATCCCATTTCGCCGGCATGGTCACCGTCGTGTGCAAGCTGCTGCAGATCGTGCGACCGGACCGGATCTTCTTCGGGGAGAAGGACTACCAGCAGCTGGTGATGGTCCGTCAGATGGTCGCCGACCTCAACATCGACGTGCTGGTCGTCGGGGTGCCGACCGTCCGGGAATCCGACGGCCTGGCGATGTCGTCGCGCAACCGCTACCTGGACCCCACGCAACGCGAACTGGCCGTGACGCTTTCGGCTGCGCTCACAGCCGGTGCGCATGCCGCACACCATGGCGGCGCGGCCGCTCTCGCCGCGGCGCGCGCGGTGCTCGACGCAGTGTCCGACCTCACCGTCGACTACCTCGAGCTGCGCGACGCCGGGCTCGGCCCGGCGCCCGCCCACGGTTGCGCCCGGCTGCTGGTTGCGGCACGGCTGGGCACCACCAGACTGCTGGACAACATCGAAATGCAGATCGAAACACCCGCCGGCACCGCTGGGCCGGACGGACACCACGAATACGCCCACTCACCTTGGAGGAATTGATGCTAAGGACGATGCTCAAGTCGAAGATCCACCGCGCCACCGTCACGCAGGCCGACCTGCACTACGTCGGCTCGGTGACCATCGACGCCGATCTGATGGACGCCGCGGACCTGCTCGAGGGCGAACAGGTCACCATCGTCGACATCGACAACGGCGCCCGGCTGGTCACCTACGCGATCACCGGCGAACGCGGCAGCGGCGTGATCGGAATCAACGGTGCGGCCGCACATCTCGTCCACCCGGGCGACCTGGTGATCCTGATCGCTTACGGGACCATGGAAGAGGCGGAGGCGCGGGCATACCAGCCGCGGATCGTCTTCGTCGACGCCGACAACAAGCCGATCGACCTGGGCAGCGATCCGGCGTTCGTACCCGACGATGCGGCCGAGCTACTCAATCCCCGGATCGTTGCGCGGTAGTCGTGCTGCTAGCGATCGACGTCCGTAACACCCACACCGTCGTAGGGCTGATATCGGGATCCAAAGAGCACGCAAATGTCGTGCAGCAATGGCGGATTCGCACCGAAGCGGAAATCACCGCCGACGAATTGGCGCTGACAATCGACGGCCTCATCGGCGACGATTCAGAGCGGCTCACCGGCGCCGCGGCGTTGTCGACCGTCCCCTCGGTGCTGCACGAGGTGCGGGTCATGCTCGACCAGTACTGGCCTTCGGTGCCGCACGTGCTCATCGAGCCCGGGGTACGCACTGGCATCCCGTTGCTCGTCGACAATCCCAAGGAAGTCGGTGCCGACCGAATTGTCAACTGCCTGGCCGCTTTTCACCGGTTCAACGGCCCCGCCATCGTCATCGACTTCGGATCCTCGATCTGTGTGGACGTCGTGTCGGCCAAAGGTGAATTCCTCGGCGGCGCGATCGCGCCCGGATTGCAGGTGTCCTCCGACGCCGCCGCGGCCCGCTCGGCCGCCCTGCGGCGGGTGGAATTGACCCGTCCCCGTTCTGTGGTCGGCAAGAACACCGTCGAGTGCATGCAGGCGGGGGCGGTATTCGGTTTCGCCGGGCTGGTCGACGGCTTGGTCGGGCGCGTCCGCGAGGACGTGGACGGCTTTGCCGGCGACGACGTCGCGATCATCGCCACCGGCCACACCGCGCCGCTGCTGCTGCCTGAGTTGCAGACCGTCAGCCAATACGACCAGCACCTGACTCTGCACGGCCTGCGGCTGATCTTCGAACGCAACCGCGACGTCCAGCGCGGCCGGCTGAAGACGGCACGCTGACACACCGGCTTCGCACCGCAGCGCATACGCAAAGCCGTCGACGCATCCTCAAAGCACAGTCCTTTAAGCTGGCACGTCGTGAGTGCCGACGACCTGGATATTCCCGAGCAGTACCGAATTCGCCGCGATAAGCGCGCTCGGCTGCTCGCCGAGGGGCACGACCCCTACCCGGTCGCCGTCGAAC
Organism: Mycobacterium sp.; assembly: GCF_036273375.1. GTDB lineage: Bacteria > Actinomycetota > Actinomycetes > Mycobacteriales > Mycobacteriaceae > Mycobacterium. Next base: position 9,619 of record NZ_DASUHS010000195.1, on the reverse strand, counting down.
GCACCCACACGCTGGCCCAGGTCCGTGCCGCCCATCCCGACCTGCCGGTCGACACCGCGACCGATGACCTCGTCGGCGTCGCCGGCCGGGTGATCTTCGCCCGCAACTCCGGCAAACTGTGCTTCGCCACGCTGCAAGAGGGCGACGGCACCAGCCTGCAGGTGATGATCAGCCTCGATCAGGTCGGCCAGCAATCCCTCGACGCCTGGAAGACCGACGTCGACCTCGGTGACATCGTCTACGTGCACGGCAACGTAATCAGCTCACGGCGCGGCGAATTGTCCGTGCTGGCCGATTCCTGGCAGATGGCGTCCAAGTCGCTGCGTCCGCTGCCCGTCGCGCATAAGGACATGAGCGAAGAGGGGCAAGTACGGCAGCGCTACGTCGACCTGATCGTGCGCCCGCAGGCGCGCACGGTGGCGCGGCAGCGGATCGCCGTCATCCGCGCGATACGCAACGCTTTGGAACGCCGCGGGTTTCTCGAAGTCGAAACCCCAATGTTGCAGACGCTGGCCGGCGGCGCGGCCGCGCGGCCGTTCATCACACATTCCAATGCACTGGACATCGATCTCTACTTGAGGATCGCACCGGAACTGTTCCTGAAGCGCTGCGTCGTCGGTGGTTTTGACCGGGTTTTCGAACTAAATCGAGTGTTCCGAAACGAAGGTGCGGATTCCACCCATTCTCCGGAATTTTCCATGCTGGAGACCTACCAGGCGTACGGAACCTATGACGATTCGGCAGTAGTGACGCGTGAGCTTATTCAAGAGGTAGCCGATGAGGCGATCGGAACCCGACAACTCCCGCTTCCCGACGGCGGTGTCTACGACATAGACGGAGAATGGGCTTCCATTCAAATGTACCCGTCATTGTCTGCGGCACTCGGTGAAGAGATCACGCCTGCGACGCCGGTCGAACAGTTGCTCGGAATCGCCGACCGGCTGGGCGTCGAGATACCCGCTGACCGGGGCTATGGACACGGAAAGATCGTCGAGGAACTGTGGGAGCACTCCGTGGGCAACGCGCTCGTCGCTCCGACCTTTGTGAGGGATTTCCCGGTCGAGACAACGCCTTTGACGCGCCAGCACCGTAGCATCGCGGGCGTCACCGAGAAGTGGGATCTCTATCTGGGCGGCGTCGAATTAGCGACCGGGTATTCCGAATTGAACGATCCCGTCGTGCAGCGTGAGAGGTTCGCTGCGCAGGCGCGCGCGGCCGCCGCGGGCGACGATGAAGCCATGGTGCTCGACGAAGATTTCCTTGCCGCGCTCGAGTATGCGATGCCGCCGTGTACCGGAACGGGAATGGGGATCGACAGGTTGTTGATGACTTTGACTGGACTGTCAATTCGAGAGACAGTTTTGTTCCCGATTGTTCGGCCCCAGTCGTAGTGAAAGTTTCAATGTGCGGCTTCCGTACAGATTGAGTATGCTTCACTGCTATGGCACATTGGTGACCCGGGGAGGTTTGATCCAATCTGCTCAGTAACTGCTCAGGACGAAATGCGAGGGTAAGCCAATGGCAAAAAAAGTGACCGTCACCCTGGTCGATGATTTCGACGGTGCCGGCGCAGCCGACGAAACGGTGGAATTCGGGCTTGACGGGGTGACCTACGAGATTGATCTTTCGTCCAAGAATGCCGCGAAACTGCGCGGCGATCTGAAGCAATGGGTGGAAGCCGGTCGCCGCGTCGGCGGCCGTCGGCGTGGGCGTTCCGGCTCGGGACGTGGCCGCGGCGCGATCGACCGCGAGCAGAGCGCTGCCATCCGTGAATGGGCCCGTCGCAACGGGCACAACGTGTCGACGCGGGGCCGCATCCCGGCCGACGTGATCGACGCATTCCACGCAGCGACCTAGCAGTTCTCAAACCGGCGCCCGGGCTCCATGCCCGGGCGCCGGTTTGACGTTTCGCTGGGCGCGAAACAATCTTCGGGCGCCTCGGGAAACGAATCAGAACGTCGCAACGTTTCTCCAGTTACGGCGCGCAACGCCGCAGGCAGTCGCAGGTGAGATTGGCCCGGGAAAGACCGAGCGGGTCCGCACCGAAGAACGACGGCAAGGTTAGGCCCGCTGGCAAGCCGACCACTACAGTGGAGGCAGGTACGCGATTCCGGCCGCAGGGGACCGGCACTGGGCCGCTAACAGGTTTGTACCGATGTGAGGGAGAGCAGGTAACCCGATGTTTGAAAGATTTACCGACCGAGCACGGCGGGTCGTCGTCCTGGCGCAAGAAGAGGCCCGGATGCTCAACCACAACTACATCGGCACCGAGCACATCCTGCTGGGTTTGATTCACGAGGGTGAAGGCGTCGCGGCGAAGTCGCTGGAGTCGCTGGGCATCTCGCTCGAGGGCGTTCGCAGCCAGGTCGAGGAAATCATCGGCCAGGGCCAGCAGGCCCCGTCGGGGCACATCCCGTTCACGCCCCGCGCCAAGAAGGTTCTCGAGCTGAGCCTGCGCGAGGCGCTGCAGCTCGGCCACAACTACATCGGCACTGAGCACATTTTGCTGGGCCTGATCCGCGAGGGTGAGGGCGTGGCCGCGCAGGTGCTGGTGAAGCTGGGCGCCGAACTGACTCGGGTGCGCCAGCAGGTGATCCAGTTGCTGAGTGGCTACCAGGGCAAGGAAGCCGCCGAGGCCGGCACCGGTGGACGTGGTGGCGAATCCGGCAGCCCGTCCACGTCTCTGGTGCTCGACCAGTTCGGCCGCAACCTGACCGCGGCCGCGATGGAAGGCAAGCTGGACCCGGTCATCGGCCGCGAGAAGGAAATCGAGCGGGTGATGCAGGTGTTGAGCCGGCGCACCAAGAACAACCCGGTGCTGATCGGCGAGCCCGGTGTCGGTAAGACCGCCGTCGTCGAGGGGCTGGCGCAGGCGATCGTGCACGGCCAGGTTCCGGAGACGCTGAAGGACAAGCAGCTCTACACGCTGGACCTCGGTTCGCTGGTGGCGGGCAGCCGCTATCGCGGTGACTTCGAGGAGCGCCTGAAGAAGGTGCTCAAGGAGATCAACACCCGCGGCGACATCATCCTGTTCATCGACGAGCTGCACACCCTGGTTGGTGCCGGCGCCGCCGAGGGCGCGATCGACGCCGCGAGCATCCTCAAGCCCAAGCTGGCCCGCGGCGAGCTGCAGACCATCGGTGCCACCACACTCGACGAGTACCGCAAGTACATCGAGAAGGACGCCGCGCTGGAGCGCCGCTTCCAGCCGGTGCAGGTGGGCGAGCCGACCGTGGAGCACACCATCGAGATCCTCAAGGGTCTGCGCGACCGCTACGAGGCGCACCACCGGGTGTCGATCACCGACGGCGCGGTGGTGGCCGCGGCCACCCTGGCCGACCGCTACAACAACGACCGGTTCCTGCCCGACAAGGCGATCGACCTGATCGACGAGGCGGGCGCCCGGATGCGAATCCGGCGGATGACCGCGCCGCCAGACCTGCGCGAGTTCGACGAGAAGATCGCCGAGGCGCGCCGGGAGAAGGAATCGGCGATCGACGCACAGGACTTCGAGAAGGCGGCCAGCCTGCGCGATCGCGAGAAGCAACTGGTCGGCCAGCGCGCCGAGCGCGAGAAGCAATGGCGCTCAGGTGATCTCGATGTGGTCGCCGAGGTGGACGACAATGAGATCGCCGAGGTGCTGGGCAACTGGACCGGTATCCCGGTGTTCAAGCTCACCGAGGCCGAGACGACCCGGCTGCTGCGTATGGAGGACGAGCTGCACAAGCGGATCATCGGCCAGGAGGATGCCGTCAAGGCCGTCTCCAAGGCGATCCGCCGCACCCGGGCCGGGCTGAAAGACCCCAAGCGCCCGTCGGGTTCGTTCATCTTCGCCGGCCCGTCCGGTGTGGGTAAGACCGAGCTGTCCAAGGCGCTGGCAAACTTCCTGTTCGGCGACGACGACGCGCTCATCCAGATCGACATGGGCGAGTTCCACGACCGGTTCACCGCGTCGCGGCTGTTCGGCGCGCCCCCCGGATACGTCGGGTACGAGGAGGGCGGCCAGCTCACCGAGAAGGTGCGGCGCAAGCCGTTCTCGGTGGTGCTGTTCGACGAGATCGAGAAGGCCCACCAGGAGATCTACAACAGCCTGTTGCAGGTCCTCGAGGACGGCCGGCTCACCGACGGCCAGGGCCGCACGGTCGACTTCAAGAACACCGTGCTGATCTTCACCTCGAACCTCGGCACCTCCGACATCTCGAAGCCGGTCGGCCTGGGCTTCACCCAGAGCGGCGGTGACAATAACTACGAGCGGATGAAGCAGAAGGTCAACGACGAGCTGAAGAAGCACTTCCGCCCGGAGTTCCTCAACCGCATCGACGACATCATCGTCTTCCACCAGTTGACCCGCGACGAGATCATCCGGATGGTCGACCTGATGATCGAGCGCGTCGGCAAGCAGCTCAAGACCAAGGACATGTCGATGGAGCTGACCGATAAGGCCAAGACCCTGCTCGCCAAGCGTGGCTTCGACCCGGTGCTGGGTGCACGCCCGCTGCGGCGCACCATCCAGCGCGAGATCGAGGACCAGCTCTCCGAGAAGATCCTCTTCGAGGAGGTCGGTCCGGGCCAGGTAGTCACGGTCGATGTGGACAACTGGGACGGCGAAAGCGCCGGCGAGGACGCGAAGTTCACCTTCACCGGAGCCCGCAAGCCGCCGGCCGAGCCGGACCTGGCGAAAGCCGGAGCGCACAGCGCCGGCGATCCGGTGCCGGACGCGCAGTAGCGACCAAGGGAAACGGGCGGTCAGTTCCAGTCGGAGCTAACCGCCCGTTTTCGCTGCGCTGGACGGTGGAGGCCCCAGCCTTGATCGGCGTTCGCTCGGCTAACCGCCGGGTTTACACTGACCGTTGTCATCGACGTGCAACGGAATCTGGTGAAAGTCCAGAACGGTCGCGCCACTGTCCAAAGTCAGACCCGAGGCTCGTCATACCCAAGGGGGACGCGTTATCCCCAGAAGGAGTCGATTGTGTCCCACCCGCAGCTAACCGGCAGCCGCACCCGATCGGTTGATCTGTCCGCGGCACGCACCGCACTTTGGTTGGCGGCGACCGTCTTCCTCGCGTTGCTGGCGCTGTACTTCGTCGGCGTCGACCAGGGGGCGGTCTCGCTGTTCGGCAGCGATTCGCACGTGCACGAGTTCGTGCACGACGCAAGGCACCTACTCGGCTTCCCCTGCCACTGACTGCGTCTCGTGGAGAAACGCCTAATCGGGGGCGGTCTTCTGGCGGGTGCTGTCGGCGCGGTGCTGGCGTTCGTTTTCGCCCGCCTGTGCGCCGAGCTCGTCATTGGTCGCGCAATCGCTTTTGAAGACGGCCGCACCGACGCAGAGAATGCGCACGGCGTGCACGAGCACGGCGCAGAGTTGTTCACCCGCGGCGTGCAATCGGGCCCCGGGCTGGGATTCGGTGTGCTGATCTTCGGCCTCGCCATGGGCGCGCTGTTCGCAGTGCTGTTCAGCATCGTCTGTGCGCGCGCGGAAGTAGGCCAGCCGCAGAGGCTCTCGCTTTTGTTGGCCGCCGGCGCGTTCGGGGCGGTGTACGTGGTGCCGTTCGTGAAGTATCCGCCGAACCCACCGGCGGTCGGACAGGCCGACACGATCGGAGCGCGCACCGGCTGGTACCTGGTGATAGTGCTGGTGTCGGTGGTGCTGGCGATCGGCGCGGTCTGGCTGGCGCGGCGCCTCGCCGCCCGGTTCGGTGCCTGGAACGCGGGACTGCTGGCGGCCGCAGCGTATCTGGTGGCGATCGTGGTGGTGGCGGTGCTGCTGCCGACCGTGGACGAGACACCCGGACCGCTGCGTGACGCCGCGGGGACGATCATCTATCCGGGATTCCCCGCCGACGTCCTCTACGAGTTCAGGTTGCTGTCGCTGGCCACACAGCTGGTGCTGTGGGCGGGCATCGGTCTGGTGTTCGCGACGATCAGCGGACGGCTGCTTTCGGTGCGGACACGGCAGGCGTCGAGTATCGCGGCGTGACCGGGGTCGTCCGGGTGACCCTGCTCTCGCATGGCATGACGGATGCCATGGCGGACGGGCGTTTTCCCGCCGACGAACCGCTGAACGCGATCGGCCGCCGTCAGGTTGAGGCGATGGACACCGTCGCCGGCGCCGCGCAGCGCCAGCTGTGCGGACCCGAGCAGCGCACCCTGCAGACCACGAAACTGCTTGGCCTGCAAGCCGAAATCGAGCCGCTATTGGCCGACCTCGACTGCGGACGGTGGCGCGGTGAGGCGCTTGCGGCCCTGCCACCCGATGAACTCGAGGCGTGGCTGAGCCAACCGGGCGCCGGGCCGCCCGGCGGCGAGTCGATCACCGAGCTGATCTTGCGGGTTGCGCAGTGGCTGACGTCGTTGACCGCCAACCCATTACGCACGGTGGCGGTGACACACCCCGCGGTGATCCGGGCGGCGGTCGTGGCGGCGCTCGACATCAGCCCAGAATCATTTTGGCGAATCGACGTCGAGCCGGTCGGCCGCGTCGTCATGCATTTTCGGGATGGCCGTTGGACGCTGCGCTTGTGAGCCTCAGCGCGGGGCGATCAGGGCGAAGGCCTGCTTGGCGATCTTCAGCATCCAGCCGGTCACCGTCGGCCCGTGATCGCGCGGCCAGTTCAGCTGAAAGCTGACTACCCACGGCTGCTGCGTCTTGTCGACGGCATACCAGCTGAACGTCAGATCACCGGGCAGGCCACCGGCTTTCGCGCCGATATAGGGCCAGACATTGTGGTCCAGCTGGATACCTGAGACCGCGGAGAGGATCTCGCGCACCGGAGCGGCCTTTCCGACCGCTTCGGCCTGCAGCGCCGAATGGACCCGACAGATGTCCTCGGCGTTGCCGTACCACTCGGCACCGTAGGAGGATGCCGGCGAATGGGCCCGCATCGGATCCGGGTCATAGGGCGTCGAATTCGCCTGCTCCAGCAGCTGCCCGCGGACTTGCGGTGATCCATGCTCCCATTGGCTGCGCAGGTCCGGCTTGCCCCAGCCGACGGAGAACAACTCGTACATGGTGGGGAATGGGGTCATGCTGGCAGGGTCGTGATGGCCGGCCGTGGCCAGCGCTTCGGAGATGGCGTGTGTGCCCATCTTCTCGATGAGCAGGTCGGTCGCCATGTTGTCACTGGTGGCGATCATCTTCTCGGCGGCGGTGCGCACCGAAACATGCGCTCCGGCAGGCAAAGCCAACCCCGACGAGCCGACCGCTCGGCTCTTATCGGTGACCGTCAGCTGGTCATCCCAGGACACCGTTCCGTTCTTGATCGCGCCCGCCAGCGCATGCAACACATACAGCTTGAAAATGGATGCCAGCGGCAAAGATTCGTGCGTGTTGATGCCCGCCACCGGATCGCAATGCCCGTCGTTGACCTTGGCGACCTGATAGGAGTAGCGCGCACCGGTCTTGCCCAGCACCGCGTCGATGTCGCGCCACGAGCTGATGGTGGGCGCCTGAGTGTCGAGATCGAAACGATCCACCGAACCGCCGTCGTCGGTGTGAATCCGGATGTCTTGTCGCGCACCGTAGGACGAGGTCAGGTGCAGGTTCGCCACGCTCGCGCCCAGATCGACGCCGTTGAGCGTGAACGGACGGTCCCACCACAGCGCCTCCATGGTGGTTTCCACCGACTCGACCTTGTCGGGTGCGGCGAGGGTGCCGACCCCGACCGGGCCGATGGGCCAGTCCGAGTTGAGCATGTCCAACGTCTGCTGGGCCCGGATCCCGGGCGGGGTCCGGGTGTCGATCTGCCGTCCCGGATTCGCCGCGTTCGCCTGCGGGGAGGGGTTGGGAGCGCAACCGGGCGCCAATGTCACTACCAGTGCGGCGGCCGCGCTCAGCGCCAGTGCGCGGCGCCTGGCCGATAGCCCGTTAGCCAGCCTGCTTGTTGCCGGCAACGTCCATCACAACCTCGAATTCCAGCAGCGAGGCCCCGGTCGCCACCGGCTTCGCCCGCTCGCCGGAGTGCGCTTCGATGGCGGGCCCCTGCGCCCACGCCTGGAATGCCTCTTCGGACTCCCACTGGGTCACCACGAAGTAGCGGTTCTCGCCCTTGATCGGGCGGAGCAGCTGAAAGCCGAGGAAGCCGGGCTGGTTGTCGACCGCGTGCGCCCGGTGGGCGAACCGCTTCTCCAGCTCGGGGCCCGCGTCGGCGGGTACCTCGATTGCGTTGATCTTCACCACTGGCGACATGCCGCTAGGCTACCCCGCCCATCCCCGTGCTGGGGCCCAGGGCGGTGCACGCAAGATGGTGCTATGCCCAGCCACCTGTTGACTTGCCACGGGGGGGACGGCGAGCCGCTGGTGCTGGTGCACGGCCTGATGGGACGGGGGACCACCTGGCCGCGGCAACTGCCCTGGCTGACCCGGTTGGGCACTGTCTACACCTACGACGCGCCATGGCATCGGGGCCGCGACGTTCAAGATCCGCACCCGATCAGCACCGAACGGTTCGTGGCCGACCTGGCTGACGTGGTGAGCAGGCTGGCGGTGCCGGTCCGGATGGTCGGGCATTCGATGGGCGCCCTGCATGCATGGTGCTTGGCCGCCGAGCGCCCCGAACTGGTTTCCGCCCTGGTGCTCGAGGACATGGCGCCGGACTTCCGCGGCCGCACCACCGGCCCCTGGGAACCGTGGCTGCACGCCCTGCCGGTCGAATTCGACTCCGCCGAGCAGGTTTTCGCCGAATTCGGGCCCATCGCCGGCCAGTATTTTCTGGAGGCCTTCGACCGCACCGAGACCGGTTGGCGGCTGCACGGTTACACCGCGCGGTGGATCGAAATCGCGGCCGAATGGGGCACCCGGGACTACTGGGCGCAGTGGCGCGCGGTGCGTTCCCCCACGCTGCTGATCGAGGCCGGCAACTCAGTCACCCCGCCGGGGCAGATGCAAGAAATGGCTGAAACCGGCTTCATGACAACGTATTTGAAGGCCCCGGAAGCCGGCCACCTGGTTCACGACGAGGCGCCCCAGCTGTACCGCGCGGCGGTCGAGTCGTTTCTCGCGGCGCCGCATCCGCCGGCCTGACGGGCTACTCCTCACCGGCCAGCGCGAACCGGCCGTCGCGCGTCTGTGTCACCAAGCCATCGGCCAGCAGCGAATACAGCGCCCGGTCGCGCTGTGCGGTATCGGTCAGCCACGCCACATCCAGGTCGGCCCGAGTCACCGGAGAATCGTTGGCGCGCAACACATCCATCAGCCGTCCGCGGACCTGACGGTCGGTCCCGGCGTAGGTCTGAACGCGGCGGGCCGGGCCCTGCGCGGGCGGATAACCGGCATGCCGCCACGCGCACCGGTCCAGCGGGCACAGCCCACAGCGCGGCGCGCGCGCCGTACACACCGTCGCGCCCAGTTCCATCAGCGCGACGGAGAACTTCGGTGCCGTTCCGTCCTCGGGCAGCAGCGCCGACACGTCGGCGTGGTCGCGCGTCGCGGAGGGTGCGCCCGCGTCGGCCAGGCCGTGCACCGCACGCGCCACCACCCGGCGCACATTGGTGTCCACCACCGGTACCGACTGGCCATAGGCAAAGCAAGCGATCGCGCGGGCTGTGTATGTGCCGACTCCGGGCAGCGTCAGCAGGGTGTCGACGTCCTCGGGAACCTGGTCGCCGTGGTCGCGCGCGA